>PNBP01000105.1 GCA_003136075.1 Methanoregula sp. | reverse complement strand
CAGGCGACTATGTGGGAGAGGAACGGTTTGGGACCGTGAAGGGAATTGCCGGCGGCAACTTCCTGGTGATGGGGAAAGACCAGCCATCGGCGCTTGCCAGCGCTGAAGCGGCCCGGGATAAAATAACCGGGATGCCGGGTGTCATCACCAGTTTTCCCGGGGGTATTGTTGCGAGCGGTTCAAAAGTGGGATGTACCAATTACCGTTTCCCGATGCCGGCAAGCACCAGTCATCGCTGGTGCCCGACCTTAAAGCACCGTATCCCCGATTCGCTGGTCCCGGAAGGTGTGGCGTCTGTCTATGAGATTGTCCTGAACGGCGTCGATGAGCCTTCCATCCAGAATGCGATGAGAACCGGTATCAGTGCTGCAACAGAAACCAGGACCGTCATGTACATCGGGGCATCACATTTTGACGGGAAACTCGGGCAGTACNNCGGTGCCCGGGCCTGTCCTGTCCTGTCCGGTTTTTGTGGAGTGATGCAGCTGTAGGCCGGTGCGTCGGGATGAGGCTGGCCGGTGCATGGGGACAGGGCTCGACGTAAAATGATCGCAAGAGGGACGCTTTTGTGAATCAGTCAGGACCTCAACAAAGGTTTTAGGATTGGACAACCCATTCTGATTCAGGAGAATCGTATGGTAACATTTACCGCAGTACTTCACAAAGAGGATGACACCTATGTGGCAGAATGTCCCGAAGTAGGAACCATCAGCCAAGGCAAAACCGTGGAAGAGGCGGTCAGCAACCTCAAAGAGGCAACCGAATTGTATCTTGAAGAGTTTCCTCTGACAAAAAAGAAACGGGCAATCCTGACAACCTTTGAGGTGTCATCGGTTGCCACATCTTAAACCGGTTTCCGGTGAAGAAACCATCAGGATTCTCTGCAATAACTTTGGCTTTTCTGTAACCGGTCATTCCGGCAGTCATGTGCGGCTCTCTAAAATGAGTTCTGAAGGAAAGATTGGAACGGTTATTCCTCTCCATGATGAGTTAAAACCGGGAACATTGCGGGGTGTGCTCAGGCTGGCTAAAGTCGATATCGATGAATTTTATCGGTATGTATGAGAGGATATGTCCCTGCACAAAGTACGGATGTCAATTTTAAAAAAGAATAAGAATTATTCGGCATATACATCGGATTTCCCATGTATAAGTGACTGTGCAGCTGTGGGCCCGTGCGTTGGGACGGAGCCGGGGAGTGTGGGACGGGAACATCAGTCAAGGGTCAAAACGGCGGGATGATACGTGAGCGGCACGGTTTTTTTTGAGTAACCCCGGACAACCAACATAAAAAGATCTATTATCCATCCCCACAAACCTGACTAGTGCATGTTTAATTCCAGCAAACCTGTTGTCGAGAATACCGAAGAGAACCGCCAAATCTGCCGGAAGTACTGCCCAAACTGCCAGAACTACAAGCGTCATTCTCTTGAAAAATACCAGCCTACCGAACTCTTCTGCGCATGCGGAGGATCCTCAGCCACATCCATGAAAGAGATCGGCTGTTTCTGCCCTGCCTGCGAGCTCTTCACCAGGCACCATCTCCGCGGAGGGTACTACTGCGTCAGGTGCTAGACTTTTTTTTACTCCCCCACAAAATGACGGTTGTACGAGAAACCATAAACCAGCTGCTACGAGGATTTCAGCGATCAAGAAACTCCAGCACAGACTCACAGAACCGGTCCGGGCATTGGTACATCAGGCCGTGACCGGCACCGGGGATTTCGAAGAGATCCGAGCCGGCGATCCGCTCATGGAGAATACGGGAGTTTATGGGAGGGACAATCACATCATCAGTCCCGGCGACGACCAGTGTTGGCGAACGAATGTCCCTGAGGCGGGAAAATGATCCCGTCCATGCAAAGAACGCTGCTGCCTGGCGTGCCACAATCTCATTCCCCGGAGCCTCATCTATTTTTGGACAATATCTGGCAGGGTCATGGAGAGCAAGCCACGATGGAGGAAAGAGCAGGGAAAACATCCGGTTGACGACATCCTGCATTGTCCCGCTCTTATCCGTGNNAAGAGTCTCCGCCTGCATCTGTACTGATTCGGTTCCTCCGCAGGTGCCGGCAACCAGGATGAGCCGGGTCACTTTTGCCGGAACGCTGAGCGCAAGTTCCTGTGCAATGGAAGATCCCATGGAATGACCGATGATATGGGCAGAGGAGATGCCAAGCGCATCCATCAGGGTTGCGGTATCCTTGGCAAAGAGAGGGATGGAGAATGATTTTTCCGATGCGCTTGAATATCCTGTACCCCGGTTATCAAAGATGATCACCCGGAAATGCTGAGAAATTTTTTCGAGAACCGGGGGGTTCCACATGTCCATCGTTGACCCCAGTCCATTGATGAAAACAACCGGGTACCCGGAACCATACTCCCTGTACGCAAGCGTCACATCGTCAACAGGCACGGTCTTTACCGGCATCCGGGTCATGACACACTCTTCTGTTGTGAAGGTTGATTATTTTTCTGTACAGCCTGTCGTTTTTTGGGAGGGAAGGGGGTGGGATGGGACGAGCCTTTACGCTGGCAAACAATACCTTTATTCTCTATTCTTCCTATATCCCGTTCTCAGCGATTCGCCTTCTGTAATAAAATGCATAATAAACCGGAACAGAATGTGCACAATTATTATGTGGGGTACCACAACGATTAACGTCATTATCCAACAAAAATGAGTGTCCTTTGGAAGTATCTGAAGCCGCAGAGATGGCTGATTGTTGTCGCACTCGTTCTGGCAGGCATCAGTGAGCTGCTGAACCTTGTCGATCCGCTTATTTTTGGAAAGATTATTGATGATTATGCCTTAAATCCGGCGAACAGCCCGGAAGAGCTCCTGATCAAAGGGGTGCTGTTCTGGCTGGCTGTAGCGGTCTCTGTTGCCGTGCTTGCCCAGATTACATCAGCGTTCCAGGATTATTTCTCACGACTGGCTGTAAAAAAATTTGGCATGCAGATCTTCAATGACGGGTTGCAGCAGACGCTTCGTTTAACCTATGATGAGTATGAAAAACAACGGAGCGGTGAGACGTTATCGGTATTGCAGAACGTGAGGGCCGATACCCAGGTATTCATCAATCTGTTCATCAATGTTGTCTTCTCTTCTGTCGTCGGGATTTGTTTTCTTATCGTGTATTCGGTTACCAAGAACTGGCTGCTGATACCGGTTTTTATAGTAGGTATTGTCGTGCTCGGGACGCTCACCGGGTTATTGAGTAAACAGATCAAGGTGACGCAGCGGTCGATCAATCTTGAAACCTATAAAATATCGGGGGCGATTACGGAATCCCTCCGGAACATCGAGCTCGTAAAAAGTCTTGGCCTGACCTATCCCGAGATACGAAGAATATGGGACAATAACCTGAAAATTTTCAACCTGGAGATGATAAAAGTAAAAAGGATTCGTCTGCTGACGTTCCTGCAGGGAACGACGCTTGCCATCCTTAAGCAGTCGATATTGTTCATACTCCTCTGGTTAATTTTCAGGAAAGTCTTAACGACCGGGGAATTGATCTCGATGCAGTTCATCTCGACTATCATTTTCGGACCTTTGCAGGATCTTGGCAGTATCATTATCAGTTATAATGAGGTTGAAGCGTCCGTAAAATATTTCGATGAGCTGATGCAGAAGCCCATTGAACAAAATGTGGAAAATCCGATTGAGATCGATGAGCTGAGGGATATTCATTTTGAAAATGTCGTGTTTCATCATAAGACTGCACATTTTAATGCCGTTGACGGGATTTCTTTTCGGGTAAAGACCGGTGAGACGATCGCATTTGTGGGGCCTTCGGGTGCAGGCAAGTCTACGCTTGTCAAGCTCCTGCTGGGATTATACAGTCCGGTGAGCGGGGAGATCTGGTTCAATGGTCATCCCTCTTCACAGATACGGTATAATCCGTTACGGCGGCAGATCGGTTTTGTGGCGCAGGATGCCCAGTTGTTCGCTGGAACAATTAAAGAGAATNNCGGCGGGGAGAAGCAGCGCATCTCCATTGCCCGGGCTTTGCTGCGCCATCCCCGCCTGTTGATCTTTGATGAGGCAACGTCTGCACTGGATTCGTTAACCGAGGAGGATATCACCAATACCATCAGGAATATTTCCATGAGCAGGGACCAGATCTCCCTTTTGATAGCTCACCGGTTGTCGACGATTATGCATGCGAATGTGATCTACGTGCTGGAGCAGGGGAAGATTGTTGAGACCGGTTCTCACGCGATTCTTCTTGACCAGAAAGGTTTGTATTATGCAATGTGGCGCCAGCAGGTTGGTGAACGCAGGATGCCGGTGAACCGGTCGTAAATACACGGGGAGAGGGGCGAACCGTCAAAGATAAAGGGGTCGGGACCCGGGCTTACCGGGACCTGCATTCTCCCGGCTCGCATTCTCCGTCGGATCCCCCCAGTTTCCCCTGAGGCCCGGGGCTGGCCGGGTCTCGCGTAGCGGTGCAACTGCTGGCCGTTTGCGCCGGGGGCGCCCCGGATTTTAAAAAAAATCAGGCTTCCCAGTGCAGCACGTTTCGCACCACGGACCAGCGGGGTCCGGCCGATCCCGGGATTTTACCAAGCACCCAGTAATCGTACTTCTTATCAAGCATCCCGTAATCCTTCTCCATCCGGATCCAGTAGTTGAGCGCAAGGAGGTACGACTCGCTGCTGTCCTTTGCTATTGGGTACCCATACGTCATCCGGTAGGAATCGTACGGCTGGATGATGGCCACATCGAAGAACGGGTACTNNGCTTTGCGACCGGGACAAGCGCTGTGTTGTTGTACACGGCAACCCTCAGTCCGTCCATCTTCTTCACGTCAGCAAGCTGCGTGAATTCCTCCTTTTTCCCGTCCGGCACAACGAACGCAAGGTGGACGGTAACGGTCGGGTCGGTGAATTTCATCTCGTCGAGCCTGTCCGCATTCACCACGACTGCGGACATAATGATGTCGCAGTAACCACTGTCGAGGGATTCGGCAAGGGTGGTCCCCGTGATGGGAACAAACTCGATCCGGGAGACATTCAGGGTCCGGGCCAGGTCATAGGCCATCTCCACGTCGTACCCCACCAGTTCGCCTTTGCCATTGAAGAATACGAACGGGACGTTGTTCTGGTTATACCCGACACGGAGTACGCCCCTCTCCCGGATCTCATCCCTCGGGCCGGGTGGCGGGGGGGCGATAGCCGGCACATCCTCCTTGTGCAGGTAGACCATTGTGTTCACGACATGATCGAGCCTCCTTCCTTCCTGATCGGAGGGCAGCTCGATTTTGGAGATCTGGTCCCCTCCGTGATATGTGCCGGTCAGCATCTGGGCAAAGCCCGCATGCAACCCGGAGATGAGGAGTGCTGCCAGAATGAGGACGGCAATGACCGACAGGATCGCCCTCTTCCACCGGAACCGCGCCTGGTTCGTGGTGAGGGCAATGGTAATGGTAGAGAACGAGAAGATCGATATCACGCTCAGGGGGGCAACGAAGGCCTGGCGCAGTATCCCCGAGCTGAGGTACAGGTTGTACGCATCTTCCGGGAGGCGCATCAGGTCAAGGAGAGATATCACCGAGAGCTTGGACGAGCCAAAAAAGCTGGGGATCCCCACAACGACGAGCTGTACCTGATCCATAAGATCCAGCGGGTTCTTGTAGAGCCACGCCACGAAGAGAATAAAAAGAAAGGGGACGAGTCCGCCGAGCAGCGGGAAGGTATAGGCAACAGGGACCAGGATCTCGCTGTACGACCGGACGTCTTTTTGTCCCGGGTCATTTTTCCGGTCTTTTGCCTCGTCATTGCTCACGCTGTGGGTGTCTGGATCCCAGCCTTTACCACGGAAAAGCTTCTCCACACCATCGGAGATGAGCGGCAGGGTGATGAATTCGGTGCCGGTCGAGAAGGCGAGGAGCATAGCCCTCGAGGCGGCGGTAAGGATGTCCCTGTAGCCAAACGTGGTAAAACACGTGATTAAGAGCGGCATGACGACGAGGCCGAGCAGGATTGCAGCAGCAGCGAGGGTGATAAGGA
>PNBP01000039.1 GCA_003136075.1 Methanoregula sp. | reverse complement strand
CCGATACCGACAAGGAGCACGGGCAGGAACCGGTGGCTGACATAGGAGAACAGGATGCCCATGACCAGTACCATCAGGAGCATCGCAGCACCGATAAGCACACCCATGGAAGAGCCCATTTCCTGTCTCATCTGATCAGTGAACGCCGGACTACCGGAAACGGTCACTTTAACTCCTGCAGGTGGATTTGAATGAAGGACAAGCGCTTCCACGTTTTTCAGGGTTGCCGTTTTTGTATCATCAGATAATCCCTGTGCGAGCTGAATCTGTACCAGGGTCAGGACGTTTGAGGGAATCGCGGTAGCCTTCACTTCCGGCGGTATCTGTGCGACAATCTGGTCAATTTCACCTTTTGATTGAGGGAGCACCCCACCGTTTGCACTTTTGAGGATATCGACAACACTTGCTGATGTAACAATGTTCTGTTGCTGGTTGATATCTCCTTCAAGCCGGTCGAGATATTTGAGAATTTCAGGATTCAGCGGGTCGCTTGTTTCCACGATGAGGATGAGGGAATCTGATGCGAACGTATCCGTATAGTGACTGTTCAGGATACCTTTTGGAGAATTTTTATCCAGGTATGTATCGTTCCCGGTCTGCATCGTGATCATCGTCATGCCAAAGATGGCAACAATAAAGACTGCTGCTATGATGACGGCGACGCCTCGCGGGTGATGATTGATGGTCCGGGCGAGTTTTTCAAAAATCTGGTCGATCATAGTGTTCCTGTAGTATCCATCAATATGCTGGTGGCATGTGTCCGGTGTATTGAACTGCTTTCCCGCATTATGATATCCATTATCAGATCTCCGCACGCACTCCGGTCGTATTTCCCCCAAAAAAAGGATTACTGGGGAATATGCCGCCGCTTAAACAGGAAATAGCCTGCAGCAGCAATCGCCAGAACAACAATCAGCAGGACCACCGGGTTTGAAAGCAGATCCACGACTCCCTTCGCAGGAACGATATGGACGGTTACTTTCATCGGGGTTGAGGTGTAGGTGTTGTCCAGTGCGTCGCGGTAACTCATTTCGGAATCAATCCCGTAATCTTTCACCGTTGCACTCTTATCGACAGATACATCAAATGATGCCTCCTTTATTTCGCCCGAGGCAATGGTTCCTAAAAATGACGTATCGTCGTTGCTGGTGAAGGGATCGACTGCACTGATGCGTGCCTGCGCATTGTATGCGGTTGTTCCACCGGTATTCTGGTAGCCGACCCGTATCACACTTTTTGCGCCGGGTGAGATGGTCGAATTCGTATAAGCAATGGCAAAATCCACTTTCTTTCCGACCGGAATCCCGATGGTCTCTCTCTCTGAAGTGACCTGGTCCTGTTCAGAATTCTTATAATCGATATACACATCGAGAGGGTACGTTTTTGCTTCTGCATCGCTGGATACTGCCACCCTGAACTGGCAGTCTGCGGTGGAACCCGCTGCAAAATCCCCGATATATGCACTGCCTTCAGTGGGGGTAAGGGGGCTGCCCTTAGCTGTATCTATCCTGATCACGGAGTTTTCCCCGTTTTCATAACCGGTATTTTTGACCTTTAAGATGATGTATCCCTCATTACCCACATTCAGGTTTTGGGTATCGATCGACAGTACATCAATCTGGACATCAGATTTGATTTTTATTGGTAGATAAACCGTATCGTCAACTGATTTATAGGTATACTGGATGGTGTCATCTCCATATTGTTCAGCCTGGTACAGGAATGTGTAGTTCAGCGTTACCGGCAGGTTATAAATCCCGGCAGGCGCATCACGATTAATCTTCAGGTTAAATATCGCAGTTGCGCTGCTGCTTCCAAGCAGGTCTCCAAGCATCTGGGGATCGGATTTGATTAAAATCGGAGCGTCATCCGTTTCCAGACTCACCGTCAGATGTTTTGCCGTATTGGAAAGGTCCTCAGTATCAACAATACCGGATTTGACAAATTTGAACTGGTTAACTCCTTTATTTTCAATGACAACCTGGAGCGGCACATCCTGCCCGGGATTGAATTCATTTGTTCCGGATATGTATGCGGAAAGTTCCGGGCTTCCTGCCATGTATTTTGTCCCGGCCATTGCCGGTGCACTTATAATAACCGCTATGGCTACTGCAGCAAGGCACAGGTACCACAAGAAAGAATGGCGAAGGTTCAGGAAACCCCCGGATGATAAACGGATTGGATTATTACAAGTTGTATTCCCGATTGTCTGACTCATGTAATTCCTCGGTTTATGTATTGAAATCTTAATACAGGTTGAGATTATTAATACATATATTTTGGTCAATAGTCTGGTTCCTGGTTCTCCTTACATCCACACGGCAAGATGACACTCACGCACGAGGCAGAAAAACGAGAGTAATCTTCTGTTAAGTCTATCTGCTCTGTAGTTCTCACTCAAGAGTCCTCCGGTAGGTCGCGATGCCAAGGATGATCATAGCGGTGGAAAAAATAAGCAGCGCGATAAGATCGGTGCCGATCACTTCCAGCCCTTGGCCACGCAGGATAATGCTCCTCAATGCATGCACACCGTAGTATTCGGGATTGATGGTAGTGATCCAGCGAAGCCAGTCCGGCATGCCAATGACCGGGTAGAATGCCCCCGATGTCATGAACAGGACAAGGTTGAGAAATGCAACAATGGACGTGTATTCCTGCTGGGAGGAGAACCGGGACGCAAAGGAAACGACAAGGCTGGTGACACCGACGCATGCGATCAGGATTACCAGTACAACCAAAAAGAAGTCTTCCACGTTCTGGAGGGCAATACCGGTGATGAGGAGATCAATCCAGAAAATGGCAAATCCCGCAATAAACGCCCGGACGGTCCCGCTGGAGATAATCCCAAAGATGATACTCGATCGTTTCACCGGTGTAACAAGGTAACCTTCGTGAATACCGGCTTCACGGTCCCTGATGAGAGCAATCCCCCCGCCAAACATGGTGGAGGTAAAGATTGCCATCATAATAACACCGACGCCAAAGAACTGGATATACTTGATATCCCCGTATATTTTATCGACATAGACCGGGTTGTGAGCACCGAGTTGTAAAAGAACACCCTGAACAGCAGACTGCACGAGCGGCGGGATAATGGAATCAGCGCTATCGACATACAAACGGACAGCATGGTCAT
Organism: Methanoregula sp.; assembly: GCA_003136075.1. GTDB lineage: Archaea > Halobacteriota > Methanomicrobia > Methanomicrobiales > Methanospirillaceae > Methanoregula. The sequence goes on along the minus strand of PNBP01000039.1, from coordinate 44,483 downwards.
TGGATATATCAGAAGGAAATACAATTACCGCGGACAACTGCCCGTTTTTGAGATCTTGTTTGGCAACTACCTCATCTGAATATACCTTCACATCCAACAGTTTTGGGGCGTCCGTCTGGGTAATATAATTGAGAGCGCTGGTGGCGTTGGTAAAAAGAGGTGTATCCTGGAATGGAGGGCCCTCCTGCACAACACCTACCGGGATGTGGCTGATTGTGCCCCCCATCGCGTTGCCGAAGATCACCAGGTACATAATCGGCATCATCAGTGTCATGCCAATCACAAACGGATTGCTGAGGAATTTTTTAAAATCCCTCTTGAATATGGCAATCGCTCCCCGTATCACAGCCCACGCCTCCCCCGTGTCCCTGGTGCAGGGGCATTCTCAGTGCCGCTGTCCAGTTTCTTCCCGGTGAGATAGATGAATACATCTTCAAGTGACGGAGAGTGGATGGAAATCGAGAGAATCGGGAGGGAATATTCGTCAAATACTGCAAGGATAGCCGGAAGTACCTGGCTGCCGTTCGTTACTGAGATAGTTACCCGCTGTTCGAGGACATTGACCGAATTCACGAGCGGATGTTCCTTAATTTTGCTGACCACCCGTTCATCAATTTTTTCAACGCCGATTTCGAGCAAGTCACCCGCAGGAATGAGTTTACGCAGGTTTTCCATCGTGTCGAGTGCGATGAGCCGGCCCCGGTCAACAAATGCAATGCGCTGGCAAAGTCTCTCTGCCTCATCCATGTAATGGGTGGTCAGGATGATCGTGGTCTCTGCTGCGTTAAGGTGGGCAATCTGCTGCCAGACTTCCCGCCGGGATTCCGGGTCAAGACCGATGGTTGGTTCATCAAGGAACAGGATAAGCGGTTTATGGATGAATGCCCTGACGATCTCCAGTTTTCGTCTCATGCCCCCGGAAAACGTCTGGACAGGTACCATTGCACGATCAGAAAGTCCTGTCATCTCCAGCAGTTCCCAGATACGGTCTTCGAGAATAGCATCGTCGACATTTTCGAGTTTTCCGTAAAATTCGAGGTTGTCGTATGCGGACAGCTCAGTATCAAGCGTTCCGTTCTGGGGGCAGACACCAATAATCCCCCGGATCTGTTCCGGATCTTTTATGATATCGAAGGTATCCACACAGGCTGTACCCGATGTCGGTGTCAAAAGAGTCGTAAGAATCCGGATCAGTGTGCTTTTTCCTGCTCCATTTGGGCCAAGAAGGCCAAAAATCTCACCTTTTTTGACATCAAATGAAATATCGTCAACGGCTTTTACGACTTTGGTCTTTGAGGGGAAAATTTTCGTGAGATGATCCAAGTGGATGATGTTCTCATTTTGAATAGCATGAGCGCAGGATGGTGGAGCATGGGTTTGTGCCCCGAGGTTCTCAAAGTCCAAAATGTTCTCCCCTTTGTCTTTTAAAAGAATGATGTGCCAAGATATTACTTATTGCATAACATGGTTTTTTTTGGTTTTCGGATGTATTTCATGAGTCCGGGGAAAATATAAGAGAGAGAATCATCACCGCCCCAAATCCGGCAATAATCATCCCGGAAAGACGGTTGATAAGATGCAGATGGGCTCTGTTCAGGTAGGTTCGCACTGTCCCGAGACTTCCGCATAAAAAAATCCACCAGATGGCCTCCCCAAAAAATACCCCCGTGACAAATATCGCAGGAGAAACCACCGAGTCTCCGCTGATAACTACGCCAAAAGCCGGAATAACAATGGTAAAAAAGAGAATTGTCAGCGGGTTTGCAATCGCAAGGGCAAACATGGATGCAAAATCCTTAAAATACGAGGACTGACCCTGCGGGGTTGTGATATCCGGGGGAACCCGTAGAAATATCCGTATTCCTACAGCGATGAGTGCAATTCCGCCAAACAACCGGAAAAACCACTGGCGGGCGAGGAGGAACTCTGAGATCAGGGCAAAACCAAACGCGGTTACTGCCGCGTAGATGATATCAGCGGTTGCTACACCCATACCGGAAATAATGCCATGCATCCTCCCGTTTGCAAGTGTCCTACGGACACAGATGAGGGCAATCGGACCAACCGGTGCTGCTAGCGCAATCCCGATGATTATTCCGTGGGTAAACAATAGGGTTTCCATGCACCGCCAAATCCTGTTTTTATGGTAAGCACCGGTTTATCGTTAGATGTTGCATGTTGTGCATCTTCAATCTTGCATACAGAAATCTATATGAAATACTACTTGGGAAATCCTCTTTTTTCCATCTGAAATTATAACGGGCATTTGATTGGATTTACGGGAATGTATCTGGAATTCCTTTTAGCGTATCAGGAAATACCATGCAAGCCCGGTGATCGTGATAAGCGAGCAGACGGTTAAAAGCACAATATTAAATTTTTTATCCCGGGGGCTCATGTCCGACCATTCTGGCTTTTGCTTTCCAAGAATGAACCCAAGAGAAAGTCCAACAGCAGTTCCCATTAATAGCCCAATCAGAACTACCATGATAATTGAAAATGCATCTGTATACATACCGTACTCTGGTTATTGGTTGATGGTATTGAAATAAAAACCAACTGCCCTGCCGGCCAGTAATTTTTTTACCGGTCCAAAAAGCTTTTATAATCGGGCATTTTTTTAAGCCTCACAAAGGACCCGGAGGGATTTATTGCAGTAATGGTATCCTCTTCTGATATATTATACGGATTGAAGGGAAAACTCCTGACAGCCTGGCTTTGTCGGGAAGGGTAAAAATACAACAAAAAAGTATTTCCCAGACCAGGAGTTTTATTGATTGTCAGAATATGGAACTCAAATCTATCCGGTCCGGCATATTATTTATCGTGTGTCTTGCGATCCCCCTTGGCACCGGTGTTGTGGGATCGGTATTTACCATCTCTGCGATCCCCGCGTGATATACAACCCTTCAGAAACCCGTAATTAATCCCCTAAACTGGGTATTTGGTCCGGTCTGGACGATTCTTTATATCCTGATGGGTATCTCCCTTTGGCTGATTCTCCGCAACGGTATTCAGACAGCCCGTGAACGGCAGAGTGTAGTCCTGTTCTCTCTCCAGATGGGGTTTAATCTGCTCTGGTCACTGGTCTTTTTTGGGGGACATTCAATCGGAGGCGGACTTATCGTTATCGTGATCCTTCTCCTGCTCGTTGGTGCTACGATATACGCATTCTATGGCGTATCAAAACCTGCTGTATGGTTGCTTGTCCCGTATGAACTCTGGGTCTGCTTTGCAACGGTATTGAATACATTAATTTTTCTGCTCAATTAGCCGGTGTTTATCGGTCCCTGAGTTTCTGGTTGACAAAAAGAACCCTATTTCCTTCACCGAACGGGGCGGTAATCTTTTATCCCATCCCCTGCTCATCATACTATCATACCATTTGAAATTCCCCGGTTTTATGAAAGGAGGTTACGACAACCATGATTTCGCTGCGTTTTTATCGCATCTATGATATCGGCAGGGAAATTGACCTTGACTGGCTCGAACGATCCCTTGCAGAGAACTATTTTACCGCACGGACGAGTTTTCTCCGGGTTAAGCCAAAATCCATTATGATCGAGGACCCCCCGCTCCTCATACGAATGCTTCCTATCCAGGTTGAGCGGAATGGCCGGCACTTTGAATTTACTGCAGTGGCACGGATCTACGATATCGGGGTGATCAGCCTCTGTTTTATCTTCGAAAATGCTCATGCCGATTACTCAGCATTGGAAGAGCTCGCATTTTTATTCGCCGGCCAGGAAGGACTTTCAGAATATTTTATCCGATACCTCAAAACCCTTGGCGAGATCATCAAACCGCATATCCGGAATTTTGCCATCAACCCGGATTTCTATGAAGATTATACTATCTACGTGACAGACCGCCGGGATGATACCATCGACCCCGTGCCGCTCCTGATCGGAGAGCGGACACATGTCTCCCCTCAAATCCGCGAGGAAATTACCCGGAACACGATGAGCTATACCACCGATGATCTTGCGGTGCTCTCCTGGGATTCAGCATTACTCTGCACTCCTGAAAGCTCAACGGATCTTATCGACCTGATTGAATTTGCGAATGTTCAGGTGCTTGAGCTCCGGTATTATGACCGTGAACTGACACGCCAGATGGAGAAAATGTATGACGATATCGAGCATGCGGATCGCCTGTCCCCGTTCCGCAGGAGCCGCCAGTATCACACCATCATGACAAACCAGATGAAGACGTATGCGGAAATTTCAGAGATTATTGAAAAAGTGGACAACCTGATCAAGGTCACCGAGGATGTGTATTATGCCCGGATCTACGCGACAGCGTTAAAAGTGCTCCGGAGCAGCCAATGGAGCGAGAGCGTGAGCCGCAAGATCGATGTCATACGGGAGAATTACTCCATGCTTTCCGATGAAGTCCGCATCCAGCACTCAAACTTCCTTGAATGGGTCATCATCATTCTCATCGCGCTTGAGTTCGGGCTTGCGATCTGGCAGAGTATCCGGTAACCAAAAGGGCCAGACCTTTTTTTTCACGAATTCACGTCTGGATAACGGGACTCTGTAACTAAAATGAATGGTACATGAAGTATCCTGAACACAAAAATTGTTTTACGAATCGGCAAAAAAAAGAAGAATTTATGTAATTATACAATTAAAACCGGGGTTTCCGGTGTTTCGGCAGGCATTCCTGACAATACACTGGCCTTCCCTCGGTTGGCTTGAATGGAACTTCGCATTCTTTTCCACAGTCTGAACAGGTAACTTTCGTCATTTCACGTGGGCCGGAGTCTCTGGGACCGCGACCGCCAAAATTTGATCCATACATAATATTTCTCGTACAGTCATTTTATAACTGTTATATTATACATGACCTTCAAGCATAAGAACCTCTGCATGGTCGCACCGGCAATTACTCTTGACACGGTGGCTGGAAAAATCCGTCTGCAATACAAGTCGGAAAAACAGGAATTAGGGTTTCGCTGTGGTGTATGATGGGCCGGAATCTCCGGTGTATAGTGAATATGAATCCTTATTTTCAGGGTGTCGGTGGCGTTGTTTTCGGAATGCCACAAATCTGGCCATATTTGTTGATACCATAGGATGAAAGGATCGTTTCATCATCCAGTTGTTTCTCTGCAATCCCGATACGGCTTAATTTGTCACGAAGAATCCGGATATTTTTATCAGTGTTTTGCATATGATTACCTTCTCTTTGACGTGTGAGATGATGAAGAGATGTTTTTGGATGTAAAGATTATTTTTTAATTTTTTATGTGCTTTGAAGATTGATACCGGTTCCGTCACCAGCAATTTCAGTTTGGCAACCTGTTTTGCAAAGCCGGATCTCCCGAATGGAATGTCGGCCGCTTTCGCAGTTCCGTATTCCCCTGCTACAGGAAAAACCAAAAAAAAGTTACAGGTACCGGTTTTTACGCAGCCAGTCAACCTGGGGCGGCAAATACCGGTAAATGATATCGCATTTATCGTCTTGGAAACTCCAGGGGGTTACAATTAACGTATCTCCTTCCCGTATCCAGACCCGCTTCTTAATTTTCCCCTTGATTCTGCCCATGCGGGTGACACCATCAAAACAGCGCACACGTATGTGGTTTGCTCCCATCATCAGGTCTGCAGAAGCAAACATTTCATTTGCCCATTTTTTTGGCAGCCTGACCCGGACAAACGGTGTCCCGTCAGGATTTACTGCATTCGGATCAAAATCGTTATTATTGCCCTTTTTCTGATTATTGCTGGTAATCCAAACAACTCCCTTGTTGTATACATATGGCGTCAGGCACTATTAACGTATGCATCGTGAGCCATTGTTAGGAAACGGACATGGAGAACAGGAAAAATCAGGTTTTTGTTTGTGATGTGAACTATGAATAAATGCGGTATTGGAATAAAAAATAAAATGATCATGAATAAATGTACCACGTACCTGTTCTTCTACAAGTACCGGCACATTACCATGAACACATCCATTCAAGACATGTGCGCACATGAGGGCGGAGCTCTTATTCGACGATCAGCAAACGTAATAACTGAAGAATCCGGGAGAGAAATACGACATGAACCTGTCGCACTATGTTGAAAAGCGTAATTTTGTCTGGAACGTTGCAATCGTCGGCACTGCATCTGCGGCCCTTCTCATGAATTTATGGGGTTTTCTCTATGGCATCACTTCGGCAACGCCCCATCTTCTCTATATCCCTGTTGTTCTTGCAGCCTACCGATACCCGCGATGGGGATTACACCTGTCGGCAATTATAGGTGGGATCTATTTCCTGATTGCAGTGCTTCTGATGGGGATCGCCCCGATGTTTGTTTTTGAGATATTCATCAGAGCTCTTGTTATCATCCTCATCGGGGCGTTGATTGCGTACCTGACGCTGAAACTCCGCGAGCATGAGAACCTGTACCGGGGTCTCTTTGACCATTCCGAAGCCGGGAGCATCCTTATCCGGAACAATGGGACTGACCATGTTATTGAGGATGTGAACTGGAAAGCAACGCATATCCTGAGAATGAAAGCGTCCACCCTGAAAGGAAAACCTCTCACGATCTTTTGCAGTGGCGATCTCGTGCAGGAAATGTTTTTGCAAATACATCATAAGGACGCCGTATTTACAAAAGAGGCCGTCTTCGTCCCGTCGCATGGTGTGCCGGTAAACGTGCTGGTCTCCCTTGCCGCACTTCACCGGGAGCGGTTCATTCTCACGTTTGTGGATATCACCAGCCTTGTCCGGACAGAGGATGCATTACGGAATGCGAATGAAAAACTCAATCTTCTTTCGCGTATTTCAACAGACTATCTCCACCATACTGCAGAACTTATCACCAAATCCGTTGATGACGGAGTTGCCCATTCAACGGAAACTACTGCGCAGGGGTTTTTTAAGAAGATCCGGATTCTTGCACAAGTCCTCACCCGTCAGCTCCAGATCACCAAGTCCTACAAGGATCTTGGCACTTCACCCCCGGAATGGGTCCGGGTCCAGCGTGTCCTTGAATCGGGCAGTCTTTCAGAGACCGGCAACACGGTTTCTGCCAGGTTCTGGACGGAACGGCTTGAGATATTTGCCGATCCGCTTTTTAAAAATGTTCTCTCTCATATTGCCGGAAACGCGTTCCGTCACGGAGTTACAATCCAGAATCTCGTCGTTTCGTATCATGAATCTGCTGATGGACTGGACTTGATTATCGAAGATGATGGTATCGGTATTCCTGTTGAGAAGAAACAGACCATTTTTAATTATGACGCTGGTGGGCATTCCGGCATCGGTCTTTTTGTCTGCCGCCAGATCATCGCAGTTACCGGTATGACGCTTGCAGAAACCGGAACACCCGGAACCGGTGCCCGTTTTGTCATCCATGTCCCTCAAAATGCATACCGGATTAATGGTGCCAGTGAAGAAACCATTAGCCCGGAACAGACTGTTGATGTGGCAGAACCCCTGCAACATGGTGTATTGCATTCGACCGGGGCACTGGTCAGGGAACTTTCGTCACATGAGTTTAGTATCGCTGAAACGTTATGGCTCGGCTACCACCAGACAAAAGGAGATCCCCTGTCAGACAGGATCTTTGTTGCATTCTCTGATGGCAAAGCGGTGTCGGTTGCCCGGTGCCGGAAACATACGGATGGTTATGAACTGGACGGCGTGTTTACACCGGTTGAGTACCGTGGCCATGGGTTTGCCCATGCTGTCGTCTGGGGATTGGTCGAAGCATGCGGTTACAATATACTCTATATGCATTCGGTTAAGGATCTGACCGGGTTCTACAGCAAATACAGGTTTATCCCCATTGAGGAGAATGAACTTCCGCCGACCATACGGGAGCGCTATGCGTGGGCCCAGGGTGAGATGGAAGGTGCCGATGTCTGCCCTATGAAAAGGGTATCTTCACCCGACATGGTCACCCGTGCTCCAGACTCCGACTCCCGATCCTGATAACGAGATGTGATCACTTTCTCCCTGCTCACCACACCTCTTTAAAACCTCCTGTTGATTCCTTTATATACCATGATCATCGGCAAAGGTGCGTACCTCAAACAGCTGACTGCCGCTACTGCCCAGATGAAATCAGTAGAGGTGGGTAAAGAGATGGAAGGCAGTTCACCGCCGTCTGTCTTTGTCGGCAGCTGGAACTACCCGGAGGTGTATGCCGGCCCGATGATTGCACCCATGCATGGGGATACGGCGATTATGGACCAGCCCGAGGAATGGCTCGCACAGAATAAGACACAAGGGGAGATCATCGGGTACCGTATGAACCTTGTCCGGGGAAAGCACCCGGTGTGTGCAACCGATGTCAACACCCGGTTTGTGGAAAAACTCCAGGATATTGCGTTGTCCGATGGATCCATCGAAAGTGAAGCCGGTTTTGCAGCCACTCCTTCAGGAATGTCCTTTTCTGAAGAACATACCCCATTTGGACCCAGTGCGGCACTTGAACGGTTTGAGATCGAGAGTGGGAAATGGGATCGGGATCTCGAAAAAGTGTTCTATGACACCGACCTTCTGGCGGCGGATGCGATCATTGACCTTCACCGGCAGGGTGTCCCGTTTTCCGGCATCCAGAAAGCATTCTCGGTCGGGACGATGGGCAGGAAAAAAGGCCGGCGCCTTGTCCCCACACGATGGTCGATTACTGCATGTGATACGATGATTGGTAACCATCTTCTTGCTGATGTGAAGAAATGCCCGGTAATCGATAGCTTCCGGCTCCATGAATTCTCAAGCCTGAACAACAACTATGCCGTGCTCCTGATGCCCACCGGCTGGCAGTACGAATGGACGGAAGCATTCCTGCACGTGCTGGGAAACGAGGAGTATGTCTTCTCCGATCATGAGGGCCATGCAAAAAAGACCGGGTATTCTCCTCTTGGCGGGTGCTATTACTCCTGCAAGATGGCAGTCCTTGAAGCCCTTGCCCGGCAACAAAAACAGGCCGGAGCTATCATCCTGCGGGAAGCACTTCCCGGCTATGTTCCCATGGGGGTGTTCAATGTCCGGGAAAATGTCAGAAGCGCCATGAACCAGCCTGCGCAGGAATTTGAAGATATCCTCTCGGCACTCTCATACGTCGCTGGCAAATTTACCCTGCCCGTCTCGAGGTTTATACAGGAAGGGGCGTTGCTCCGGGAAAGTATCCATCAGCGGCAGAGTACACTTGGAGATTTTCTTTCAGGAAATGCCCCTGCCTGTTGACAACAGCGGCCGTTGTAAACCAGACCCCTCGTAATTATGATGTTTTCAGGTTATAATGCGGGAACGATGGCAAAACGGATAGTCCTGCACCTCGACATGGACAGTTTCTATGCATCCGTCGAGATGCATGAACATCCGGATCTCAGAGGAAAACCGGTCGTCATCGGTGCGGATCCCCGGCAGGGAACCGGGCGTGGTGTTGTATGTACCTGCTCGTATGAAGCGAGAACATCGGGCATCCATTCCGCGATGCCGGTATCGCAGGCATATTCCCTCTGCCCGGAAGCGATATTCCTCCCGCCCCGGTTCCCGCTCTATATCCGTATATCCGAGCAGGTAATGACAATCGTCAAATCAACAGGATTCTCATTCCAGCAGGTCAGTATTGATGAGGCGTTTCTGGATGTGAGTCCTCTATTACGGTATGCTACGGCAAACGTTCTCGCACAGCAGATCAAAACAGAGATTGAAAAAACCCTCGGCATAACCTGTTCTATCGGTATTGCACCCACAAAGATTGTTGCAAAGATTGCGTCAGATTACCAGAAACCCAATGGCCTGACCGTTGTCGAACCTGACAATGTTCTTTCGTTTCTTTCACCGCTTGCCGTGCGGAAAATCCCCGGTATTGGTGCGAAGACGGAAAACCTCCTTCATGAAGTGGGTATCAGGACGATCGGAGAGCTCGCCGGGTTTGATGTTCAGGTGCTCATTGCAAAGTTCGGGAATTCAGGAGTTGCGATGCACGACGCTGCTCTCGGCATTGATGACAGCGAGGTTATCGAGCGTGATGGCAGCAGATCCGTGTCCCGGATGACTACCTTCGCCAAAGATACTGATGACACTGCACTGCTTGCTGAAACAATGGGCAGTCTTGCGGATGAACTATACCGGACGCTCAAAAAAGAAGGATTCAGGTTTAAAACGCTGACGGTTACCGTGCGGTATCAGGGATTTATTACCAAAACCAAAGCAAAAACCTACCCCCATTTCACCGATGACGAGGCAACAATCCGATCGGGTGCTCAGGAACTTCTCCGGAACCTGTTTGACGGCAGGAGAATCCGGCTGCTCGGACTCCGGTTGTCCACGCTTGAAAAGCATGACAGCCGGCAGACAACGCTGTTCTAATACAACAATTGGATTTTTGGTGACTGCTCAACTGCTTTTTTTTAATCATCACGTTTATATCAGCACATTATGGCGAACGGTTTGTATTCTGGCTGACCGCGGGTATGAGTCCAAGCACCATCAGGGAAAAACCTGCACTGACAAAGGTTCCGATTATGGTGAGGAACGGGTACGTGGGGAAGAATGCTTCCCGAAGCGGGTAGATCATGAATGCCAGACAAAAGAGCGATGTTCCCGCGAGGATGAACGGATACTCCTGAATCGAATGGATAAGCCCGATGATGAGGAGCGAACCGCAGGCAAAGAAGTAGAGGAAGGTCATGAGTGTCTGTGAAGTAATCCCCTTTGCAATGATAACGGCAAGCGGCACAAGGAACGTTACTGCAAGGATAGAGAGCAGAATCGATCCTTTCACCTGAGTTCGCTTAAATGCATGCTGGTAGACCACGGTGAGAAGAAAGATGGAAGCGATTATGCCGATATCGATCAGGCTTGGAAACATGTCGTTTCTCCGTCCGAGCATTATGTTCACGTACCAGACGATGTTTGACGCCGCCCAGAGACCAAACGCTCCTGCTGCATAGAGCAGGCAATTCGGCCGTCCGAAGCGGAAATATGCGTATAAAAATGCCAAAGTTCCTGCTATGGCAGTGATGATCTGGAGTTTATTACTGATAGCAAGAAATCCCATGGAGGGCAGAAGAACGATGGTCAGGGCAAGTGCCGTGGACACGCCAAGGAGCGCCCCGAAAATACCTTCGATGATTCGGAGAGGGAGATCAATGGGTGTTGATACTGATGAAACCGGATCTGTCATTAGCTACTATGGTGCTGGTTCTGGCAAAAAAACAGTATGAAAGACCGGCTAATCCATGTATGTCGGATAAATCAACAATTGTCAGAAGAATAATAATAGGATCCTGATGTTGAGCGCCAGGATTTTTTACTATGGTATTCCATTATGGCCCGGTTTTGCTCTCTCTGTCCCGGCAAAACGGGGAGAATTATGTGGATGGGGCTTTTTTCTGCCTGATCACATGGGTGGCAGGTTTTGAACAATTGCCTGGAGGACGGCAATAATGATTTTTCAGGAAAATGGTCCAGCCAAACAGTCATTCACCTCCTGTCGAGTCACTGACCGATAATATAACGCAATACTATTTAAACAATTCGATTTTAAAATATTAAAGAATTTTGTCTATTTTTACTTTTTACCCACTCAAAAACGAAAAAGAGCGTTCTTACCAGATTACTTGCTCACACGCGATTGGTTACTTTTATCTGGGATTTTTGCATGGTCCCGTAGTACGTTATTGTTTCTGTAATTGTCTTTACCATTGAATATATGGGAGTCGATTCATTAACAAATCTGATATCAGTCCACCGTTCCCCGGGTTTGAGGGCGAGAGTGTCATTGTTGTATTTCATGTAAACCGATCCGTTTTCCGTGAATCCCTCGATTGTAAAAGTATCAAAAGAACAGGGGATCCCATATGCACCACGGAGAATACTTGAGGATCCCCCGCCCAAATCCCCTGAGATACTGGAACCTCTCCCGTAGATGATCATGAGAGATTCATTGATCTCGAACGGGACAATCCCTTCAAGTATACCTGTTTTTGCATTGAACCGGTATGTCGGCAAATCAATCTTGATTGCCGGGTAACTACCGTTCATGAGCCGACCTTCGGTATNNCCATCATGAGCCGACCTTCGGTATATGTTTGATGGTCGATGAATGCATATTCGGCAGACGTGGGCATTCCTGAAGGAGTTTTTTGCGACTGGATACAGCCGCTCATCATGATAAGTATAACGACAAGGGCCAGTGGAGGTAGTATGAAGCAGAAACAGCCCTTACGTTCATTCATAGACAGAAATGGGCCGGGAAGGCTTTTCTCTGTTATGGCTAATTAAAAAAAAGACAAAAGGCCATATGGTGACCGAAGGGAATTTTTGACGGGGTTTCCGCCATTTTGTGTCCATGATAAATAAACACAATCTTCATGATACCATCATGACAACCGGTGTATCATCCGCATAGTCCTGGTGAACCGGCATGAGTGGCATGAACCTTGAAATTTTTGATGCAATGAGTGACGCCGATAAACGCCAGTATCTCGAATTCCTGCTCTGGCATTACCGTGTCGTTGATGCATTCTGGTTTATCACTATTGCAGACAAGTACGGTCAGCCAGTTGCAGAGAAGATCAACGAACAGGTATGGGGGCGTGTTGCCGGTATGGCGGCAAAAGATATCGTATCCCGGTTTTCCATTACGGAAAAAGGATTGTCCGGCTTTGTCAAAGCGCTCCGCCATTTTCCGTGGGCGATGATCGTCGGATATGATATCGATGAACGGGAAGATGAAGTGATCATCTCAGTGCCCTCCTGCCCGACACAGGAAGCCCGAATCCAGCGGGGGCAGGGAGAATATGTCTGCCGCGAGATGCACCGTGCGGAATTCACAGGGTTTTCGCAGGCAATCGATCCCCGGATACGGGTCGAGTGCCGGTTCGCCCCGCCGGATCCCCACCCGGATGATATGTTCTGCCAGTGGCGGTTTTTCCTAGCGTCAAAAAAATAAATTTTTTTCCGGCAATCCCGGTTATTTGCATTCTTCATGCAAACAGGTGTTGAATGCGCATTTCCCTGCCCCCACCTCCATCTCACCGGGAATATCCGGTGCCTCCTGAACGACTGGTACGGTAACGGGGGCGTTATCTTTCATCCTGAAATCTTTAATCGTTCTTGTCAAAGGCGTGTGTGATGAGGTTATATATCCACGGTCATATAATCTCCAATTCAGATGCATCATGGATTCATCAATTTTTGTTCTGGTCCTCGCATTCTATATCATAATCAACAGTACTGCATTCCTTGCCTTTGCATATGACAAACATAAGGCGCAAAACAGCGGGTGGCGGATTTTTGAAGGCACATTGCTTGTCCTGGCATTTCTTGGGCCGTTTGGTGCGTATGGGGCGATGCTGATGTTCCGGCATAAAACCCGGAAGATTAAGTTTTACCTTGTGCCCCTTTTTCTCATTTTGCATATCGCGGTGATGGTCTATCTCGCTGCGATGGAATTGAACCTAACATAATACAAACGTCTATGGCTCTCTAAAAAATTAATTCGGGTTCATGGATCCTGCCCGGAAAATGTACCCCCTTAGCCGGGTACGGGAAAAGAACTCTGGTCGGTTGTTGGTAATAAAAGGAGGCCTCTTTTTAATGAGTGTCAGGTCAAACCACACCTCTTTAATACCGGCGTCTGCAATATTTTCCTTAAGATGCGAACGAACAGGCACCATTACTTCCTTGACCTTGCGCTGCGGTGTGCCCACCAGGGTACCTGCCTGCGGCGCAATTTCGGCGCTATCATCGTCGATGAATACAATACGATCGTCTCTACCGGCTATACCGGAGCCCCCCGTAAACAGATGGACTGTACAGAACTGAACCGGTGCTGGAGAAAAGAGCACAATATCCCGTCGGGCTCCAACTACGAGCGGTGCCGAAGCGTCCATGCGGAAATGAACGCACTGCTCCAGGCAGGTAAGCAGGCGCGGGGATGTACTCTTTATCTTGCGGGGTTTGATGTCGAGACCGAAGAGCTGACCCAGATCTGGCCGTGTTTTTTGTGCTCGAAGATGATCGTCAACAGCGGGATCACGAATGTAATTATGAGAACGGCGCCAAGCGAATATCGCGAGATGGACCCGATGGTGCTCTACCAGATGCGGAGCCGGGAATCTCTTGGGGAAGATATGCACTGATGTGCGTCACCGTCTTCCCTGTTCCTTTCTCTGATTAATGCAGGAAAACCTCCACGTTCTGATCTCTATGACCTTTACCTGCCGCCAGTGCGGAACCTGTTGCATGTATATGGGCGATTATATCGCAATCGAGCGCCAGATCGGCCAGTTTGAATTTGCGTGCTGCTCGGTGTCGACCGATACCCATTTTCTCGCCAGTATTGATGAGGACAAACGGGAGATTTTTTCAGACACAACTTTTCCAGACCAGCACCCGTCAGCCTGCAGGTTTCTCCGCCCGGATGGCAACCTTCTCCGGTGCACGATCCACCGGGACAGCCCCGTCCAGTGCAAGTTCTATCGGTGCGTCGTAATAAGAGTGTCGGACGCGGCCGGTAATTTTTTGGGAACGGTAACCGGGACGCTGGCGCTGCACTCGGATGATGCCGGCTTGCGGCTCGTATGGGGAGAAGCGAAGAAACATATTCCTGAATCGGTGCCGGACGCCGAGGAACGACTCGGCAGATACCTTCTGGAGAAGGGATACCGGGTGGAGTGACATTTCATCATTATTATTGTGCGCGTGCTCAAGGTATGTTTCGGCCTTTTTGCAGATAAGCAGTATTTTTAGCAGGTTAACCACGAACAACCCTTTATAATCCGGTTCCTGATTGTAATCATGGATCTGCAGGAACACATCCACATCATCAGTGCGGGTGACAATATCCACAAAACATATCCTGCCGTTCTTAAGGATCTCCGGACTGTCACGCACACGTTCATCTTTGCCGAGAAAGAGGTCTATACCAACTCAGCCCGGGACGATATCAAGAAAAGAATGTGGAAGTGCGCCATCCGCGACGCAATTGATGCGGTGAACACCATCTCTCTCTCCCGGAATATTTCCTGCGCACTGGTCTGCATCGATGCGGCAACGTTTGATGCAATCCGTGATCCGGTGCTGGGGATATTCAGCGACCATCAGGATGCACGGTATTCATTTGACATCTCCGCCGGGTCAAAACGCCTCTCGCTTGGCTTGTTCTCGATGTCGCTCTGGTTAGGGGGTAATTCCTATTATGCATTCGGCAATTCTCCCCTGCGGCGGGTTCCTGTTCCGGCATTTCCTCAACAGGATCTCCTGTCAAACCCGTATAACCTCATAATCCTCACCATCCTCTTCCGTGGACAGGAAACCGGGAAGAAAACAAGTACGCTGGTTCCAAAAGAGACCCTGTTCAACGAGACAAGAACCTGGCAGATATCCGCTTATGACAAGAGCGAAGACCCAAACAGAACCGAACTTTCTCCGGCAGCATTCTCCCGTTTATTATTGACGCTGGCCGGATGGAACCTTATCCATGGGGATACCGACCCGGAGAATAAGCAGGAAAACCTGTATCAGCTCACTTCGGATGGCGAACTGGCGATATACGTCTATCTGGCCCGGTTGAAGAAGCGGGGGTTCAGGAATGCGCCGGGCCTGACGTGATGTACATTCACCAAAAACAAAATTACGGGATCATATGAAGGGGGTGTTCCGCAAACTTCAGATGGTGCGATAACTGATGAAGCCGACAAAAAAAGAGTTCTTACTCCCCTTTCAGGGTCCGTTCGTCTTCCTCAATCCATTTCTCGAAATTCTGTATCCCTTCTTTGATATCGTTTATCCGTCGTTCCGTTTCCGCTAACTGGGCGGTTGCCCGTGCAATCTTCTCCGGATTGTCGCTGGTGGCAAGAAATCTGCGTATATGCGCTGCACTGAGCTGGAAATTTTCAAGGGCAACGGCTGCTTTCCGGTACCGCTCACTATTGAGTTCAAGATTCTTCTGGACGCGGGATACATTTTCTGCTTTCGGATGCGGTTTTTCTGCGTTGAGCGTATCCCACAAGGCAGCGTGAATTGTGCGGATCTTCTGGATGCGATCAAAACAGGTTTTTTTGTGTTTTGCCAGCATCTCATGCTTGTATTTCCCCAGTAATTCACCGGCAGTTTTTAGTGCCTGCCCACGTTCCACCAGCCCGTAGATATCCCGGGATGGTGAAGCAGCCGGGATCTGGGCCAGTTCTACCTGTTTCATAATTTCCTCAAAATGACCACGGGATACGGATTCCAGAGTCCCGTATTCCGATTTCTGTTTCTCCTTTACTTCCCGGCACAGGTTGTTGAACTGCTCCCAGAGCAGCTCCCGGTCATCGTGAGCCAGCGGTTTAAGTTCTTTGAATAACCCGGTAACCTGTTTTGCTTTGTTCCAGAAATCCTGATACTTGGTGATGATCGGGAGGTTTGACCGGATTGGACCGGTTAATGATGACAGTTTTTTGATCTCTCCTGCCAGGTGTTCTGCATTTTTATGGGCATTTTTCAGCCAGGGATCATCTTCGGGTTTCATGGAGCTTCTCTATGTTCACCGGTTATTGATCGACTTATTTGTTTCTGCCTGGTTTTACTCTACATGAAATCCATCTTAGAATGGAACAACAATGGATTGATGAATTCTTGTTACCTGTTCAACGCAATGTGGAGTTTGTTACTGGCAGGATGCTCGTCCGGCGCTGATTCAGGAGTACGATTAGGTCAATTTACAACAACACCGCTCTCCAAAAAAACTATGCTTCGTTCTCACCAATTTTACTATAATGATGCCCCAGAAGGTTCCGGTTGTTCTCGTTCATGGCTGGCGAAGCCATCCCGGCATCTGGAACCGGCTCATTCCACGACTCAGCCACGAGGGGATCCCGTTTGGGAACTTTGATCACACCCCCATGAGTGGTGCATCTGTCGAGGAGATCGCCGCTGTATTGCAGGAATACATCTGCATGAAGCGGAATGAAACGGGATATACGGGCCAGATTGATATCGTCTGCCACTCGATGGGGGGTGGTATTGCCCGGTACATGCTCGAAGTGCTGGATGGAAAAACCCGGCATGAGCGGGTGAGGCAGCTCATCGCTATCGGGCCACCCAATAACGGGTCTGCCATGGCCGAACTCTTCAATCACCCGGTATATGGTTCAAAAATCATTGCCCGTCTCACCAATGTATTTGTCCCTGAGGGCTACAACCCAGCTGACGATATTATCGTGCAGGAATTCCGGCCGGGGAGTACGACCATGAGGACGCTTGCGGCGGCAGGAACTCGCAGGGATATCAGGTACCAGTTGATCCTTGCCGCAAACCTGTCAGACGCGCCCGGATTTTTCCCGTGCTTTGAGGGCAAGACCTGGGAATCTGACGGTCATGGCAGCTGGCGCCAAACCTGTGCGGGGGACGGTATAGTGTCGCATTCGGAATCCATCATCCCCGGTGCTGCGGTGGAGATCCTCCCTGCCGATCCCGCAGTGCTCAATTCATGTGGGGACCAGTACTGCCATATCAAACTGCCACGGAATCCAGAAGTCATGAACCGGGTGATGGATCACCTGCTCAGTTTTTCCGGCAAAACACCTTAAATGAGTATACCGTTTCCCATCCCATCACTCGACAAAGGAACATTCTAACCGATTATTGCTGCGATCGGCATCAAGAACAACTTCTGGATATTCTCGTATTTTTTTTTATTCCGGCCGAATAATTCCTTTTTTTGTTTATGCCCGATTCTCAGATCTTTTGTATTCGTTATAGATTGACACAATCGAGAGGCTGATGAGGTTTAAGGTTGTTCCCGCATACCAAAGCCAGGATTCCGTCACGGTGAGGCGGGTGATCCAGCCTGACCAGAGCATGAAACAGATGAGGGCAAATGAGATCAGGGTATCAATCGCAAGGAAGAGCATGGGTTTTTTGACGATTCTCCCGATCAAGGCAAGGGTGCAGTATTCGAGCCGGTCCGGTTCATGGATGATATCAAAGACCGCCCGTTCTGTATTCATGATGAGATCGATGCCTGCCCATGCGACGACGATCCACCCAAAGACGGCAAGGGGAAAATTCGATGGCGTTCCTACGCGAATGGCAGCAAGCCCGAAGAGTGCCTTGTAGATGCAGAATGGGATGCCGATCGTGAGGGAAAGGAAAGACGGCANNGGGATGGGTTTGTTGTTTTTGGGTCCTGTGCCATGATAGCGGGATGATAGAGATTATCTTTTACCTGGGCTGCAACCCGGTTCAATCTGAAAGAAATCCGGGTGTTTTCTCATTATGACCGTTAGGGAGCGAAAGGATAAGAATCGTTTTGATGCGGGGACAAAAAAGATGGGTGAAACTGGTTGTCCACATGAAGGTCCGATTTCCTGACCGGGTATCGTTTTATAGCGGAGAAGCGGAACATTGTGTATGTCACCCAGAGGTCAGCCCGCCCCGTCGCCGCATGAGCATCCAGACCATGATCGTAAGGCCCATGACAGCCCTGTTGTCAGTCCGGACAAGGAACGCCATGCTAAACTGCGGGCGCACCACCCGGAAGCAAATCGNNTGCCCCTCATGCCCCTCATCATCCCCAGAACAAGCCGGTACTTCCCCCGAGGCACAATGCTCATACCGGGCCTGAAGGCAAGAACCTGAATACAGATCACGGTACCCATACGGACCGGCCGCGACCGGCCAAGATCTCAAAAAAAGGGCAGAAAACAAAATCAGAGAAGTAGTGGCACTGCCCGTGAACACTTCCTTATGATAAAAGACGGATGTTCATTATCGGACAGGAGGTCATTATATGCAGAACCAAAACGGGATTGAATTAGATCTAGGTGAACAAGAGTTTACCTCAAAGAGATTTAAAAAAAATTCTCACAGTTCCCGCATCACCAGTGAGATCCCGCCTTCCAACCCTGCAAAGAATTTCCGGCCTTTAAAAGAAAATGAATTATACGGGATGTTCCCGAGCACCTGAAAACCACATCGTTTGAACGTATGGCACGAGACCGGGCCGGTACAGTCTGCGACAATCTGTCGGAATCCCCGTTTTTTCGCATGGCCACAGATGTGGTGAATAAGGTTCGTTGCAATAGCCTGTTTCCGGTAGTTGTCACGGACGCCGATCTGGAAGATATGGAGTGTCGTTCCCGGGTGTGACATGTCCCTGTGCAGGCATTTCTGTTTAAGCGCATCGATGATCGCGACGGCGTCAGGGAAGAAGGATAGGAATTTTGCCATTTCCCGCCAGAGCGTGGAAATGTCTTTTGCCATATCGCAGCAGAGAATAAACCCGACACACTCCGATGAGATGGTGTCTTCTGCTATGATGCTTAAGGAGGCATCCGCACAGTGCTGGACATACTGCCGTGCATACAGGAAGAAGGTGTCGGGATCGATCATGTACCGGCGGGTCATCGGTTCATCCTGCACAAATACATCCGTGTACGCCCGTGCAACCTGCGCGATCGTATCCACACAAAGAAGCGAGTATGTCACCGGGGCGTTCATAAAATCTTCTCTGGTACTGGTATTGGTTTGTTCATAGCTTCCTGCTCTCGGAGAATCCGGGCATGTGTTCCCTGTCATGTCCGGATAGTGCACCGGTTTTTCGTATTTCCTGAGATGAACAGGGACTACCGGTGTTCCTGAAAAAACCGGTGCCGTTACGTCTTACGTGCCGCTAAAAGACCTGCTCCCACCACTGCACATACAACCACTGCACTGTCAAGCTGTATCCGCGGAGTTGGTGTTGTTGTTGGAACAGGTGATGATGCCACAGGAATGGTAGTTTCTGTCGCGGTGCTCATGACTGGTGCCAGAGTTGGAGTCGGCGGGGTAGTTTGTGTTGTCGGGCGGGTTGAGATACTGTCGATGGACACTGATCCACGGATAACACTCGGTGAGCCATACTGCACAAAAAGGGAATCATTATTCACCGAGGTGGGATTTTCAACACGCACGGAAAAGGATTGCTGGGCCGTGTTGATAGAGGTCTGGAATGCGACAACGGCCTGACCGGTATTGTCTGTTGTAACGAGCGCGTAATAATTGGTATTTGACATGGAAGGAGTTGAGGGGGTCACATCATCGAGGATTGTCCGTCCGTTCCCGTTGTTGAACGCATAGGAGCCGATCGTATACGGCCCGCCGTCCGGATCTTTCTGTACGTTTTCCTGGTAATCAACAATCACTGGTGGCTGGTCACCCGGCGCTCCTGAAAGCGACCATGTGCGGGTCAGCCACACATAATAAGCGGTGTTGGGGATGCCGGTTATCGTAATTGTAAACTGATGACCACGGACCAGCGGTTGATTTCCTGCCAGATCAGGCGCAGGGGAAATCGAAACAGCGGGAATGACAAGAATCGTGCTGCAGACTACCAGCAGGAGAACTGGCAGCACGATGGTTCGGGTATCCATGGGAATCCTCATGTGCACTGACTGATTATGGTGATGCTTGACGTCATTTCCGCATAAATATATGGGTGGTATTGGTATCGTAAAGAAAAAAAATCCTAAAACGAGGAATTATCCGGAAGTGAATGTTGAATTATCCACGTCCCATGAAGCTTCATACGGGAACGGCGAAGCTCCCTGTATCCTCACAGTTATCACGGCGTTTTTGTTCAGTGTCGCATATGCATCATTGCCGGGAATAGTAATCGTGCCCTTCTTCGTGACGGAATATCCCGGGGCAATCTGGCTGAAAAAGAGACTACCTGTTGCATACTCATTGCCGGAAGAATCAATGATCATGGGTGAGAGCGTGAGCGTGGTACCGGTAGATCCTGTATTCGTTACCCGCAACGTAATCGTGACATCACGGGCACCTGAATTTTGTTTCTGGATGTCGATATGATCTATTCCTACGGTAAATGCATATCCCTCTTTTTCAAAAACTGCTGGTTGATTGAGTTTTAAATTCGGGTTGGGTGCAGTGAATGAGGAAACTGCTGATGTACATCCGCTTACGACGATACACAAGATGATGCTTATGATCACCAAACTGGCGGAAAGTAATTTTTTCATAGTGAAAATCTGTTGGTTCGCCCTCTACATGAATGTTAATACACATGTGACACGCAGTATGAAGCAACCACATTGGAATAAAAAAGAAATAAAGGTGAGTAAGACTTCCTCTGGATTTTTACAAAATTACATCTTTGACTGGTCAAATGTTTTGTTTGCGCCGGAGGGGATTACGTCTTTCCTGCCCCTGCCATCCGCGTAGAATTTCCGGGACTTCTCTTTTTTGGATGTATTTTTCGCATCACTCCCTTCCTGTGCTTTTGCATCTGCCTGCACTCCAAGGAAACAGTCAATTGGGTGTTTACCGCCCCCGCAGAGATTGTTTTTCAGATCTTCACAATCCTCACAGGCAGGAACCTGTGATTCCAGTATATGGGGAAAGTGTGCCTTCCAGAGCTGGGGATCGATCTTTCCCTGCTCGATGAATTTTTTGATATGTCGTGTTGTGTATTTCATATCTGGTACTGTATTTGGCGCATGATCTTATCAGGATTATCAAAGCAACGGTGCTCGGTTACGCTGCGCTCTTTGTGAAGGTTTTTGGGATTGTTCAGGGGATGAGTGATCACGGCATCCAGTGGTGTATTGGAGTCGGCACACTTCCGTGGGGTTGCTTAGAGGGAGGTCTGGACCTAAACCTCTCTAGCATGGCACTAATCAACCGGCAAACAACATTTTTTCCTGTTTTCAGGGAACTTAAAAACACAGTTCGGGGTAATGAAATCCCTGCAATCACGGTTGGCGTGACCGTCGGACTATTACTAGGAGCACCGCAATTACACCGGCAAGCAGAGTAGCTGGTACAAGTCCTGCGGCTCGTATCCCGGAGATCGGTGATGCCGGGCTGAGCACGATGGTGATCTCCCTAGTCTGGTTTTCGATCACGGTTATCGATTGCTCCTGCGGGATATATCCCGGATATGAAACGTTCACACTATGGCTGTCTGCGGGAAGATTCGTGATGGTAAACGGTGATATGCCAACGTTTGCACCATCGATCATCACTTGGGCCCCCACAGGACTCGTATTGATCATAAGCCCGCCTGTTTTGTGGACAAGACTTGCAGTGACTTCCGAGACGGATCCGGATTCGACAAGCACCGGTGTTGAAAATGGATAGTAACCGAACCGCGAAAATGTTACTGTATAGGTGCCGGGGGAAAGTCCGTTGACTGTCAGCGGTGTTGATCCTTTGTAGTCATTGTTGACAACGACAGAGCTTTGATTGGGGGATGAGGAAAGAACCATGGTACCCGGCAATGCGGGTGTGCTACTGGTATCGATGCTAATTGAGGGGTTGCCAAAACTCACCGAGATCGTGCTGTAATCAGCCTCGGCCAGGTTTGACCGGTCATTGGGGGAATTCACAACCCATATTGTATAGGTGCCTGCGTCAAGCCCGCCAGCTAATGCATTTGTTCCCCATTTGTATTTCCAATGGCCATTGCTGTCCACGTCGACCCGGGTAAAATGCCCCTCATCTGCCCGGGCATAGATATTGTCAAGCGCTACGCCGTTTACCGGAAGATTGGGGCCGGTCAGGAACAGGTAGACCGACTGGCTGCTGTACGAATATCCCGAAAGGGGAATGGTATCCCCCATATATGTCTGAATCCCTGACGATGCAGTGGCACCTGCGGTCATCAGTACGAATCCGATCAGTATGATTCCGGCGAACATGGCATTGCAATGGGTTTTCATATCCTGTCATCATGATGATGCGTTTTGAACAATTTGGGTTTTTGCATTTGACCGGTGTTCTTTTTTTCATATTCCCTCTTTTGATTATCCAAGAGAATGTGTGTGCCGGTTCTCTTACTCCCATATTATTTTTCATTATCTCTCAAAATCCGGGGTCTAAAGTTTGACATTTTCACGAGATGCCGGAATACTGTTTGGGGACTTAAAAACACTCACACTTTCACCCCCCACCTGCCTACACTTAATACCTGCTGTTTCCGTTAACCTGAGATATGGAATGCCAGTACACCAGCTGCCGCGTGGTTTGCCACCGGTGCTGACATGAATGGACTTATATGGGGATCCGGCTATCCAGCCTTGAACGATCCAAACGGCCTATCACAGTAACCTGTCCGCGCTGCCGGGCAAAAGTGAAGATGAGTGCGGAGAATGCGAGGTAAGATGGGGTGAAGTGAAGAGAACGGTATAAAATATACAAGGGGGTCAGGGCTGTGCGGCTTCATGCAGGATTTTGTTGATGAAGTGAGCCGCAGCGTAATGAATGAATGAATGAATGAATGAATGAATGATTCACGGTGAGTGGGAAACACCATCTGGAGTAATTTCCTTTTGGGAAATTGCTTAAACTCTTCTACCAGGAAAAAACCCTGATATCAGATTGTGCCTGAGCCAGGGATTTTGCACTTTTTTCCACGGCATGCTGGAACCTGATACGGTTGTTGATGATGGTCTGCTGGATCTGGTGCAGGTTCTCCCTGCCTGCCTGCAAATCCCGCTCAACCGGCCGTATCCGGGGCTGAAACGCATGAACCAGTTCCTGAATATCCGAATCGTCTGTTTCTTTTGAAGGATCAATCCTGAATTTCTGTTCCAATTGTTTTCTCCATGCGATCAGTTCGTCTCTTTCGGGTTTACTGAGCCCGGGAATGCCCATGAGTTTCTGGCGGGTAATTTCAAGAGCGGTTTCCATGCCAAACGATCGCATTGTGGCTTTCCGCTGCGTGGTGACAGACGTGAATGATTCTTTGTCAATAAAGCACCGTTCAAGATATTTTTTCAGCTGGCGCTCCTGTGCGCTGTGCTGGAGCGTTGTAAGGGCGCGTTTGTACTCACTTTCAATGGTTTCGTACTGCTTTTTTACCGTGATGAGATGCTTTAACTGGGCGGTAAACGCTTCGTCTCCGGCGTCCTTCTGCCATTTTTTGTGCCATAATCCCCATGTATACCGGGCATTTTCAAACCGGAGTTTTCGTTGTTTTCTCTCCGCAGTTTCTTTTCCCGGAGAGAAAAAGAGAGCCCCGGCAAGAACGATGGCCACAACCAGAATCCAATAATCCCTGTCAATGGTCTCAAGCACCAGCAGAAGACTCGCAACAACCAGTGAAATGGCTGTGATTTTTCGGATCTTTGAAAATGCCAGTGCTTTTTTGA
The DNA here is from genome assembly GCA_003136075.1 of Methanoregula sp. Lineage (GTDB taxonomy): Archaea > Halobacteriota > Methanomicrobia > Methanomicrobiales > Methanospirillaceae > Methanoregula. The sequence continues at coordinate 20,381 of PNBP01000039.1, read as the reverse complement.
GGTTATCTGGAAGAGGTGTTGGCGGGAACCGGTACATCTTCGGACTGATAGCTGGAATGGGTCCGGGGGGTTTTATCGCAAGGACCTTGTTCCACTCTGCGGCAAGGTCAATTTTTGAAATAGTGTCAGAACTGAGGAATAACAGGATACCGGATGCATCCTCAAGCCTGCACCACGGGCAGGATGAAAGACCGGAGTAATACGTATGCACGGATTCGTTGTTACAGCACCGTATCCGCTTTTCGAGGAAATCCAATGCATTCCACCAGTCGTTTGCGCTGGGCCGGCCGTCTGGTTCTGATCCGGTTTCAGTAAATGCCTGTTCAAAAAGTCCCCGTAGCTCGGCCGGGACAATGGACAGGTCCACCGAATCGGGTGGCGGTACAATCGATTTGAGATGGGCATTTTTCCCGAATGCGAACCGGTACTGGGCAATTGCCTTTTCAAGAGTCATGTCCTGTGCGCCCTGGTATACGCCGGAAAACGGGTGCCTTCCCATGAAAAGCAGATGGAAGATCAGGATCGCAAGCCCGAAATTATCATGGTTCTGCGTCCTCTTCATCTTGAAGTTATCAGAACTCTGAATTTCCGGCGGAGTGAACTGGGCGACGCCAACCTCACAGTAATATGTCTTATCTTTTTTTGTTACCTGGAACGAGTCGCAATCGATAAACTGGACACAGGCCTTACGGGTTACCAGAATGTTCCCTTCATTGACATCACCGACGATATACCCATACCTGTGGATGACATTGAATACCGCAGAGAGGTTCTTTGCGGTCCGCACTAAAAATCGCCAGTCGGCGTTGGGGAAGGACTGCTTGCGGTGCGAAGGCCCGTATACTTTATGGATCGGCTCGCAGTCAGAGATTTTTTGCATGAGAAACCCGCACACTGTCCCTGTATGCCCCATGTACAGCAGATCGACCGGCCATGCGGATATGGTCTTTAAATCCTCGTTGCAGTCCTGCACCATCAACCGGAGTTTGTCCTGTTTCTGTGCGTCGAGCAGTTTATGGTATATTTTTGCAACAAGGGTATGATGAGAGGACACAACATCAAAGACGTCCCCCTCGCCCCCGCTCCCGATTTTTTTCCCGAGGATTACCTGGCTGCCTTTGCTGTCATAAAATATACCCTGGGGTGGCACAGACATCATCAACCCGGAAAACGTACCGCAAGAACCAGTGTTTTGTCATCGTCGCTTCGGTCATTAATATCAGACCTGTTTAAAAACTGCTCAAGATGCAAGGATAAATCCATAAGCATATTGTCCCGGTTTTTCCTGATCGCATCAAATAAAGGTTTGAAAAATCCGGCATGGGCTTTTTTTGCTGAAAAAGACAGCACAAGGTTCTGTAACCCGTCGGTGAACAGGGCAATCTCCTTCGGGGAAGAACCGGCGCATACTATCCTGGCATGGTCCAGAAATGCATCGTCAGTGACAAAATACGTCGTGTTTGCATATTCTCCCTGCTCCGGCCAGAATATGGTCTCGTACTCCTCTTTTGTGCGGATGACCATCCCGCCATCACCGATCTGGAAATACACGGCATGGTTGTCATCTATCACGGCACCGATGAGTGTGCAGGCATACTCTTTGAGGGGTATCCCGCTTGTCTCTGCCTGTTCAGCAATGGCGTTGTGTGCTGCAAAAATCCACGCACATATCATCGTGTCCGTGATGTGGGATACATCAGGGATCTGGCGCAGGGTCGCCAAAATATGCATATACGTGGATTCACACGCGATGTATGCTCCGGTACCTCCGGAAGATGTACTGCCCGCACCGTCNNCCGATAAAAAATTCTTTGTCCGCCAGCTGGACAACCCCTGTCCGGCAGCAGTCCTGCCCGTTTTCATGACGTTCGATATGGGATTTTCCGGTGACTGAAGAAGCGATGTGTTTCCAGCTCATATCTCGCTCCAACCTGATGGTGGAGCAAGCAGTATTCTGTCGCCGGGGTTGCTTCGTGAAGCTGATTTCATCGAGTTCGATAACCACTGGAAAAATTCCCGGAATTTCAGGCCCTGGAGTTTCAAAGGTTCTCGTACTGATATCTGGCGGAGAATATTCATATCCGCCTTCTGGACACCGACCGCAAAAAAGGCAAACGCCTTTGAGTTCTCTCCTTCACGGATTAGGGCAGCCGCATGCTCCCATTTGTCCGTTGGCGAACCATCGGTGATTAAAAAGATCCAGGGCCGGTAAAACGAGATCCCGTTTGCACGGTATTCGTCTTTGCGTTTTTTTATCAGGTCGATACCCTGGGTGATTGCTTCGCCTAAAGGTGTGTCTCCGACTGCTTCAAGCGTGGGATCGAGGAAACACTCTGCGGTATTGAAATCACTGATCATCCTTACTGGGCCAAATGAAATGAGCGCGACTTCGACTCGTTTGATCGCGAGAGAATCTGCCTGTAATTCATCATAAAATGTTCTTAAGCCCGCGTTAAGTTCGGCAATTGGCCGACCTACCATTGAACCTGAAGTATCCAGCAACAGCAGGCATGGGCATCGCGGCTCAGGATTTTCTGCAAACGATACCGGCCCTAAAGGTTGCTGGTTCAGCATGAGTTCGTCGTTCATCAGTGTTCACCAATCTATTATTTTATTTTTTGATATCTGGTGCGTATCCTGCTTAGTGTGTTTGAAATATTTTTAATTAACAGTTTGTATTACGTTCTGGAAATGCAGATTTGCTCAAAAATACCGCGTATTTTCCTTCAGGATCACGAATTTAACGCGGGTAATGAAACAATCGTCCTTTTTGTTAATTGCCGCCAGAAAAAAAAGTCATGATATGATACGCCTTAAATTAGATTAGATCTATTATTGTGTTGTCCTGCCCGGAAAAAATAGTTTGAAAGGGTTTTTTCCTGCCACCTCTGGCATAAACTACTCTGTATGAGCGTTATTTCATCCAGCCCATCTGCTCGTACCACTCGTATTCATGGGCGAATGCCTCTTTGTTAAACTTTACCAGCTGGCAGAAATATTCCCGTTTTTGCCGGTGAATTTCATCCTGTTGCGGATATTTGATCTTGCCTTTGATGGACTCTGCGAGCTTCTCTCCCAGTACTTTTGCCTCGATCTCTGCTCTCCCGAGTGCAGAAGGATCCCTGCCGACACCCACTCCGACTCCACCTACAACGGTAGCGCCCAGCGTCGTAAGGACGCTGTTCATGTAGGTCACGACGGGGCCAAAGTTCTCGCCACCCGCGGTGCATACGGAACACCCGTACTTGTCAAAGAACATCTGGCAGTGAATCGCGTCAGCCATCCGGTCAAAGACGGCTTTCATCGGTGCCGGGATTGAGTCAACGTAGTTTGGTGCGCCAAGAACGATTCCATCCGCGTTCATCATCCGGTCAAACAGGTCCGGGAAATCATCAATGAGTGTGCACTGCCCGGAGGCATAACAGGTGCCACATGCCGTGCAATAATCGATGTGCAGTTTATAGATATCGACGATTTCTGTCTGTGCTCCTTTTGCTTTTGCCCCGTCGAGGACTGCGTTAACGAGCCTGAGTGTCTTACTCCCCTCTCCTTTGGGACTTGCGATTAACCCGATAATTTTCATCTTTGGCACTTCCTGTATGTGGAATTCTGCCAAGATCCGAGATAAGGATATTGATCCATACGATAGGTTTTGTTGTACCACATTGTTCCGTCACCTGTCGGAAAAAAAGACTGCAAAAATCTTCGCAGTTAAATAAAGTCATAAATATCTCTCCGGTTAAAACATAGAAACCAGAACAAACTAACAGGGAGTTTTTTACATGCAGAACACACTCAAGCTTACCGGTGTCGGCATCGTCTGCCTCATCGCCATTATCTGTGCCGGTTGCCTTGGTACCGGTTCGGGAAATCCTGCAGCATCCACCCCGCAAGCCAGCGGGACACCTGTGCAGGTGGGGCACATCGTTGTCAATGAAACACAGAACACTGCCACGACAAACGTGGATAAAGGCAGCCTCATTACTCTGGAATTAAAAGAAAATCCCACAACGGGCTACCAGTGGAACCTTACTACGACGACCGGGCTTATAGTAACCGGTGACCGCTATGTGCCATCAGATACCACCGGAAAACTGGTGGGTTCCGGGGGGACCCATAGTTGGGACATAACAGCTGCCCAGACTGGCGAACAGAAGATTACCGCAGTCTACAAACGGGCCTGGGAGCCAGTTACCGGCAATGAAACAACCTTTTCGATGACAATTGTCGTCCAGTGAATTCTTCAATCCTTTTTTTATTTCCCCATGAACGGTATTAATTGGTGTTAAAGATCTCTGACAACGGTAATAATTTCCTTGATATCCGGCACACTGTGGACCGGGTAGACTTTCACAAACCTAACCTTCTGCTGTTCATCGATGAGTACATTTGCCCGTTCAGAGAACCCGTTTGCCTCCCTGAACAGCCCGTACTGGTGTGCCACTGCTCCGTGTGGCCAGAAATCGCAGAGAAGCGGGGTATGGGTAATGCCCAGACTTTCTGCCCATGCTTTCTTGCATGGCAGGGAATCAACACTGATACCGACAACGATGGTGTTGAGATCTGAGAACACGTCCCGGTTATCCTCAAGTGATTTCATCTGCCCGGCGCAGAAGGGTGTCCATGCAAGGGGATGGAAGGAGAGGAGAACCCGTTTTTCGGAATGCTCGAAGAGATCAAAGGTTTTGTCATCCTGGTCTTTTAAGGAAAAATTCTTGGCCGGGTCATTCTTCTGGATCATACGCGGTTGTTTTGCCATAGTTGATCATCCTCATCTCCATGGGATATGAGACTTCGTATGCCGACGGGTATAGGCTGATTAGTGTCGCACGCCGCTGCTAACAGTCAAGGCACCTGCGTTTTGAGTGTCCATGNNGCCATGATTATCCCATTCGCAGGTTACCGTTTGAGATCTCGTTTGATCCAAAAAAATTGACAGGATACCAACCTTAATTACCGGCTCCCTTTCTGCATTGTCGTTTCCCTTTTTCCCCGAACAATGTTTTATCATGGTCGTTATTTTCGTCTGGTTGGTTGTATAAATCTACCGGTGGGTTATATCGATGTCTGATATCCGACAAGACGGGTTACTTTTTTTTAAGCGTTCCAGATTTGTCCATCGTGCTTTTTGTGATTATAAGTTTGGTTTGGTAAACGAATACACAAAAAAACGCGCATACATTTTTCACCGATTGCGCGTGTGAATTTACGCCATATATAAAAATCACTGTCGTAATATTACAATTTTTAAAACAGCATTTCCCATTTCTGCCGGGTGCACCTGAAATGAATATCGCACGGATCACGGGGAAAAAAAATCTGACAAATAAAACCGCTTTTCAGATTTTATAATTAATAATTTAATATTATGCAAATCCGGCAAATTGATCATCCTTTTATACCCCTTTGTTTCCACTGGAGCGCAGGTCAGAATAACCGTTGATTTTCATAAAATGCAAAATAACGATTGATATAGCAATTGGTCCAGGATGTTTTTGGACCAGCCGTTCTACGAATGCGGGAAGATGTTTTGCGCAATTGCATTTTTTTAGCATTGCTCCCTGATAATGACAACGTGAGATATTCGCTGCTGGATACGTTGTTATTTACTACGGATTGTAATTCTACATGATTAATTATTTATAATTCCGCAGCTGAATGAAAAATAATGTACCGGAATGTGCAATCCTTTTGGAACGGGTTCGACGAGGTACATACCGCACGTATTAAGCGGAAGCCATTTTTCATCAAGTAAACAATCTCTAAATTTCTGCCATCACCCGGGCGGGAATTGCGTATAACTTCTGATGAATAATGAGGTGAATTACATGGACATGATAGCAAAAAGATCATCAGGTGAATGGTTCAGTTCGATGCCACGGACAGAGGACATCTACCGGATCATCGATGAAGCGCAAAATGATGGGCGCCCAAAATACCGGATCGGGGCGGTGATTGCACTGGGAAACAGTGGTGATCCCCGGGCTGTCCGTATTCTGATGGACTGCTGTACTGATGAAAATCCGGATATCCGGAAATACGCGACAGAGGCGCTTGGGAAACTAAAAAGCGGGCGATCTGTTGCAACCCTGATTGAACGACTTGGGGATAAGGCCGAATTATCCGAAACCAGAATACACGCAGCAGAAGCGCTCGCAACGATCCGGAGCAATCGGGCAATCGAAGCCCTCCGGGAGCGCTCCCTTGATTCAGATGAGAATCCTGCCATTCGCTCCTGTTGTGCCGATGCATTTGCCAGATAATCGCCCGTCAATAAAGGACACCATCGCGAAGACAGGGGATGTCATTTTTTTAACGTATGGTGTAAGCCGTGCCAGAAATAGACAGATGCCAGGACCAGAATTATTTCGTGACAGGTAGGTTTTTTGTATATTTAAGAGAAGTTTACAGGATTACGCTTCTTTTCATCATAGGGATATTTGCGCTATACGTCGTGGTCACAGGTTCTGCCCGATTTTTTCATTCACTCTCTTGATTGATTCCTTGATGATTGTTTCTGCTGCGGTATCTCCCATTGCCTGCATGAGCACCAGACTGGATTTATAGAATGCGAGCGCTTTTTCGACGTTTCCGGTGCTCTCGTGCACGAGCCCCATCTGGTGCAGGATTTTTGCTTCACCGTGTTGGTCATGGATCTCCCGCTTTATAGCGAGACTTTTTTCATACCACTGGAGTGCGGTATCATACTGGCTGATCTTTTCATAGACCATACCCATCATATTCGAGGTTTTGGATTCCCCGGCCCGGTCACCGGTCTCACGTTTTATGGCAAGACTCTTTTCAAATGACGAGAGAGCCTCCAGGTAATTACCGGTGTTCTCGTGTACCATGCCCATTTCATGCAGGGATATCGCTTCACCACCCCGATCTCCGAGTATCCGTTCAAGAACTAAACACTTTTCATAGCATTCCCGTGCTGTTTTTATATTTCCGGTATCTTCAAGCACCAACCCTATCCGGTGAAGCGTCTTTACTTCCGCAGTCAGATCTCCTGTCTCCCGGTCAATTCCGAGGCTTTTCTCATATGCTTCAATTGCCTGTTTACTGTCGCCGGATTCTTCAAGTAGGGTTCCAATCAGGTGCAAGGTTTTGGCCTCTTCTGCACGGTCTCCTGACTGTTGGTACATGGCAAGGCACTGTTCATAACATGCATAGGCTTCTGCCGGTTGGTGATTTCTCTCTCTGACCCGCCCGATGGCTAACAGTGCCCGGGCTTCTTTTGAGTAATTATCTGTTTCATGACTGAGCTTCTGGCTGGTTTCATACGCCGACAATGCCTCTTTGAATGTTCCTGCCTCTTCGTGTAAAAGACCAATCATGTACCATGCCTGGGCTTCGTGTATCCGATCGCCAAGTTCACTGTATATTATCCGGCTTTTCGTGAGAAGATCAAGGGCTTTTTTTGGCTGGTGGGTGATTTTGCTGATGAAACCCTGCTGGCTCAGTGCGAGAGCTTCACCCGTCCGGCTATTTATCGCATGCGACAAATCCTCGCTTTTTTTATAGGATTCAAGTGCATCGTCAAATTTCCGGGTTTTTTCCTGCACCATTCCCGTATGGAGCAGAATGCGTGCCTCTTCATACCGGTTGCCGGTTTCCTTGCAGAGTGCTAGGCTTTTAGAAAAGTATGCACAGGCTTCTGCATAGTGCATTGTCCGCGAGAATGAGATTGCCAGTTCAGAATAGGTATTGGCTTCACTATTTTTGTCTTTCATACCGGAGAAATAGTCCAGTTTGTTCTGGATCAAAACCTCGAAATGTGCAATAATTTTTTTGAGCAGTTCAATCCCGGAATCTTTCAGGCGATAGGAAATAGCAGATTGCGACAGACCAAATTCCTGTGCAATTTCTTCCTGTGTTTTACCTTCAAACACGGACAAGACTGCTTCGANNCTGTTTTTTTGTATAATTCCCCACCAGAGTATCAATTGTCCGGCATTCTATGTCAAAAAGTGAATTGAGTTCAGGCCATGGCGTTGTAATTACCAGTCCGGCGGTGTTTTGGTCTGTGGGATCTGATGCGTGACGGGCATTCTGGAATGCCTCCCCCCTGCTCCCTCCGATATCGTCCCCCGAAAAAAATTCATCGACCGTGCCAATACCAATCGTGATCCGGGCATCCACTCGTTCACTCTTCTTTCCTGAATAGGGGCTGGCGATAATTTTCAGTCGGAATAGTATGGCGTCCCGCAATACGGTTTCCGGATGTGAAGTAACGCCGAGAAATCGATCTTTTTGGAGCAGAATGAATGGGTGAGAATAGTTTTTCCCGCTATGTTCAAGGCTGGTGTTAATAAATGCATGGATATTGGAAGTATCTGATTGCAGCAGCTCCGGTGATTGGATAAGTTCTCCGGTGAGAACTGCATAGTGGTTTCGTGTCATCGTATGCCAGAATTTGATCCTGCGATTAAAAATTATGAATAATTTTATTTATATCTATTCATTATAAGTATTATAATTCATAAAAGAATTTTCCGAACAGCACTGCTTAATATTAGTATGAACTATTTCATTCATACTCTCAAATGTTGGAAAAATCCACTCACCTGTTTGCCCTCCTAAAAACTGAGAAGTGTTCAATGGGGGGTGAGTCTAGTCAGTCCCGTTATTATCTTGTCTGTCAGAATCCGGATTTATCCATGCAAACCAACCTATTGTGGACGGTTGTCTGGCTGTTTTCACCCCCTTCCTTTATCACATACCTCCACTATATCCAAAGATAATGATCCGTAAACAACCGGAGGATTTCCTCACCATTCTCAAATCTTACCTTCCAGACCCGAAAAAACCGATCCCGGTGGCGCGCAGGGAATTTTCGGCGTTCTATTTAGAGTTCCAGACGGATAAACTGCCAGCAGTTGAACCAGTAGAGATAGGAAACGGCGTACAGGGTTTCTGGTGTACCATACCAGAAATTCAGACCGATGATACCCTGTTATTCTTTCACAGCGGTGGTTTTTCCGTCGGATCGACTGAAGATCATCTCGGGCTTATAGCGCGTATCGCGCGGGCAGCAAACGCAAAGATATTTTCCGTTGATTACCGGCTTGCACCGGAACATCCCTTCCCTGCGGCATCAGAAGACGCACTTATGGCATACCAGTACCTGGTATCCCACGGAACACCACCACACCGGATTATCCCGGTAGGTATCTCTGCGGGAGGCACACTGGTCCTTGAACTCCTGCTCGCCCTCCGGGATCAGCACCAGCCCATGCCACCAGCAGCAGTCTGCATGTCGCCAGCAGTTGATATGCAATTCTCCGGTGCATCTGTTGTACCGCATAACGATTGCGACTGGTTCACGAATGCACGGCTCGATGCGATTAAAACGATGTATCTTTCGGGCCAGAACCTGAGCGATCCCTCGGTTTCCCCGCTCTATGCATCCCTTTCCCACCTGCCCCCGCTCTATATCCAGGCCGGTTCGGATGAACTCATGTTCGATGATATCTCGGCATTTGTCAAAAAGGCAAAGTGGGCGGGTGTTCAGACCCGGTATGAAGTCTGGGAAGGTATGTTCCACTGCTGGCAGATATTTGGTGAACAGATTCCCGAGGCAAAGGAAGCAGTTGATGAGATTGGGGCATTTGTCCAGGAAGTGTTCAGCCGGTAACTCTGCCTCTATTGCGATATTGATTTTGTTTTTCCTTTTTTCCGGTATTGGATGCTCTCATATCCCCTGTTACGATGAACGCCGCCGCCCCCGGTGGGACGCCCCCGCGGCGATTTGAAATGAATGTATATGCGTCCTGACGAAAATCACAAGATTTTATTGAAAAGGCTCTGTTTAAAACCTCTTTTCCCCGTCATTCAATGAGTTTTTTTTAAATAATGAGGAGGGTGACCCCCTCTCTCCCAAGAAAGGGGGAGGTATCCCAAGTGGAGCATCCCCCTGACCCCCCATTTTGATGAGGTTTTTTTTATCACATTTTTGATAATTATTGTAAACTATCGGGTGATGCATAAGCGGCAGAGGATCGACTGCATGATTATCTGTAGGGTTTCACCAGAGCCAAAAACATCATTTTTCATGATAAAATCAACCCCCGCGAAAAACATTCATCTCGCCACACTGCCAAACTAGAACCATATGTTTGAACGAATTTCACGTAGTTTCGAACTTGTCAGGGCAAGCTGGAAAATTCTGATGGAGGATAAAAAACTCCTCGCATTTCCGGTATTGTCCGGTATCATCACCCTGCTCGTAATTGCCACCTTTATCCTGCCGGTAATCTTCTCAAACGGTGCGTTCTCGTTAGCGACCAACTCGGTATCCGGGATCATCTTCTTGTTCCTGTTTTATGTGGTCAGCTACTTTGTCGTCATATTTTTCAACGTCGGCCTGATCAGTTGTGTCAACGCGAAGCTCCACGAAAAGAGTATGACCGTCACGGAAGGGTTATCCGCAGCAGCGCACCGCATCGGGTCCATTTTTGCATGGGCAGTCATCGCTGCAACCGTTGGCCTCGTCCTCCACATGATCGAAGACCGTGCCGGGTTCCTTGGACAGGTTGCCGCGGGAATTGTCGGAGGCGTCTGGAGCCTTGTGACGATGTTTGTTGTTCCCGTGCTCGTCTTTGAAGAGAAAAGCGTGTTTGGGTCGATGAAAGAGTCCCTTACCCTATTTAAAAAGACCTGGGGCGAAACCGTTGTCGGGACGTTTTCCATTACCCTGATCTTTGTTGCCGTAGGTATCGTCGGGCTTGTCCTTCTCTTTGCTACCATGCTCCTTGGTAACAGCATGGTCTTCTTTGCCGCACTTGCCCTCTTCATCGTCCTTGTGGCAATCCTTGCAATTCTCGCGTCGGCGATGCAGGGCATCTTTGTCGTCGCATTATACACGTATGCAAAGACCGGCCAGGTCCCCTCAGCCTTTAACCGCGAGATGGTGGAAGGAGCATTTGCCCCCGCAGCATCCCAGAGGTTTGGCCCGGGCAACATCTGATGCGTTACAAAAAAAATATACCCGGTAACGGTGTCCACCCGTGTTGACGGACAATAAAAAATGTGCCGTGTAAGAACGCGGCAAAAACAACACCATTTTCTCTTTTTCCATCCTATTGTGCCATGATGAGTGGAACACGCGGCTGGCAGCGGATGACCGTCAAGGCAAAGATCCTAGTGGTTTTTTTATCGATATTGATGGTGGCTCTTGGCATTGTCGGCTATGCGGCGTTCTCGACCATGAGCGATATGGGCTCGTATGCCGTCAGCAGCAGCGGCCAGCTGGGTACCCGGGCAGTATCCGAAAGCACCACGGCACTGGAAACCAATGCGGAATCATCGTTGTTGCGCCTTGCAACGGACCAGGCCGATATCAGCAACGTCGTTTTCGAGCAGGTGGGTTCAGAGATGGATACCCTTGTTGGCTATGCTGACACCGTGCGCCAGCGCCCCGCCCCGCTTACATCCCAAACGCTGTATTCCCAGAACGAACAGCCACCCGATCCAAAAAATGCATCGGTCTACATCCTTGCGCCGGGGGTTACCGCACCATCCGTCCGGGATGAATTATCCACACTTTCCCAAATCGACGACCTCATGCAGCCTCTGCTGGCATCCGATACCCATCTCACCCAGATCTATATCGGTACCGGTTCCGGCATCCTCTGGGTCACCCCGTGGGTCAACAGTGTCCCCTCCTCGTATGACCCGAGGACCCGGGACTGGTACCTTCATGCACAACGGAACGGTCATCTGACCTGGTCTGACCCGTATATCGATGCCAGCGGAAAAGGGCTCATGGTTACCTGTTCGCGGCCGCTCGGGATGGATAATCACGGGTGGACATGGGTAGTGGGCACCGATGTGACTCTTGAGACGATCAACCAGCAGATTATCAATACGCAGGTCAGCGACCGGGGCTATGCTCTCCTGCTTGACAGCCAGGGAAACGTCATCTCCCGCCCCGGCATATCATCCGGCGACAAGAAATGGGATGAATCATTTACCGCGGAAAACCTGCTAGACAGCGACAATGCGGCCCTCAGCAGCGTTGCCCGGGACATGGTTGCAGGAAAGAACGGGACAGCACGGGTATTTTTAGGCGGTGAAGAGAAATACATCGCGTTTGCACCCTTAAAAAGCGTGAACTGGTCGCTTGCCATCGTGATGCCGGTCGATGATGTGATTGCCCCGGCGGAGCAGACACGTGCCCAGATTGTGGCTGCTACCGGAGAAACGGGGAGCCACCTGAACCAGCAGATGAACGCGGCAAAAAACCTGTTCTTCGCGCTTTTTGGCATCCTCTTTATCGTGGTAACAATCCTATCAGTCCTGTTTGCCCAGATCATCACCCGCCCGGTTGAAGAACTCCGGCGCGGTTCGGAAGCAATCGGGGCCGGGGATCTTGAACACCGTGTCCTGATTGCAACCGGCGACGAGTTTGAGGATCTTGCCCATTCATTCAACAAGATGGCCGCTGATCTCAAGGACCACATTGACGAACTCCAGCGGACAACGGCGGAAAAAGAGCGGTTTGCAAAAGAACTTGAGATTGCAAAAGGCATCCAGCAGAGTTTCCTCCCGGATTCCGCGCCGGAAATTGCCGGGATCGAACTTGTCGCAAAGAACATTCCCGCACTTGAAGTCGGGGGAGACTTCTATGATTTTATCCCGATTGCAAAAGACCGGTGGGGACTGGTGATTGCGGATGTATCCGGCAAGGGTGTTCCGGCGGCACTGTTCATGGCGCTCTCCCGCACGCTCATCCGGGCAAGCACGATGGCAAACGCGGACCCGGCAGCGGCGATCGGGCATGCGAACCAGTTGATCTGCGAGGATTCAAAGACGAGCATGTTCGTCACGCTCTTCTACGCGATCCTCGATTCCCGGGCAATGACCCTCCACTATGTCAATGCCGGGCACAACCCGCCCCTGCTCCTGCATGGGACATCATCCGATGTCATGCTGCTGAAGGCAAAGGGGATCGCGCTCGGCGTGATTGACGATGTAGAACTTCAGTCTGTTAAGGTCGACTTGAAACCCAGCGATGTGCTGGTGTTCTACACGGATGGCGTCACCGAAGCGTTCAACACCAACGACAAGGAGTTTGGTGAAGAGCGGCTGCTTAAGGTTATCATGGAGAACCGCCACCGCCCGGCGCAGGACATCATGGAACAGATCCTTGCCGCGATCACCGCGTTTGCAGGAGAACGGCCGCAGCATGACGACATCACGATCATGGTCCTGCGGGCGCTCTGAAGAGCGGCAAAAAAAATCCCCCTTATCTCCTTCTTATTCCGGCACAACCGTGTGCTTCTCCAGCCGCCCGCAGTAAAAAACCTGCACCGTAATGGGCTCGCCTTTTACAAAACGGCGCATTTTGTCGTCGTAGACCTTCTGGACGTGCCGGAGTTTGTTCTTTTTAAAATACTCATTCATGAATTCAAGGAATGCGATCTCCTGCTGGAGGAACGCCTCTTCATATTCCTTTGTTTCCCGGGCAATCGCACGACAATCCTCTTCCGGGATGTCGGTGTTATACTCCCCGTGTTCGTTGAGCCCGGAGATCTGGCGCCAGTCCACCTTTCCTTTTTCATCGGGCTCCCGGTGGAGCATATAAGGGTAAATCCGGCAGATGGTAAACCGCTGGTCATAGATCCTGCACCGTTTGTTTTCAAGGAACCAGCATGACCCATGTTTGTCACCTTTTGTCCGCAGCGCATAACCCGAGTCATAGAAAATCCCGTTCTGGTCGCAGAATTCAGGACGCGGCGCTGGTTCAAGTGCCGCAGGATCAATCTTTTTTACGGCGGTCACGTCCCGGTCAAGCAAAAAGACATGCCCGTTGAACGCCCGGGTGCAGCACTGTGCACAGCCATCGCACCGAAACCCGATCTCTTTTATCACCCCTTCAAGGCGCTCGGCAGAATAGTCAAGAAGGCTGTTACGTTCCTGTGTCAGGGCAATAATCCGGTAGGGAATCGGTATCAGGGAAACGGTGACCACCACGCCAGTTGTGTATGAATATATGGTAATGCGTGGTAATGTTTTTGTCCCTGGCGGACCTCTTCCGGTTTATCGTGGGTGAATCCGGATAATTTTCCGGCGGGATACCACAACAACCGGTAATTTTCTTCACCCTCACAAAGTCCGGCCGCATTACGAATGCAAAAATAGCATGCTGGCGCATGTACCTGCATGCTGTTGAGCGATCTTTTCATTCCCGTGCTGGTTGCACTGGTGATCGGCTTTGTGCTTGGCTATTTTTACGTAAAAGGGCAGATTACCGCAATTGAGGAACGGTACCGGGCTGATCTTGAACGATGGAAAGTTGAGGCAGGAAATGAAATCCGGAAAGATTCGGTCAACCGGTCACGTTCGACCCTGAAGGGAAAGATCGCAGAACAGATGGCACCGGTCATGCCCGGTTTTGCGTTCAACCCGGCTGATGCCCGGTTCATCGGGTCTCCCGTGGACTACATCATCTTCGATGGGCTCACCGACGTCGCGGACGACCAGAAGACCTCGATCCGCATTGTGTTCATGGATGTGAAGAAAGGGGCGGGCAAACTGACGCGTGTCCAGCGTATCATTAAAAAGGCAGTTGAGGATAGGGAAGTAGCCTGGCAGACGCTCCACCTGGCCGACGAGTGAATGGATTGACCTGCCGGCATTGTCCAGGGAAGAAACCCCAATTGGCACTCATTCAACGAAGCGCTTTAATATCATTGCCCCCGACACGTCATGTACGCGAGGTGCTAAAAGGTATGGAGCAAATCCTGAAAATTACCAGTATTATTATTGCCCTGTTTGTTATTGTCGATGGTATCTGGGTCTATATTATGCCCCCGTATGGTGACGAACCGATTGCCTATGCTATTATTGCGATGGGGATTTTCATCCCCATCCTGACCTTCAATGTCGCCGGTATTGAAGATCGCAGCCAGTGACGAATTTCGCATTTTTTTTAAATCCGTGCGCACTCATTTTTGCTATTCTTCAACGACAAAATCTGGATCGGGTTTTTTTGGTTCATCCGTGACGGGTGTACGCACAGGATTATGTGGGAGAACGGACTGATACTGTGATGTATGCTTCCCGAGAGGGCACATCTCAAAGAGACCCGGATCCCGCATCCGGCAGGTGAGATTGTCCTTTCGGTCGACCGCGAGGATTATTCAGCGGTCTACCCGGGGATGATCCGGTATGTCCTCTCGGCAGGTTCCGGCGCAGAAACCCGTGCCCAGATCAGTACGAATACCTATGAATATTCGCCGGGACTTGAGATGAATGCCAAGCAGGTGGCGTTTGAATGGTTTGAGGTGTGGAAACGGGAACTTACCGAAGACCCCACGACATTTTTCGAGTCCCGCAAAAAACATTCTTCACGAACTGCGGCTCCAAAAAGTGTCGATGTCGTCTTGATTGAAGGAAGCCCCCGGGCCGATGGCAACTGCAGTATTCTTGCCGGATGGGTGGCCGATGTGGTCCATGCCCGGTCAAAAACCGTGGAGGTCATCTATCCCCACGACATGGATATTCATCCCTGTATCGGGTGTTACCAGTGCTATAATACCGGCACCTGCACCTTTGAAGATGACATGAATGCCATCATTGACGCAATCCGCAGCTGTTCTCTTCTTGTTGTCTGTTCACCGGTCTACACCAACACGGTGCCCGGCATGCTCAAGATCCTCATCGACCGGTGCCAGGCGTACCATGCAGAACGCATGCTTTCCGGCGGACCCGACACCAAACGCGGGCTCCTGTTCTCTGTGGCGGGACGAAAAGGGCCGGAGAATTTTACCTGTGTCAGAAATGTTGTCAACCCGTTTATGCGCAACCTTGGGATAACACCTTCAGGTGAATGCCTTGTGGATGGATCCGATACTATCAGAGATATCCACAGTATCAACGGTCTCAAAGAGAACGTGGAGAATATCGTAACTACTGCCCTGAACCGTGCGAAGGCAGATAATCTCTGAAAATCACCTGCAGATCCTGTTTTCACGATGGAAACACAATCCGGTTACCATCAGTTTACGATGAACAGTTTCCGGGTTTATGCCTTAAAAAAAAGTTAGTTGTAGGATCTGAAGGGGATATACCCATCAAAGATTTTCACCCGGTCGCCCTGGGGTGTAACTGCCCAGACTTCTGCCCGGTCATTGTTGCCTGCAGTCCCTGCAAGGCTGATAGTCTTTCCGACAAAGAGCGGCTGGATCATCTGCCCGGTTTCGACAATGCCGTCGGAACGGGTAAGGGTGATATCGATTTCAGGTATGACATTCAGGCCTTTTCCGCCACGGAAGGTGGTAATAACCTGGGGATCAATTGCTTCACCGTTGCTTGCAACCTGAACGTCAATACCCCATACAGCTGGTAATGTCTGGGTCGGGCCCGGCGTTGAGGATTGAACCTGTGTTGCGGTTGTTGCAACCGTGGTTGGAACGGCGGTCTCCACAGCGGTCGGTGCAGGGGTTGCTGCCGGTGCAGCAGGCTGCGTACAGCCGGCAACAACAAGAAGAAGTACCAGGCATATGATGCCTCCGTAAATGAGTTTCATGGTCATATATCTGATTTCTCTGCGAGATATATGATTGTGCGTACCGCTGGTTTTACAAATAAAAAAGGGAGGAGATATCCGGATTAATCGCGACGGCCCTGTGCCGGCTCGATCCCGGTGGGCTGGCCCCGGATTGTCCGCTCCTTCATGATCTCGTAGACCTCTCCGGCGCAGTCCCGTGGGACTTCCACAAAGGAGTACGTATCAAGGATCCGGATAGCCCCGATGGACTTTCCGGGGATTCCCGTCTCACCGGCAATTGCCCCGACAATATCCTTGGGTGCAACATTGTGGTCACGCCCAAGCCCGATAAAGAACCGGACCATGCCTGACTCTGCGCCGGTGTCGCCAAAGTCAAGGACTTCACGCTCTTTCTGTGCTTCGGCTTCCGGCTGCTCCATCTTCATCTTTAACAGCGCTCCGGCGATCTCGATGGTGGTCAGGTCGCTCTCGCTCTCGTGCTCAATCATCTTGATGTACGGCTCAATGCCGCCCTTCTGGATCGTTTCACGCACGCTTTCAAAGAGCACCCGGATCTTTGTTGCTGCAACGTCGCCTGCGGTGGGCAGGGGTATCCGGGGGATCTGCACCTTGATGTATTTCTGGATCTCGCGGAGTTTGGTGAAATCCCGGGTGGTGACAAAGGTGACTGCCCTGCCACTCTTGCCTGCACGGCCGGTCCTGCCGATCCGGTGGACATAGTATTCGACGTCCTGCGGGACATCATAGTTAATCACTATATCCACATCTTCCACATCGATTCCCCGTGCAGCGACATCGGTGGCGATGAGAATATCGATCTTTCCTTTCCGGAACCCACCCATGACCCGGTCACGCTGCGACTGCTTCATGTCGCCGTGGAGTTCCTCGGCACGGTATCCCCGGGCCCGTACCCGCCCGCCAAGGTCTTCGGCACCGTGCTTGGTGTTGCAGAAGATAATGGCAAGGTGGGGGTCGGTAATGTCAATCAGCCGGCAGAGCGCCTCAAGCTTATCCGGGCCTTTTACTTCGATATACGACTGCTCGATCTGGGGGACAGCGAGCTCCTGGTACTGGACCCGGACAAACTCCGGTTTGTTCTGGAACCGCCGCGAGATATCGATGATCGGCTGGGGCATTGTCGCGGAGAAGAGCATCGTCTGGCGCTTCTGCGGGATCTTTTTGAGGATGAGTTCGATATCATCCCGGAACCCCATGTCAAGCATCTGGTCTGCTTCGTCAAGGACCACCATCGACACGTTGTCAAGCAAGAGTGTGCGTCGTTTGAGGTGGTCCATCACGCGTCCCGGCGTGCCTATGACGATATGGACGCCGCTGGCAAGTGCCCTGAGCTGGCGTTCAATTGGCTGTCCGCCATAGACGGGGAGGACAGTAATCTTTGGCATGAACTGGAGGAGGTGAGAGAACTCTTCGGCGATCTGGATGGCGAGTTCACGGGTCGGGCACAGGACAATTGCCTGCACCTGCCGGTGCGATGCGTCGATGTTTTCGATAATGGGGATACCAAATGCGGATGTTTTGCCGGTGCCGGTCTGAGCCTGTGCCGTAATGTCACGTCCGGCCTGGATGAGTGGGATGGCGAGTGCTTGGATGGAGGTGGGCTCTTCAAAGCCCATCGCTTCTATTGCCTTGCTGATCTCGCGTGAGAGGCCGAGATCAGAGAACTGTATACGTGGATTCATATCGCACGAGTATTTAGCGCGGGGGGTCTTAACATGGTGCCCTGAGGCATACCCTGCCATACCTGTGTTTTCCTGAGCGTACGTTTATTTCTGGTTGAGGGGAAATGTGATCATTGCCAGATATCGCGAGAAAAAAACCTGCGGGTACCTGGTGTAAAACAGGTGGTATCATGAAGGTTGTTGCATTCAGCGGAAGTGCCCGAAAAGATGGCAATACTGCCATTCTTGTGCGTGAGGTCTTTAAAGAACTCAAAAAAGCAGGGATCGAGACCGAACTTGTCCAGCTTGCCGGAAAAAAGATCCGGGGATGCACCGGGTGCGGGAAATGCTTTGAGAATAAGGACCGGCTCTGTGCCATTACGGCGGATTATGCAAACACCTGTATTGAAAAAATGCATGAGGCCGACGGCATCATTATCGCGTCACCGACCTATTTTGCCGATGTATCCGCAGAGACAAAAGCGCTCATCGACCGTGCCGGGTTCGTGAGCATGGCAAACGACCATATGCTCCGGCGCAAAGTAGGAGCTGCGGTTGTGGCGGTGCGCCGTGGGGGGGCGATTCACGTGTTCGATACGATCAACCATTTCTTCTTTATCAGCGAGATGGTTGTTCCCGGGTCATCGTACTGGAACGTCGGCATTGGCCTTGACGCCGGCGATGTGAAAAAAGATGAAGAGGGTCTTGCAACGATGAAAGTGCTGGGCGAAAATATGGCGTGGCTGATGAAGAAACTAAATAAATAATTGCACATTTTTTTTATATTTCGATGGTCAGGTCGTCGGTTGCGACAATGAGATTTTTGAACTCTTTTTCAAACCGGGGTGCAAGTTCGCGCCGGCTTTCCACGGTGGGGTAGTTTATGGCCCGNNATCTGGATCGCGTTTTCCGGGTTGAGGTGTGGCCAGCCGGGACTTTCCTCGCCGGGCCTCAGGCCGCATTCAGTGATGAGGAGGTCCGCATCGCGCCCGAGCCTGACCGCGTTGTCGCAGACGCCGGTATCCGTGCAGTAGGCGATCACCTTCCCGTCGATTTCCAGCCGGTACCCGAAGCAGGGGGCCGGGTGGATGAGGGGCCGGCATTCAACGGCAAATGGCAGAGCGTGGACGCCTTCATCAAGCTCGATAAACCCGACCCTGAACGGGACCTGGTCGAACGGGACGGTGTACGGTTCGGTGATGATCCGGTCGAGAATTTCCCTGGTGCCGGGCTGGCCGCAGATCGTGAGCCCTTTTTTGAGCCGGAATTTCACAAGCGTGTGGAGCCCGGCGATGTGGTCGATATGGAAATGGCTGATGAACAAAAAGACCGGCTTGTCCTGCGTGATATACCGGTCGGCTTTTGCAATACCGTTCCCTGCGTCGAAGATGATGTCATACTCTTCTGACCGGACAAGGACCGAGCACGTGTTGCCGGCAACCGTGTCATACCACCCGGTGGTTCCAAGGAACGTGACCTGCATAGTAGGGAGTGTGTGCCCAAACGGCATCAAGATTCAGGTTGAAAAGGAACGACTTTTTATTTTACAAGACTATTGAAGGTTATAGATCATCCTGTTCGAAGGGAGTTTTTTGTATGAAAAAAACCCGTCTGATTTCTCTTATTGCAGTAACGCTGTTCCTGTGCTGCATCGCCGTTCCGGTGAGTGCGGTCGTGCTCGAAGTGACGGTAAAAGGTCCGGTAGGGACGGTCATGCCGACAACGAATACGCTGACGATCAACGACCCCCAGCAATACGGGTGTAATTATCCGGTAAGTGGAAATCCCGTCTGTACGTGGGCGCCGCTGACCGATGCGAGATCGACCCCATCCTCGCTCTCCGGCACGATACCGGATAACGCCGCTCTGACCGTGTTCAAACCCGGTGACCTCGCCGTCGCGACCAGCATCGGCGGTGCCGGAGAGACATGGATTGCGCTTGCAAAACTCTATGGTTCCCGGGCCAACGAAGAGTATGTTACGGATATTGTCGGCAATATCGACAGCATCCCCACGCCGCTCATCGGTGATTATTCCATCAACGCGGTGACGGTGCCGGACTGCACGAACTGCACGGGCACAACCTGCACTGCCACATCATCCGACGTAAAAATCATGAGCAGCGGGAATATGGTCATGGAAAAGACCCTTGCGCCCGGAGAAACCCTGACCTACAATGGCAG
>PNBP01000151.1 GCA_003136075.1 Methanoregula sp. | reverse complement strand
GATTTGGTGTGAGCGGATAAGTGCTTTTTTTCCTTTGCTGCTCATCCCCAGATTTATGCAGACAAGGCTCTGGCAAAACCAGCAGAGTGCATTCAGGGGATCGTGCGCGAGAGCATGGTCAAATGCCGAAAATGCAAGGTCAAATGTCCCGTTCCCACTGAGAATAACCCCCTTATTATACCACGCAGCAGACAGATTCTGGTCACATGACGTGGCGTGTTCAAACGACTGGAGTGCTTCGGCATGACGTTTCAGATCGAGCAGCGCAACTCCCCGGTTATACCAGAAAAGAGCAAAATCCGACTGGATCCCAATTGCACGATCATATGCTTTCAGTTCCTCCTCATATCGTTTCAGCACCCCAAGGGTATGTCCTTTGTTCAGCCATATGATTGGGGCAGTGTGATTGATTGCAAGGGCTTTATCGAATGATTTCAGTGCATCTGTATACATGCCGAGATCAAAGAGTGCGAGCCCGCGATTGAACCAGGCTTCACTCATGCGGGGGTCTGCTTCCACAGCTTTATCGTACGAGTTTACTGCCTCATGGTGCCTGCCCATTGCTTCCAGCACAATCCCCCGGTTAAACCAGAGAACCGGAGAACCAGATTCACTTGCCAGCTCCCGATCATACTCACGGATCGCTTCATCATAATTTTCCGACCGGGCAAGACCGTATCCTGCACTGCTCCATGCTTCTGAACGTGCCGGGTTGATGGGCAGAGCCCGTGTCATCAACGGGATGCGATCTTCATACCGGGCGGCAAAACAGAACAGACGCAGCTCCGCATACCATGCTGCCGCGAGGTTCAGGTTAAACAGGAATGCCTGGTCAAATGCCAGCATCGCTTCACGGGGATGGTGAAGTCTGCCAAGCATCATTCCTTTCATCAGCCATGCTTCGGATTGTTCAGGATCAAGAGTAAGCGACTGGTTGAAGAACCGGAGCGAGTCATCATACTGCCCGAGTCCGGCACAGGCATTTCCTTTTCCGGTATAGGCCGGGGCAAACTTCGGGTCAGCTGAAATCGCCCGGCCATATATCTCCATGGCATCGGTAAACTTTTTTTCTTCCCAGCATATGGTGCCCAGAGTTTGTAACGCGATAATATTGCCCGGTTCAAGGGTGAGGACCTTCTCTAAATACAAACGGGATTGCGCATAGTCGACCAGATCTAACAAGAGCAGGCCTTTGCCGTAAAGCGCAGAAACATCATCAGGTAATATTTTCAGTGCGGCATCATATGCTCCACGTGCCGCTTCATACCGTCCAAGCATTCGGAGGGCATCTCCTTTTTCGTTCAATGCCAAAGAATTGTCAGCGTCCAGCAAAAGCACATGGTCAAATGCTATGACTGCGTCTTCATTCCTTCCTGAAAGATGGAGTGCATGTCCCCGATGATACCATACCTGGGGATTTTGTTCATCATATGCCAGTGCACGGTCAAATGCCCGGATGGCTTCATGGTATTCGCCAATCTGCGTGTGTGCAAGGCCTTTTGCAGTCCAGACACCAGGATTATTCTGGTCCAGAACAATCGACTGATCGAACGCGAGAATTGCATCGAGGGGATGGTTGTCAGCCTGTCTTGCAATCCCGGAAAGATACCATCCCATCGCATCAGTCATATTCACGATTTCCGATCTCAACGCAGATGAACGTTTGCCCGTTTATGGGATAACAAAACTTCTGTGATTATAATAGACTTTCATTGTGGCACCCAGCTGGTAAAAAATGATACATGGCCCGTCTTCCTCTCGTTTTTTGTCAGGTTACCTCCGGTAATCCAACATGTAATCGAATGAGATTTTGTGTTTCAAGCGGAGTACCGGTCGTATTTACCAGATAACAGGTTGTCCGGCCCAGGAGATCAGCGATAAACCGGTTTCGTACCTGGTTTTTGCGTTCGTTTACCACCAGCAGGTGGGGGTTGAAATAATTATTCTGAATAAAAAGGTCCAATGCCGCATCCGGTGCAAGTGGCTGGATTTTTTCCAGGTCGGACGGATCCCGTTTCAGGATGATGACGGTCCTGACCGTCGTGAGGGGGAGCAACCGTCCTTTCCCGATAACCCACCGGATATCAGCAACCGCCCGGTGATCGGCATCGTATTCATGATCGGTAACAAGCCCGCCATATTCTTTCCAGATGATCGTCAGATCTTCACGGATGTAGAAGTTTTTTTCTGACCCGTAACCAAGGATATCCAGACCAAATACCCGGGAAAAAAACCAGTCATCTGAAATAATGCGGGTATGGGAGTCTGTCAGCAGGCCATATGTCTGGGTGGTTTTTCCTGCACCCGATGTTCCCACCATGCAGTGCCCTTTCCCATCAATATCCACACAGGCACCATGCAGGGAAAAAATATCATGCTCATCTTCAAGAATATCGCCGGCAATAGCAAGCGCGATAGACTTGATCCAGCCGTAATACGAAAAATTCAGGAGAAATGCCGTTTTTGAATAGGGATCGAAAAATACGGTATTTAATGGGTATACCGGGTCGTTAAAGACAAAAAGCCTCCCATGCGAGCGAATATTCTGGCACATCGGGTAGAAATTCTCCTGCCAGGTCTCTAAAAAAACATGATTGTCGGACAGGAACTTGATGCAGCACCCATAGATCTCGGATTTTATCTCATACCGGACTTTTTTTATGAACGCTTCAGCAAGCCGTTCCTTTTCTTCCGTTGTAATGAGGGTAATGGTATAGGTCATAATCACCTTTTTTTTCGAACCGGAACAATTCCGTATGTTCGTTACATTACTCTTGTTGATCCTTTTAATGATAGTTTATGCGATTATTAAAAAAAGATTGATTTTTTAAATCCCCCTTCCTGAAAAGATCACACGAATGATAATCGGTTGAATTCCTGAAGGATATACCCAATCTGGCATAAAAGGGTAATAACCGCTCTTATTTATGCCAGCCATCTCAAAGATTTTGTATCAATTGTTGTGGGGAGGAAAACCTCTCAATCTGGTGTAATGATATGGCCCCTTTGGCAACGTTCTCTGTCAATAACCTGACCCGGCTTTTTCCGGAACCGGAAACAATACCTGATGCTGCATGCTGGGTAATCGTAGCTGACAAGGGTATCTTCATTACCCGTGATAATGATCCCGTCGTCATTTCCACATCCCCCCCTCAAGTCCTGGGGTTCACCGCCAAAAGCGTCCAATACCTCGGCCACCGGTACGACACCCCCTGTTATGCAGTAGAAATTGCTCCCGGCACACCACTTCCGGAGAATTGGATATCGTGCGGCGTGCGGGAGCTTTTTGGGAGAATTCCGGATGATGATCTTGCCATCGCTGCATATGCAGTCCAGATCATTGATTTTGATCGCACGACACAATTCTGCGGGAGGTGCGGCACAAAAAATCACCAGCTCCGTATCGAACGGTCAAAACTCTGTCCTTCCTGCAACCAGCTCACCTACCCCCGGCTCTCGCCAGCAGTTATTGTGCGTGTAGAGAAAGGCAACCAAATCCTGCTTGCCCGTTCCCCCCATTTTCCGCCCGGTATGCACAGCGTGATCGCGGGTTTTGTCGAACCGGGTGAAACACTTGAACAAACTGTCCACCGGGAGATAAAGGAGGAGGTTGGTATCACCGTTAAAAATCTCCGGTATTTTGCCAGCGAACCCTGGCCGTTTCCAAACTCGCTCATGTGCGGGTTTATTGCTGACTATACCAGTGGTGAGATCCAGATTGACAATAACGAGATCGTCGCCGCCGGATGGTTTGACCGGAATCATCTTCCGGGGCTCCCTTCAAAGATGAGCATTTCCCGGGCGCTCATCGATGACTGGATTGACCAACCTATTGCAATGAACCGAATATAAAGCCATGCGAATCTTTTCTCTTTCTTAAACAATTCTTTTAACCAATGCCGTACAACAATGTTAGGACGGGCTGGTAGATCAGTGGTAGATCGCTCCCTTGGCATGGGAGAGGCCGCGGGTTCAATTCCCGCCCAGTCCATCTAATTTTTCTTTGGATTTTTCACGTGCAGACACACGTTATTTATATTTAAACACTGACGGTATGTCAGAGCAACCATGCGTATCCGTGATCTGATCCTGCCTGAAGACAAAGTTTTTTTTACGCTGTTTGAAGAAATGTCAGCAAAGATTGCAGAGGCTGCCGTCACACTCAATGAAATCACCCACGAACTTCCCGAAGGCACAGAAAAAGCCCATAAGGTGCGGCAACTGGAACATATGGGTGATGAGATCACCCGGCATATCTACGAGCAGCTCAACGAATCGCTGATCACCCCTCTTGAGCCGGAAGAGATTGCACGGCTGGCGCCGGCATTTGATGATGTGCTGGACAAGATTGACTGGGTTACGAATCAACTTGCAAACTATGGCATTCCCCAGTCAAACGATGTTTTAAAAGAATACTCGTATCTCATTGTGCTTGTAAGTACCGAGATCTCTTCTGCTATCGATGCGCTGTCTACCCTTGATCGCCCCCATGATGTCAAATCTCATGTGCTGGAGATCAACCGTCTCTATAATCTCTCGGTGGAACTCCTCTCCCGGGCGGTACTGGATCTTTTCAAGACGCAGGACCTGCTGCTCATCATCAAACTCAAGGATATCTATGAAAGCCTTGCCAAGGTGATGGAGAAATGCAACGATGTCGGGCATGCACTCAATGATATCTCGATGAGTCATTCATGACCGGCATGGATCCCCTCATCATCTTTGGCGTTTTTCTTGCCCTGCTGATGAATTTTATCAATGGGCTCAATGATGCGGCCCATGCAATCGCTACCGTCGTTGCAACAAAAGCCCTGTCGCCGTTTAAAGCAGTCCTTTTTACCGGGCTCTGCAATATGTTCGGGCCGTTTATCTTCACGACGGCAGTTGCTACAACCATCGGTACTGCAATAATTACCAGCAGTGCACTTACCCCGCAGTCGATCATCATTGCCATTCTTGTATCGACCGGTCTTGTCTTTCTTGCCACCCACCTGGGTATCCCTCTCTCAAGCAGCCACGCGATGGTCGGGGGATTGATCGGTTCCAGCATCGCAGCGTTTGGCTTTGCGGCGGTTATTGTGCCCAGCTGGAATATCCTTGCAGAAACCGTTGTATGGGGGATAATCGGTGCAATTATCGGTGCCGCAGTCATCGGTGTAATCACCAGAACCCTTGACGGGGATGTCAAACTGGGAGTCATTGTCGGCGCGATATGCGGTGCCGGCGTCATCATCCCGCTCATGATGATCGCTGGTGTGTTGAAATTAACCGGCCTGTTTGCTATCGTCATGTTCATCTTTATCTCTCCTATTCTTGGCGTGGTGACCTCATTCCTCTTTGATGTGGCAATCTCCCACGTGTTCCGGAACTCCCGCCAGAACCGGATGAAACGGATATTCTCCCCGCTCCATGTGTTTGCCTGTCTCTTCCAGGCTGCGGGACATGGGGCAAATGACGGACAGCATGCCGTTGGTATCATCACCGCGCTGCTCCTTTCCGCTGGTATTATTTCAACATTTGCCATACCGACATGGGTCATTCTTGCATCTGCAATCGCGATCGGGCTAGGCACCTGTTTTGGCGGCTGGAAAGTCGTCGATAAGATGGCAAAAAAGATTACGAAGATTCGCCCCTATCAGGGTTTCTGTGCCGCCACTGCCGGCAGTGCGACCCTTGCCATGGTCACCACGTACGGTGTACCCGTATCTTCAACCCATGTGATCAGCGGTGCCATCATTGGTGTTGGGGTTACCCGGGGAAAAAATGCGGTCCAGTGGGATGTGGTGCGTGAGATGATGACGGCATGGGTGATCACGATCCCGCTTGCCGCCTTTTGTTCATGGGGCGGGTACCTGGTTTTCGAGCTTGTCCGCAGGGCACTTATGTGAACGGATAATTCCGCTATATTTTTTAGGTATCTTCACTGACTACCTGTAGGTTTGTTATGGGCTTTCGCGAATTTTTGATACCACAGGACAAGATCTTTTATGACCTGTTTGAACGCCAGGCTGCAACCCTGCGGGAAGCGGCATACCAACTGGTTGCCCTGACTGAAGATTTCACCAATGTTAAAGAGAAGCGCCATGCAATCGAAGTGCTCGAACACCAGGGCGATCAGATCACGCACACGATTCACGAACAGCTCAACAGCACGTTCATCACCCCTCTTGATCCTGAAGAGATCACCCGACTTGCATCAACACTTGACGATGTGCTGGATTTTATCGATGGCGCTACCGAGAAGATGTTCTACTATAGTATTGAAGCGACCGATGTCCATATGATCGAACTGGCAAAACTTATTCACATGTCCACCATTGAAATTGAAGGTGCCGTAAAAGGGATCCGTTCCCTCAAGAACCCAAAATATATCGAAGAGCGCTGCATCGAAGTCAACCGGCTTGAAAACCTCGCTGACGATGTACTAGCCCATGCGGTAACTGACCTGTTCCGGAGCCAGCATGCGATCACCATCATCAAGTTCAAGGATATTTACGAGCATCTGGAAACGGCAACTGACCGGTGCGAAGATGTTGCCAATGCCTTATCGGATATTGCGATGCGCCATTCGTAATGAGGGATGAGAGTATTCATACGGGATCATTATGTTGGAAGCATCACTTGCCCTCATTATTGGCATCATCATCGTTGCGCTGATCTTTGATTTCACGAACGGTTTTCATGATTCAGCAAATTCTATTTCGACGGTAGTTTCTACAAAAGTTCTTTCACCCCGCAATGCCGTGGTATTTGCTGCATTTTTTAATTTTGTAGCAGCATTTGGATTTGGTGTGGCAGTCGCAAGCACCATCTCAAAGATTATCAAACTTGATGTTGTCCCGACTCCGCTCATACCGTATATTGTCCTGTCAGCACTCATTGGTGCGATCTGCTGGAATCTCCTCACCTGGCTGCTGGGGTTGCCAACCTCATCGTCACATGCACTCATCGGGGGGATGGCTGGTGCCGGCATCTCTGCAGCAGGAATTGCCGCTGTTCTGTGGTCAACGGTTGGACTGGTTGCAGTGTTCATGGTACTCTCCCCCATCATCGGATTTACCTGTGGATTTTTCTTTATGGTGGTAGTCCTGCGTGTTTCCAGAAAAGCCAGTAAGGCAACAGCTGAGGGTCATTTTAAACGTCTCCAGCTCTTTTCTGCAGCGGCATACAGTTTCAGCCACGGCACCAATGACGCACAGAAAACCATGGGGATCATCGTCCCTCTCCTGTTCTCCATCGGCTATTTTGGTGCAACCGCAGATTCCAACAATCTCCCGGTACCACTCTGGGTTATTCTCATTGCCCATGCAGCTATCGCACTTGGTACGCTTGCCGGAGGATGGAGAATTGTTAAAACGATGGGGTTCAAGATAACCAAACTTCGGCCTGTGCATGGGTTTGCTGCTGAAACTGCTGGAGCAGCCACCATTCTCAGTGCCTCAGTTGTTGGCATTCCCGTAAGTACGACACATATTATCTGTTCATCTATCATGGGTGTTGGAACGACCGGTGGTTCGAGCACGGTAAAATGGGGTGTCGCCCGCACGATTGTCTGGGCATGGATTCTCACTATCCCTGTCAGCGCATTGATTGGATTTGTTTCCTTTGCGGTGATCAGGGTTATTATCGGGTATTAGGTTGATTAACGATCCCCGATACTTTGGAAGGGGAATTCCCCCCTCATTGAATTGTCCTGAACAAATGCGAGCAAATCGATTTTTTTTTAATTGTTTTTTTATGAGTTACACTTGTTTTAAATGGATTTCAAAAATGGGGGTTGAAACCCGCATACCCCAAACACAGTGAATGTCGCCGCCCCCGCGGTGTTTGGTGTTCGGGTTATGGGAATGCAAAAACTGTCTCACTCAATGAAGGATACCATTTAATCCTGTTACCCGGACAGAAAAAAATGAGAAACATGATTTTTACCGGTATTTTGAAAAATACCGGCAGTACCGGCTTATCGGGCAGCGTTCGCAGTGCGGCTTTTTGGCATCACAGCATTCCCTCCCATGAGTGATCAACACATCCGTCAGGTCGCCCCACATCTCATGAGGATATATTTTCATGAGATCCTGTTCGATAACGGTTACGTTGTCAGTATCAGAAAATCCAATCCGCTGCGCGAGCCGGCGCACATGCGTATCTACGGCAATACCTTCATTTTTCCCGAGCGCGTGATACAGGACAATGTTTGCGGTTTTCCTGCCGACACCCGGGATTTTTAAGAGGTCTTCCATTGTCCGGGGCACATCCCCGCCAAAATCACTAAGGATAGTCTGTGCAGCAGCAATGATATGCCGGGTCTTGGCATGGTAAAACCCGAGACTGTGAATAATCTCCTCGACATCGGCAATATTGGCATGGGCGAGTGCTGCCGGGGTTGGATATCTGGCAAAGAGTGGCTTTTTTACTTTCAGCACAGCACGATCGGTTGTCTGTGCGGAAAGCACCGTGAGGATAAGCATCTCAAATGGTGAGCCGCGATTGACGCTCTTTGGAAAACCGACGGTATGAGGATAAGTCTTCAGCAGGACAGAATAGATTGTTGCGGCATCCTTTTTTTTCATTATGGGGTAGGGCGGATTCGAACCGCCGTCAAAGCGTCCCAAACGCTCTAGGATGGACCAGGCTACCCTACTACCCCGCGCCTTACAGTATTGTTGCGGGTCGCTAAAAATACCTGCCGTTTGATGGGTGGAAAAATCAGAGAGGGAGTGGATTTTTCTTATTCTTACTCACGACGGTTCCGGTAAACGTGCCGGTTAAGATCGCGCCAGACAGGTTTTTTGGCTTGTTCCCGTCAAGCACAACCAGCGGGATGTGACTGCGCTCCACAACCCGTGCGGCGACGATATCAAGAACATTGTTTGATCCGGCTTTCAACGCGGTCGTCCCGACAATTTCGACCAGTTGCCGGGGGGTAAGCGTATCGTAGCGTTTTGCACTTTTGACTTTTTTCGGGTCTGCGGAATAGATACCGTCAACGGATGTCACGTTGATAAAGACATCCGCCCGCACACGCTCCGCAAGCACTGCAGCAACTGCGTCGGTGGTCTGGCCCGGCGTGATGCCGCCCATGACGACAGTCTTACCGGTCTCGGCAAACTTTTTTGCCTCTGCATGATTTTCGGCAACTTTCGGGTACGCGTCTCCGTCAAGGGCGGATATCAGGAATGTGGCGTTCAGCCGGGTAATCAGGATGCCAATCTCGTCAGCGGTGCCTTCATCGATCGCGAGGCTGCGGGCAAGGTCGATATAGCGCCGTGCTTCACCACCACCGCCAACTACAACAAAGAGCCGGTGCTGTGCTGCAATTTCCCGGAGTACCGGAAGATACTCTTTAATCCTGTTTTTTTCTAAACTCGGGATGAGAATGGAACCGCCAAGTGAGATGACAACCGTCTTCATTGCACTAGTTTTTGTACCGGATAGTCATATAGACTTATTTGAATATGCTGCGCTGCCCGGTCTGTAAAAGCCGTGACATCTTTCCGGTTACGGGAGGATATATCGGCCAGGTATATTTCTGCAAGGACTGCAAATATCGGGGCTCATTTGTGCTCGAAGTCAATGAACCGGATGATACGGCATGGGAAAAAAATAAAGGGTAGCGGGAAATAGACCGTTCTCTTGTCGTGAAGGGTTATGAACGAAGCGCGCCAGTACCAGAAAAAAGAGAGTAACGCGGTGCACTGTTCGCTCTGCAGCCATCGCTGCATGATCGCTGATACAAAAACCGGGATCTGTGGCGTGCGAAGGAACGATGGCGGGACATTGTACGCTACCACGTATGGCCTGATCAGCTCCGAGGCCGTTGACCCGATTGAAAAAAAGCCGCGCTTTCATGACCTGCCCGGGACCCGTTCATACTCTCTTGGCGGGATCGGGTGCAATTTCCATTGCGAGCACTGCCAGAACTGGCACATTTCCCGGGCAAAAAATGATGCGATTCGCCTTGCCACATTATCTCCTGAAGAGGGGGTCCGCCGTGCAATCGAAAGCAGGAGCTCGAGTATTGCCTGGACATACAACGAACCGACAATCTGGCACGAGTATACACTCGACATGGGGACACTGGCGCGGGCCCGGGGGCTTGGGACAATTTACGTGACGAACGGGTATATCACCGAAGAAGCCCTGCGGGAACTTTCGCCGATGCTGGGTGCGTTCCGCGTCGACCTCAAGGCATTTACTGATGAGTTTTACAAAAAAATCTGCGGGGCGCACCTCCAGCCGGTGCTTGATTCAGCCATCGTTGCACGGGAACTCGGTATGCATATTGAGACGGTGACGCTGGTCATCCCGGGTTTAAATGACCGGATGGAGGAGATAGATGCCCTGATCCGCTGGGTAATTGAACATCTTGGCCCGGAAACGCCGATGCACTTCTCCCGCTTCCACCCGGATTATAAGATGACCGACCGTGCGGCGACACCGGTGGCAACACTGGAGAAAATCTATGAACGAGCAAAAGAGCTTGGCCTTCGGTTCCCGTATCTGGGTAATGTGTTTAACCACCCGTACGAGAACACGTACTGTCCCGTGTGCAAGGCGCCCCTTATCGCACGGCAGGGATATTCATGCCGTTTCCCTGGGCTGGATGGCGACACGTGCAAAAACTGTGGTGAACATATCGAGATCGTGCACCATGTCTCCTGAACCTGCAGCAGGGTCAGAACCGCGTTTTGTTGCGGACCGGATGCTTGGCACCCTCACCCGTTACCTGCGATTTATGGGATACGATACAATCAGTGCAAATGCTCTCTCTCCGGGAAATGTAAAAGAAGATACGATACTGCTTGAGATTTCAGCACGGGAGAAACGAATTCTTCTCACCCGGGATCGTGAGCTTGCAGTGCGGGGCAACGATCATGCCGTGCTCATGGGTTCTGATGATGTGCTGGTGCAGGTTCAGCAACTGTTGGATGAGGGAATGATCAAACGACGGTGCCTGATGACCCGGTGTTCACTCTGTAATACCGTTCTGCGTCCTGCAATCTCACTGGAGATTGCTGGCACGGCATATGCCCCTCATGACGCACAGGATCTGACGTTCTTCTGGTGCGAACCCTGNNGAAAAGTTATACTGGAATGGATCGCACGGGAAACAATTGTCCAAGCGTATCGGATCCATGCTTGCGGGGAAATAAGGGATTTTAAATTTCCTGCGTAAGAATTTTGTAAAACGGTTCAGCAGCGTTGCGCTCGATCCATGGTCGGTGGCCGCATTTCTCAAGCAGGATAAATCGGAAATCCGGGATCTCTCTCGACAATGGGATATTGACCCCGTCAGCCGGATGGGGATCCCAGTCTCCATGGATTGCCAGCACCGGACAGACAATCGATCGCCCCATCATCAGAAGAGACTTTTTCCGCCGCAGTTCGCATGCCTCGTCCCAGACTCCCGTGTATATTTCATACTGGCGATGGAAGGATTCTTCTTCCACCGGTAGTGGATCGAATGCATCGGCATGTGCAAGCAGGTTGCCCAGCCGTGAAAGAAGGAGATTTTTATCACCCTCCTGACCTTTTTCAACCTGTTCAAGAAGGGTTTTGGTTTCGGACTGATCAGCAGGCGAGAGCCGTTCAAGCCGGGTTTTAGTAATAAAAGCAGTGAACTGGTCTTCAAACGGCGGGCTGCTGACAAGAATCAGCTTTTTCACAAGTTCGGGATATCGCGCAGCAACCATCCACGAAAGAAATGCTCCCCACGAGAATCCGATCAGGGTCATGGGTTGCTGGCCATGGACTGTTAGTGCCGAACGGAGCTCCCGGACCTGCCCGTCAAGTGTCATCTCCGTCTGGAGTGGTTCAAGCACACCTTTGACCGTGGAAATTTCCCGGGCAACTGTTGCCATTTCACCCGGGGCACCCGGGCCGCCATGGATGACAGCAACCGAGTACGGGCCGGGGCCCCATTTCCTCACCGGGCTCATACCAGTATCTGGTTATTTCGCTGGTGTATAAAGTGTTCGAGATCAAAAAAGAAAAAATCGCATCAGGATTTCTTTGACGCTTTTTGCATCAGTGCCAGCAGACCTGCGAGAATTGCTGTGGGTGTTGGCGGGTTGCCGGGAATTTTTATATCCACGGGAAAGAGTTTATCTGCCCCGCCCAGCACCGCATACGTCCCGTTGAATATCCCGCCATCGCAGGCATCGTCGCCAACAGCCACAACAAATTTCGGCGATGGCATGGCATCATAGGTTTTCTGGGCGGCAAGGGTCATGTTGTGCGTCACGGCGCCCGTGACAATCAGGACATCTGCATGACGCGGTGAAGCGACAAAGGTACTGCCAAACCGCTCCACATCGTAAAATGCGTTGGACAGATTGTTGCACTCGATTTCCGCGGCATTGTCACTTCCGGTATCCAGTTCGCGGATGGCAAGGCTGCGCCCGAACCGGGTATCGATCTCCCTTTTGATTACCTTCCCAATCCGCTCGATCTCATTATCAGAAACCGGTGAAGGTTCGGTTATTTTTTTCTTGAAGAGACAGGAAAATGCATTGACCATGGGTTCACCTCACAAGTCCGTCCCCGCATAGGACAGGTTCAGGCTCTTGTTGATCACCGGGAAATCCGCGATGATGTTCCCCGGCGCTGCATGCTCGATTGCCAGNNCGGCGGTACGGACTTTATACCGGTCGACAACACCATTTTGAATCCGGAGCCAGCAGAGATTTTCACCCCGGGCAGATTCAACAAGGGAAAGGGCATAGCCATCGCAGACCGGCGCGGTGCTGCATATATCCCCTTCAGGAATTGACTCAATTATCTTTTCAATCATATCCAGTGAATTCATAATCTCCGAGGCTTTGACCGTAAACCGGGCGAGCACATCGCCGTCACGCAGGGGTTTAACCTCAGGACGGAACTGGTCATAGATACCATAGGGATGGTTGATACGCACGTCCACCATCCCACCGGATGCCCGTGCCACCGGCCCGGTGATGTTGAGCGGGCGTAGCAATGATTTTTGTATCACGCCCGTTGTCGTGAACCGGTCGATCACCGACGGTGTTGACAGGACAATCTTGAGTCCGACCTTGTATTGTTTCCGGAAATCTTTAATGAATCCTGCAAGTTCCTGTAACGATGAGTTTTCAATATTTCTGGTCACTCCTCCGATACAGATCATGCCCCGCATGAACCGTGAGCCGGTAAGCCTTGCATCCTCGCGGAACAGACGTTCGCGCAGCACTGAGAACTGGCTGGCGCCCAGCGGGAATGCGACATCCGTGAGCATTCCTGCCTGATCACCAAGATGTGAACAGACTCGTTCCAGTTCGCAGAGAATCGTCCGCAGGTACCCTGCCCGATCTGGTACCATTATACCGGAAAGCCGTTCTGCTGCCATACAGAAACCGGCTGCGTTTGCAACGGATTCATCGCCACTGATGGCCTCAGCGACCGCAACGCAGTCAGAAGGCAGTCTTCCTTCCGCACATTTCTCAATTCCCCTGTGGGTGTAAAACATGCGAATCTCAAGGCCAAACACCGTTTCTCCAATAACACTGAACCGGAAATGACCCGGCTCAATGATCCCGGCATGCACCGGACCAACGGCAACCTGGTACACCCCCTCTCCGGTGATCTTACGGAACGGGTATTCTTCCACCGGATTGACTGATTTTTTTATTGCAACAGGAACATTGGGTGACGATTTCTGCAGGGGGTGAAACCCGTCCGGGTAGGTTTCGTGCAGGAACAGCCGGCGGGTATCAAACGCGCCATCAAACTCCACCCCAAAACCATCGCGGCATTCCCGCTCAAACCATGACGCAGAGGGGAATACTGTTGCAATGGATTGGGCGCGATCTTTTACGTCACGAACCAGGATCAGAATGCTGTCCTTCCGGATAAAGACCGAGAACAGGGAATTCATCCAGTCTGAACTGAACCCTTCAACACAGAACAGCCCCGACAGGACAAATTTATGTGCCGCAAGATAGGGAACGGCAGCAGCAAATTCCGAGGGCGAGACGGTCAGGTATGTCTCGTTGTTACTGCCATTTATGATCCGGGACTGAGCATTCCTGCCAAACAGTTCGGCGACCGCAGTCAATGCAGTACCTGATGACGAGGTCATTAAAACCTCAGCTCCGTCACAATCTGGTGGATAAATGCAGTCCCGCCCGATGGGAAGAACAGGCCGATGATGAGGATAAGTCCAAGCAGTGCGACAATCGGGAGTTTCATACTCAGGGGTGTTTTATAGGGGGGCAGTTCGGCCTGTGTTTGCTGTGACGTCTGCTTGCTGAATGCGGTAATCACGAAGTAGCCAATCGCTGCTGCGGCANNGCAACGAAGAGGAAAACAAGGACAAGTGCGAGTACAACAAGCGATTCCGTGCCAAGCGATAACAGGATAAAAAATTTTGAATAGAAAACCGGGAATGGCGGCATACCGATAATCGCGAGGCCCCCGATAATAATCCCCCACGCGGCAAATGGCTGGAAACGGAATACGTCCCGGATGTCATCGATCGCTTCACCAAACAGGTGGCTCTTGTACTGGCGATGAAGGATACCTGCCGACAGGAATAAGGACGCTTTGGTGAGTGCATGCGCCATAACGTGGAACAGCACCCAGAAAAGCGCAAGAGGTGTTGCAACGGCAAGTCCGACAAGTATAAGACCCATATTCTCGATGCTTGAAAACGCGATCAGTTTTTTTAAGTTCTTTTCTGCAAGCATGGACACGACAGCAATTGCCAGTGTAAGAATACCAAAAAGTCCCAGCAATACCGTAATGATCGGAAATGCCGGTGTCTGGTGTACGATGGCATAAATCCTGATGATCCCGTAAATCCCAATATTGAGAAGCACACCTGAAAGAAGGGCGCTTACCGCTGACGGTGCTTTTGAATGTGCTTCCGGGAGCCAGGTATGAAACGGGAANNGTCCAGTTCAGGGTTCCGGTCCCAAGTGTTGACCGGGAGATCTCAAAGAGAAAAATCAACCCGATAAATGAGAATAGCATTGCCGTAGATGCGATAAAGATGTATTTGATCGCCGCATCGATATTCTCCCGTGCAGAAAGAATTGCAACAAGCATCGCAGAAATAATCGTGGTCATCTCGGCAAAGATCCAGA
>PNBP01000101.1 GCA_003136075.1 Methanoregula sp. | reverse complement strand
GACGGGCTGGCCAAACGGCAGCATCTGATCGTGATTGCAGCCACCAACCTGCCCAACATGCTGGATCCGGCCCTGCGCCGGCCCGGCCGGTTTGACCGTGAAATTGAGATCGGTGTGCCGGGAGAGCCTGACCGGATCGAGATTCTGAAGATCCACACCCGGGGGATGCCGCTTGCCGAAGATGTCAGCCTGAACATTCTCGCCCAGCAGACCCATGGGTTTGTTGGTGCAGACCTTGCCGCACTTGCCCGTGAAGCAGCCATCCGTGCACTGCGCCGGTACCTGCCAAACCTTGACCTTGATGCCGAAGAGATCCCGCAGGATGTGCTTGACTCGTTAAAGGTTCTTGCAAGCGACTTCAGGAGCGCCCAGAGGGATGTCGGGCCAAGTGCCATGCGCGAAGTGATGCTCGAGGTCTCGCACGTGAAATGGGAGAACGTCGGGGGTCTTGAATCAGCAAAGACCGAGATCCGCGAAGCAATCGAGCTCCCGCTCACCAACCGTGAGAAATTTGAAGACCTCGGCATTGAACCCCCGCATGGTATCCTGCTCTACGGTCCGCCGGGGACGGGAAAAACCTTGATCGCAAAAGCGGTGGCAAGCGAGAGCGGGGCAAATTTCATTCCCATCAGGGGACCCCAGTTATTGTCGAAATGGGTCGGCGAAAGCGAGCGGGCAGTGCGTGAGATCTTCAAAAAGGCCCGGCAGGTTGCGCCGTCGATCATCTTCTTTGACGAGATGGACGCCCTTGCTCCTGCACGGGGGACATCAAGCGATTCGCATGTCATCGATAATGTGCTCAACCAGATCCTGACCGAGATGGATGGGCTTGAAGAACTTAAGGACGTTGTCGTCATGGGCGCGACAAACCGCCCGGATATCGTTGACCCGGCGCTGTTGCGGGCCGGGCGATTTGACCGGTTGGTCTATATCGGGGAACCGACCCTTGAAGACCGGAAAAAAATTTTCTCCATCCATACCCGGTTCATGCCGCTTGAAGGCTCTGCTCTCGAAGAGCTGAACCAGATTCTCGTTGGTACTACCGAAGAATCTCTGGCCGAGATTGTTGAAACGTGGGGAACGGATAAGCAAATCTCCCCAAAGGAGATACGGGAGACGTTTGTTCCCAAGACCGAAGGAAATGTTGGGCTCTCGACTGGAGCACGGCGAAAGCGGCTTATCGAGCTTATGAGCGAGAAGAAACTCACGGTTGCCGATCCGGCACGGGACGCGCTTGCGCTGACATTTGCAAAAATATCCGAGGGTTTTGTCGGCTCTGACCTTGAATCCCTCTGCCGTGAAGCCGGGATGCTTGCCCTGCGGGAAGGGTTATCAACCGTGTCCCAGCGGCACTTCGAGGCAGCCCAGCAGAAGGTGCACCCGACCATGAACGAGAACCTCCGCATGTATTATGCAAAGATTCAGGCGCACTTCAAAGGCGGGCTCCCAAAACAGGTCCAGCCGCCGGAATACCAGTAATCCTTTTTTTTAATTTCCCGTTCAAAAGTTCTGGCGTCAGCCAGATAAGTTAGAAAAAAAATTCTGGATTATTGTGCCTGATACGGCATGTGCACAACCCCGGCACCGCTATTCGCAGTAGGGATCACTTGCCCACTCTTCATAGACTTTCTTCGGCGGCCTTCCGCGATGGGATCCGTGCTGGCGGGAGGTGGCCCGCTCCTCTGCCGTGTCCTCATCGTCCAGACCGGTCTTTGGTTCCTGTGCCGGGGGCTGCTCTGCCTGCGCAGGGCGTGGCCGGTCATGGTGAAATCGTGGTCTGCCCTGCCGAATGGGGGGTTGGGGGGTGTCTTTTGGTGATTCGTCTGCCATATCTATCACGTCTTATCTTACGGGACAGGTACAACAAATATCTTGCCCTGCCCCAAAAGAGCATGTTCCCTAACCGGATAATGCACACCTATATACATCGACGTCCATAATTTATCATCATTAAACCCCGGTGCAAGGATGTCCAACGTCACTACTCTTCTCGATGCAAAAAGTGTTCCTGAAGCAAAGATCGCTTTCATCTGCCCCAGCCGGAACGAAACCTACAGTTATGGAAAACTCCGGACTGAGATGAACCGGGTCGGGCTGGGGCTGTCCGCTCTTGGCGTAAAAAAGGGTGACCGGGTCTGCATCTATCTTGAAAGTTCCCCTGAATACCTGATAAGTTATTTTGCTATCTGGCGGATTGGTGCCGTGGCAGTCCCNNCAGTCCCGACCAACAGCGTATACCGGGGAGAGGAACTCCTCCACGCGATCAACGATGCCGGTGCCTGTGCCATTATCACCGATGCACAGGGTGCGGGTGTCGTAGAGGGTATCCGGTTGCGGGCTCCCACGCTCATTCACTGTATCTGTACCGGAGGTTCCTGTGCGGGATCTGTTGCATGGGATTCGTTTCCTCCGGCACCCGTAACCATGCGGGCGACGAACTGCTCGATGGATGATCTCTGTCACCTCCAGTATACGGCCGGAACAACCGGCAAACCCAAAGGGGCGATGCTCACCCACGGGAACTGGATGACGGCGCTCGATGCCGAGCGGGAAGCTCTCCGGCTCCGTCCCGATGATACCTATCTGGGCATCTACCCGATGGGACATGTCGGGCTTTCCTGGGGACTTTCCGTGCTCCGCGCCGGAGGTACTTACGTGATGATGGAGCGTTTCGATCTCGACCAGTACCTGGCACTCGCAGAAAAATACCAGATCACCATCCTTGCCGGCATGCCCCCGGTCATTCACTCTCTTATCCACAGTCCGCCCGGTACTGAACAGCGGCTTTCTCATGCCCGGGTGATCATATCGGGAGGTGGGAACCTGCTGCCCGCAGTCTGGGAAGCGTTTGATCACCGGTATCACATACCCGTGGCAAACTCGTACGGGCTCTCTGAGACGATTGTCATTGGATCGGGCACGACCACCCTGCCCGAATATCCCCACCTGACAAAAGAGTACCGGAGTGTCGGTGTCGCGGTTGGTTATACAGAAGTAAAAATTGTCGATGTCGATGACCCTGCAAAGGATCTGTCATTTGGAGAACACGGGGAAATTGCACTTCGCGGACCGTCTGTGGCAAAAGGGTACTGGAACCTGCCGGACGCGACGCTGGCGGTATTCAGGGATGATGGCTGGTTTTTGACGGGCGATGTCGGGTATCTTGACAAAGACGGGATCCTCTACATCACCGACCGGAAAAAAGATATGATCATCATGTCCGGCTGGAAAGTCTACCCGACGGAAGTGGAGAACGTGATCGTCCAGCACCCGTCCGTTGCCGATGTTGCAGTGTTTGGTATCCCGGACGAACGCAAAGGCGAAGTCCCGGCAGCTGCCGTTGTTCTCAAAGAAGGATATATACTGACCGACAGTCAGCTGGAGAGTTTCTGCCGGGATCATCTTGCCGGGTACAAGATCCCCCGGAAACTGGTGATTGTGCCATCACTGCCAAGGGTGCACGGGTGGAAGCTGCTGCGCCGGATATTGCGTGATACCTACAGCGAAAGTGGCTTATAAAACCGGAACGTGGAGTGTATTTTGCGACAAAACCTGTAAAACCTCCACAAACCTTTTTAATCCCCATTGAATAATATTAGCCGGTGCATCCGTAAGTGGACACGAAAAGCAGTATAATGGACGTCCCGATCAGCGGGAGGCCAAAAAAGCGGACTACCGGCATTATAGGTCTCAACCTGCTTCTTGACGGGGGATACCCGCAAGGAAGTCTTGTCATGGTATATGGGACACCTCTTGCCGGCGTCGATCTTGCGGCGATGCAGTTCTGGAAAGACGGGAATGAAGAGGGCACCTACCTGATGAATGACGGAGATGTCGAAATCGGGATGATCGACGCAACCGAGCTCCACCCGGAAATGTATA
This sequence comes from Methanoregula sp., assembly GCA_003136075.1. Lineage (GTDB taxonomy): Archaea > Halobacteriota > Methanomicrobia > Methanomicrobiales > Methanospirillaceae > Methanoregula. Next base: position 1,273 of record PNBP01000101.1, on the reverse strand, counting down.
TCCCCCAGATGATTGGTGGCAGAATTGTTGTGGATTCCCTCTCTACCATTATCATCAGGTATGGCATTGATGTTGCCCTCAAATTCCTGCGCATGGCCCGCGAAGAGATGAAGACGCGTGGCGCCAACATGATTTTCATCGTTTATACCGGCGTCCATACATCCGTTGAGATGACCCGTATTATGCGTGCGGCAGATATTGTCGTTGAATTCAAAAACGATATTCACCAGAGCGAGATCGAGCGAACCGTCGCTGTGCTCAAGATAAAAGATTCAGCGGCACCCCAGCGCCTGCTGCCGTTTATTATCACTGAAAACGGGATAGAAGCATCGACCACCTCAAGGGTCGTATAAACTTTTTTTTACCTGTTCAGGTTTCTCATAAATCAACAATCTGTTTTATCTTGCGGATTTTTTGACATTTAATATCATAGAGTAACCGTGATGCAAAACCAACCGGAACCTGTCTTCCCTTGAACAGATCTAACCGCAAAGTTAGCTGAAAGATGCCGCACCATCAACCATTCACGGACATTTTTTTAAGGAAAAACCGCGTAAAACCGATTTTTTGTCCGGGCCGCGCCGCGCTTTTTTCCAGTCAGACAATTGGCAGTATAAAAACCGCTGTACGCGGCCAGATTTCTTGAAAAGTACCCGGATTTTCCGCGATGAGTGCGAAAATATTCGAAGTGACCGCCAGCCTTTTAATCTCAATATCAGAACATGAGAATATACCAATATGTTCAACAAATTCTGCACACAAACAGCGAGGAAACTCCGGAAGTTCGGGTACATACCAAAGGTCGCGGCCTTTTACTCCCGGTTCTTTTACCTGTCAATGTTGTCCGTGAGCGGAATTGTGGTAATCAGCATGCGCCACCGGAAAGGAATGAAACTCATCGGGGATGAAACCCCACGCTTCCTCCGGCGGAAGCTTGCCTGNNCGCGGGCTTAGCAGCCGTGGACATCGTGCCCGCCTCTTCTCGCATACATCGTAATTGACCGCCGGTCCCGGTGTTTGATCCCTGAAACGATTGCTGACACGAATAGCTTGCCGTCCGCTTCGTGAACAGGACACTGAGTCGCTGCATCATCTGCGGCTCTGGCCGGACCGGCGCTGTAAGGCTTCGACAGGAGAGCCGATGCTCTTTTTGGTCTTGAAATGAATCGCAGGAGAACAAACCATAAAAGAAGGTGATGTGTATGGAAACGTTATCGGCAAATCATCGGGAAGTGGCCGAGCCGGACCAGATGGCGTCCGGTGTGGCCGGGAC
>PNBP01000020.1 GCA_003136075.1 Methanoregula sp. | reverse complement strand
ACAACCCGGATATCCTGCGGCAGCTGATTGATGAGAGAATCGGGGAGATGAAGCGGAACGGGGAACTTTAATTTTTTATGATACTTTGAAAGACCATAACATCGAAGGTCACACCTGTTTTCTATTTATTACCCAAAAAATTACGAAACTGTAAAAAAAGGGGGCTGATATGGTGATATTGTCAAAAATTATTGAAAACACGGTCAGAAAACAACAGGACTATATAATTTCTATTTTCTATAATCACTCATGGTGACTAAGTTAGAATGGGATGTAATTAAAAAACGGGGCTGTGCGGTATGCGGAAAAAGTGATGCATCTGTTGGCGGTCTGGAAAAAGCCCATTTGAAGGCAAAATCAAAAAATGGAACACAAATTATTCCAATGTGTCCAACTCATCATAAAAAATTTGATAAAGGTCTATTGAGTGAGTCCGAACTGAAAAAAATTGGAATTGATCCAGTAAATTATAAAAAATATCTCCCAAAAAAAGGGGCGGGTGCTCCAAAACCGAAAACGGCATACGACGAATATGAAAAAGCCCAAAAAGACACAGCAAAAAAAATGAAAAAAGCCAATGATGAAACTAAAAAGTTATTTGGACGTAAATTAGGACTCATTTAGGTTATTTAATTATGAACTGTTGCAAAAAACTTATACAATACAATCCAAATCTTGAAAAATGGAATAAAGCAGATTTTTTTTGTTTTTTTATTGTAATTCCTGCAATACTGCTGTTAATTTTTTTATTACCTCAACCAGTAAAGGATGCATTTTTTATATTAAACTCTGCAAGTTTTTCCTATAGTTCCCTGTTACTTGCAAATTATACCCATACCGTCTTTCTCGGTCATCTTTTTCCAAATTTAATGGTTTATCTTTGTGCCCTGATTGTAATTTTTAATTTGGAAGTAGAAAAAAAGAGATTTTACATTATTTCATTACTGTTGTTCTTACCGATCTCAATAATAATTTCAGTTGTTTCAATAAGTCTCCCAGTTCGTTTGCCACCAATTTTAGGTTTTTCTGCGATTGTTGCCGGATTTATTGGATATACAATTTATGTCACATTTGACTATCTAAAGAAAAAAGAACGAATTGAACTCGACAATTTCTACCTGTTCATAATTTTTTTCGTCAATGCAATCATCGTTGTCTGGCAAAGCCCCACTCTGAACAATTCAGATGATTCAAAAATGATAATTCTCGGTCTGGCATTGCTTTGTTTGATTGGGGCAATTTATCAAAATTTTAACGGCATTGTGAAAATTCTTAAGACATTGGCTGATCGTTTTTCGATTATTCCGACCCGTGGAATTGGTTATTTTACTTATTGGTACATAATCTTCGGACTGATTTGTCTTATTTACGTCATGTTGCCCTTCATGATTCCATCTGAAATTAGAGTGAATGGATCAATTATCAATACTTTGTCACATTTTTTAGGTTATGTGTTTGGATTATTTTTCCCAATGGCAATCGATCATTTTCTCCCATCGGCATTTGCGGCACCTCCCCCATTCCCTCAAATTTTACCCACAAAATTCATCAAATTCCCCACATTTTCTCTAAAAATCCGCGCCGCATCATAATTTTTGCATAAAAAAATATCAATTTGGTTAAAATTGTTTAACAAAATGCAATCATCCCACCGATTGCTTCAGATAGCCATAATAAGGACTGTTAATTTATTAGACTAATACAATGCTGTGGGAATTCCTCGAAAAAACGAGCCCCTGGATAAAGGCGGCTGCACATTTCCTCGAAGTACACATTATTTCTTTGATCTACACGCAAGAACCCGTGGTGCTGAAAAAAAGCACCATCCAGAAATACAGCATTTCATCCGAAGCACTCTGTTCCATGAATAAGGGGCATTGGTGCATCCAGAGAAACAGCCACGCCCCCATATTTTCTCTTTTTACCTTCTTCAGCGAACCTCGTTAGTTCCAGGTGACCGGTAAGCCGGGTCCCTATCTACGGTGATTGTCTAAAATCGGGTCACCTGCCGTTTCATGGCAGGCTTCTTGTGACATGACGATAGCCCCGGCTCTCCCTTTCAAAAATCCACCCCCTTGGATTTTTACTATTCGCGAACTGTGACTGAACAAAACGCACACTATCGGTGAAAAAATGCACAATATGATCACTCGTGAACCCCTGCGGGTCACCCAGGAAGCCGTGGACGCTTATGAGAAGCGGTCCGGTTTTTTTGGAATCGGCAAGAAAATGGTTGAACACGGTCGCTGGAAGATCGTCACAAACGAGGAGTCACCATGCAGGAACGGTTAGTTGGCAGCTCACGAACGAAACTTACCCAGTCATGCCGTGAGACTGCCACACGTAATTTTGTTTCTGACTTTAAATCCCTCACTCAAGGAGGATACGAGATTCGGGGTGCCGTATGACCGCCTATCCCGCCGGCCAAATCCTGTGCGGAGACAATGGCTGCATGCATGTCCGCATCTGGGAAGAGCGGTATTACATCAGCCCGGAAGATCTCGGGCGGCTCTTCTTTGTCGGGGAACGGGTGCCGCTCAAAAAGAAAGGACCGGCCCGGCAGCCTTCTTTGGTTTCCGGCTCGGTCTCTCTCAACCCCTCCGGTCAGGCTGTTGTCATCGCGGCGGGAACGCAGCGGTACCTGCTGCCCCGCGACAGGTTCTTTGCCGTCGCGCTTGGCGAGGAGATATCCAGTGTCTTTTCTGAGGTGCCCGGTGACGCGCCGGAGAATGAACTGATATCTCCAGACAAAGGAGATGTGCCCTCATGACCAGCCGTCGAGGTACGCTGGTCGAGGACGGGGCCCGCGAACTGCTCCAAATCCACGGGTACCGGGTCCGGGTTATTCCGCCCGGTTCCAACAAGCGGTTTCCCCCGGCACATCTTGTCGCAACCCATCCCTCCGGCGAGACCAGGTTTATCCGGATCCGGAAACTGTCTCACCAGCCCTCCACAATAGAGACCGTTGAACGGAAGTGCAGCAACGATCTCGTGCAGTTCCGCAAACATATCGCCGGTCATCCTCACGAGACCCGGTCCCAGTACGAGATCTGGATTTATTCGGTGACGTATGGCTTCCGGTGTTTCAGGATCCGGATGAACAGTATCCGGGAGATCCCGAAACTTTCGTTCCGTTCTTTGGTAATCCACAATACCGGTGGTGCGCCTTGATTGCCCTGAACGTGTTCACTGCCGCCAAGGAACGGGCCACTGAGCTGCTCGTCTCCCGGGGCTACCTTCCCGTCCAGCCTGCCGACTGTTTCCTGTCGCAGTATATTCCGCTCCATCTTGCCGGGCTGCGGGGAGACTATGAAATGCTCTGCGTGAAACTGCGGATGGCGTATGGCGCGGTGAGCGTGCCGTATGTCGAATCGTTCTGCAGGTTCGAGATCTGCCAGTTCCGCTCGCTGCTGACGATGTCCCCGGGCAACGTGTTCCTGCGCTGCGAGGTCTGGGTCGGTTCACCGAACAGCTCAATCCACTGCTACGAGGTACTGCCATCCGAAATCCGCGAGGTGGCTGCATATGCCTGATGCAGACAAGAAGCCGGCAACCACGACCGAGAAGATTGAGGGCATCCCGCTCTACCTGATCCCCAAAGCGATCGCGGACCAGATCCGGAATAAGGGCGAGGCGGTCTTCCGGATTCTCGTGGAACGAAAATTCCATCACCGGTACACCGTGATGGTCGAGACCTTTGATGAGCATGCCCGGCGGCAGAACCAGGAGGAACCTGCCCGCGAAGAAGGCGACGGGCATGGCTGACGCGGCCATCAGTTCGCAGCAGCAGATACCAGGGAACCGGGTGGTGGCGTGTGGATGGATTGCTGCGTGATGCACTTGTCCGCATCACCGGGCCCGGGCAGGTCGTTGAGGTCCGGGCGCTCACCGACCAGTTCACGCACAGCGGCTACTTCAATAATCCCGATGCGCTCGTCCGCTCCGTGGAACCGCTCGATGCCGATGGTTCAGTACATGGCATCTATGTCACGCTGAACGAGGTGAACCCGGCCCTTCTCTCGCGCCGGGCGAACCGGA
>PNBP01000080.1 GCA_003136075.1 Methanoregula sp. | reverse complement strand
TTTTATGACGACATTTTTTTTTTAAATTTTCATAACCAAAACTGAAATGAAAAAAAGTAACCATGGTTTTATTGGTGTACCTTTTTCGTGGTATGAAATAGGTATGCGGACCTGTCGCCGTGTGGGGGCCACAACAGCGGCGGGGGCGGAAACATTACCGGAGCACTCAGGAGCGTTAAAACCACCAATTCATGTGCTATTCTCCTGAAGATGCCATGTAAAAAATTGAGGGCTAAACTAGCACTTTACCCCAAAATACTACACCCTGCCTGGTGATCAGGTATCCGGCCGGGAACCAGTGCTGCCATGAACCATACCGGGCCATCTTTGTGGGGTTCCCGCCATCGTAGTATCGGTTCGATGGATTTATGCACTGATATGGTATATCAGATATAATAGATTCAGGATTGTTTAATGTGGAATTCAGTCTTTTCACTACTGCACGCTTTTGGGTAAGAGAAAAGATACCCAAAAATTCCATTCACGAAAACATCATCTGGATATATCTTATCATCGCAATCTCACTGGCAGTCATACTGACTGCCGTGTTCAGCTTATCCCATGGCATCAATGACATATTCCCTTATTTTTTCCTAATCCCTGTGCTTTTGACCGTATATGCCTTTCCCCGCAGGGGGGTCCTCATCACGATCACCCTTGGCTGGATTTACATCGTTTTGGTGTACGTATTCGGAACATTTTCTGCCCGGATAATCGCATTTCACACTGCATGGTTTTTCATCTTTGTCTCCCTGGGTATTGTGATCTCGTATTTTGCCGAAAGTTCCAGGGCCAGCAAAATGCAGGTCGAACTGCTAAAGAGGGAAGCATTCCGGCAGATTGAGCATAATATGGAACAATTTTCAATTCTCAATGACCAGATCAGGAATCCCCTGCAGAGTATTTTGCTGGATATTGAACCGCTTGATGAAGAAACAAAGGCTCCCATATCAGATCAGGTAAAAATAATCGATAAAATCCTCGACACGATTGATGAGAGATATCTGGAGTCTGAAAAGGTCAGGAAATTTTTACGAAAATATTATAGTTTCGGGAAAAACTAGAGTTCATTTAACGGGATTTTGTACCTATCTGGATAGTTCCAGGTGAGGTTCTGGTAACGTGTTGAGGGATGGAAAAATCGTGAATGGAGTATGGGTTTTCAGGCCATTTATCCATTCTAAATATTTCTCCTGAAATTATGCCAACGACATTTTTTACTTCACAATACTTTAAAAGAACCAGATTCGGAATAAATGCAGAGTGTTTTTTTTGGTAAATCCTTCCATCTGGCGATATGGCACCTGAAGAAAAATGTGGATGCCAGCCAGTCAATAAATACGCCGGGATAGTGGTACTGATGATCTCCCGTCCCGGTGTTCATCCTCGCAAAATGATAATCACACGGGTCAATGAAACCCGGCGACAGGTAACATTCTCTCCTTCGAACCTATCATGGATTATATTCTATCCAATCCAGGTACTCCTCATAGGGTTTTTCTCGTCGTTATGTGCTGCTCTGTTTTCTGTGAGGACGTGGAACCGGATAAATACCTGGACCCTTTTTAAGGATCATGTATGCACCACAGCAGGTTATGATGTGCTGACCACCAGGGCACGCGGATGCAGCCAGCCTGTCTCCGGGNNCACCATCCGAAATATGCGATCACCGCGAGAAGTGCAATGACACTAATTAGGACCACGAAGTAGTGCAGAGAGATGTCGAAAAGCCCGGCGAACACATTTATACTCGGGTGTGCCGTCTGCGCTGCGGCATTCGATTCTGCAGTGACCAGTCCGAAAAGTGACGTGCCGTTCGGAGAGTCCCCGCGGAAGATCATAGTGCCTTGGGCGTCAACACCCTCATAGAGCGTGCTAATTAGTTCCTGCTGACCGTCCTCTTCGCTGATGCGGATAATTCTCACTGCATCCTTCCCGCCGTGCTCGTCTGCCCATGATGACGGGATGGTGAACGTTACGTTCGCCGGGCCGGTAGTGAGGTTGAACTTTTGCACGTTGAGAGTATAGGCAACAGAGTCCAGCTGGAGACCATTACGGCTGAGAACATCCTGGAACTGGTTCAAGGTGTCCCTGCTCAGGCTCCCTGGAATCGTGAGGTCGAGATTTGCCCGCTGCGTGAGTACAGGCAGGGCTGCGTGAACTGAACCAGAGACATTGCCGAGTGCCAGGGTGGCGTTCAGCGGGTCGGTTACGAACTCTGCCCGTGAGACCGGGCCCGTGATGATCCTATTGTTGATCGTGAAATTGTTTCCCCAGAAGGTGAGGAGCACACCGGGCGAGTGGTGCTGGTAAACCTCAACGCGGTTAGAATCTATCGTTACGGTTCCACCAGCTGCCTGTGCAGCGCCAATGTCAATGCTGATTGTGTCCTGTCCGTCGGCATTATAGGTGAGACCCATGAACCCCATCGGATAACTTTCGGATGCTGCCGGTGCCGCGATCCCAGGGTTGTTTGCAGGAAGCAGCGACATCGGGGGCCCTGCCATCATCTGTGCAGTTTGTGCGAGGAGCTGCTCAAGCGGACCGGCTTGTTGGGGTGGTGCTCCACCCACCAGCGCACGGTTTCCACCACCACTGCCACTGCCACCCCCGCCACCTGCTGTGGCAATCGCTGTAGTTACTACGGTTACAGGCACTATGGCAGTTGTTGTGAAGGTCGAATCATTGCATATGGCACGGTTTCCATCAACGTTAACGGATATCACCTGGAAGTGATGAACCGTACCCGATGATAAGTTGTAAAGGGATATGCTGTGGTCCTTGGCAAGGGTCCCCTCTGTGATGAGTGATCCATAACTGGTTGTCGTCCCATACTCAACCGTGCTGTTAGCATTGTCATTGGTCATCCATGTGACTGTTGCATTACTCAAATCAATGCCCGTGACGGATACGTTATACGTCACCATAGGGACATTGCCAGTTATCGTCACTGTCCCGGAAATCGAGGCACTGGCAGGACCTGAGAGGAAAAATAGTCCCATCAGAAGACCGTAGCAGAGGATACTAAAAACAAGAAAATTTTTTTTTGCGGTCATTCCCTTTGCCTGACTGGGCTGCCAGCAATCATTGCTGTAACAGCGATGGCTATAATACCCAGCACCGCTGGCAGGGAGGCTTTCGTGGGCGCACCGGAAGGAGATCCCGCGGTCGTTGAAGACGAGACCATGACCGCCCAGACACTCAGGTGGTTTGTGGTTGTGGTCAGCTTCCTGCTCCCGGTATCTACCTGCGTGGGCAAAATAACCCACGCATTCCGGGCAGCGTCATAGTAGGAGAGTTTTAATTGGGTGGTATCCCCGCCAGCGGCCGCAAGATCGTCTGGTGAATAGGTGACCTGGACCGTAGCATCCTTGCTGAGCAGACCGGAAAGCCCGGTGATCTCAAAACAGGTTGCCCCCAGTTTTGCAGGTGCCGGAGCTGCCTGAAGTTTATCTTTGGCATAGGGTTTCAGGATCACGACAGCATCGCCCAGCACCGCACCCTGCGGGAATGAGACCGAGATCAGGCCATCAGGGGAAGTCAGTGTTCCCGCACTTCCCGGTGTGAGCGTGATATTGGATTCTGTCACCGGGGGGATGTAATTTGTCTTTACCAGGAAGGTCGTGGTCTTATCATCGAGAGCGGTGCCACTCTCAAGGAGAACTTTGGAATCCACGGTATAGGTCCCGGCCGGAAGGTTCTGGAGTGAAGGCGTTGCAGTATACTGGACGGTATTTCCCGGGATAATTGCATATATCGATGGTTGCGTTGAGAAGTTACCCACGATATTCCCGTTTGCATCTTTTACCGTAACGGCATTGACGGTATGATAATAATGATAATTTCCAGTATTTTTGAGCGTTGTTGTAATGGTGATCGGCTGACCCACTGTCACCTCGCCCACCGAAAGATCGGTTATGCTGCCGGTCATGGTCGGTGTGGTTCCGGCAATCGTAATCAGGACGGGAACAAGTACTGCCGTGGTGAATGACTGCCCTTTACCCGGCAGGGCGTGGATATAGATGAGTGCATACCTTCCGCCAGGGCCGGCATTTGCGGGGACTGAAATTTTTGCATGAATGCTTTGTGCGACACCAGGTTGAAGGTGAACAGAACTGTTATCAAGCGTGATAAACGACCGGGCAGAATAGGGACTTACGTCATTTACCTGAGGTAAGGCCGAATAGCTCTGGTCCATATTCTGGCCAAAACCGTATACTTCTACCAGAATATCAGTTGGATCTTCCCCGGAACCGACACTCACCGTCATGGTATGGGTATCTGTTCCCCCGGGTTTGATACTGTCCATATACTTTGATCCGGAAACGGCAATCGCTGATACGCCTGCCGGAAGTACCAGCAACAGGCACAATGCAACGAGCCCCATTATCCGGAATTTACCCATACGATTACTCATTCTCAATCTCTTCTGTGATAATCAGTACTACAGTATATAACCTTTTGTAAATTCTCATCACCTACGATGCCCAGATATGAGTGAAAAATGAGTATGTTTAATTGTTAAAAATTACGGTGTGTTACCGGTAAATGTAACAATTATCCGGTAGGTATGTCCAGTTGGCAGAACCGAATCAGTAATTGCAACTGGTTGGGAAAAAGTAAGTGCAGTATTGGTAAATGTGTTCGCAGCAGTGTAGTCACCTGCACCGGTTTCAATAGCCTGATCGGTGCCGGATAATACAACTGTTGTGCCTGTAAAACCTGCTTGACTTGCACTGCCAACGCTCATGTGTGAGGCCAATGCAAGAGTTCCATATGATGCCCCGCCATAATCTACCATTTGTCCGGCACTAGGCTTTGAACCATCTAAAGCGTCTTTAACACTAACCGTCCACCCAGGGGAATTCGATGCCACGGTTAAGGATTCTGTTGTAGAATCAGATGCAGTAGACCCTGCATTTAAAACGAGGCCAATGGGTCCACCGTTTACCGTGACAGATATTGTCTTTGCAGGATTTCCTGTAATCGTAGTATTAGTAGCAGCCATCACCGGGGCAACCATCGCAGCGAATGCAATGATCAGAACACCAATCATTAACAACATTTTTGTTTTCATTTATCACACATCCTATTACTCTCAATTAATATTAAATATTTAATACCATTTTACTTAAAGAATTCTATAAAGGATGTCATCTGTCATATAAGTTAGTTTACCAAAACAACAGGTGCAGGATTTTTTAAGATTCGCACCTTACGAAGTCTGGATAATGAATGACATGGTGATCCTGTAAATGGAACTACCCGGCAGGTTGGGATCAGAATATGCTACCGGCTGGGTGAATAGCGTGGGAAGCATCTGATTGGTGACTGGTGCACTTCCGGAATAGAGTGTTTTTCCTGTAGATGTGATGGGTGCAGTGATCGGCTGCGCAGTTGTACTGCCGGTCGTGGTTCCGGCCAGTTGCAGATATGATGACAAGTCAGGTCCCCCACTGTCATACGCAGCACCAGTATAACTTCCCATGTATCCCTGATAGGTACTTCGTCCGGTACTGTCTGCAACGGTAATCGTGAACGGGACGTTGGCAGTGGTGTTTATGACAAGGCTTGAATCCGTTGCGGAAGAACCTGCGGCCAGTGTCAGGACTATCGAGTTTTTGTTCACCGAGATTACAACACTTGGTGCAAAATAGGTGAAGGCACCCGTCCCGGTTGCCGTGCCGTTGGGAGTGGAGATTACGACGTTTACGGCTCCGGCTGCCTTTGCCGGGGAAGTCGCCGACACCGCAGTAGAATTGATAACCGAGAGACCGGTAGCCGGTGTTCCGCCGAAGGTCACCCCGGTCGTTCCGATAAGGTTGGTTCCGATAATGGTTACATTGGTGCCGCCGGTTGTCGGGCCGGTGGATGGCGTGACGCTGGTGAAGGCCAGGGGCAGTACGTAGGTAAATTGATCGGCTGATGAAGTTGTGGTTGTGCCACCGGGTGTGGTAACGGTGACGTCAACGGTTCCNNCCGGTCGGAGAAGTCGCGGTGATTGACGTGTCGCTGGTAACGGTATACGTGGTTGCCGCGGTAGAGGCAAACTTAACTGCGGTTACTGCGCTCGATGACCCCGCTCCGTAAAATCCGGAACCGTTGATGGTAACCGAGGTGCCGCCGGTTGTCAGGCCATAATTCGGGGAGACGCCGGTGACGGCTGGGACAGGATATAATGTTACGTTCAATCCAGTCCCTGCTGTCCAGGCAAAGACCGGTACTTTCCCACACATATTTGTTCCCAGTGTCGGTAATGTTGTTGGTAAGGTACCAGATGTCTTTGAAATAAGTGTATACTTCCCCACTGGCATGGGGTCTAAGAGATTCACCGTCATTCCGGAACTTTCTGTGATCGTGTTTGTGCCCACTGAAACGCGAGAAAGACTGGCTCCATTACTGGTAACATTAAGTGACGACGATGTTCCACTGAATGTTAAGGCCCCGTTTACTGTGAGGGTTCCGCTGGTTCCTGCGCCAGTTCCACCACGAAGTGTACTTCCTCCGACATTGGCGATCGTGACTGCACCGGGA
>PNBP01000081.1 GCA_003136075.1 Methanoregula sp. | reverse complement strand
CAATCCAGAAGTATTCCTCTTTGCCGTTTTTTGTCGCATGGACCCGGGCGTACACAAAATCCTTTGCCACGGCAACGGCTACGTTTGCCGGCAGTGTCCACGGGGTTGTCGTCCAGATGACAAGATATTCGTTTTGTTTTCCCCGGATCGGGAACTTCACAAAGACCGAGGGGTCAGTCTCGTCCCAGTATTCCACTTCCGCGTCCGCGATAGCCGTCTCGCACCGGGGGCACCAGTTCACAACCCGGTACCCGCGTTCGAGCATGCCCTTTTCCTGTGCACGGGCAAGCGTCCACCATGCCGCTTCGATATACTCGGGCTTCACGGTCTGGTAGGCGTTTTTAAAATCGAGCCAGACCCCGAGGCTTTCAAACTGGACGTCCATGAGTTTTTTATTCTCGATGGCAAACTCACGGCACTTGTCGATAAACTTATGGATCCCGAACGTTTCAATGTCTTTTTTGGATTTAAATCCCAGCTGCTGCTCCACTTTTACTTCAATCGGCAGACCGTGCATATCATACCCGGCCCGGTCGATCACGTTTTTGCCGTTCATCCGGTGGTAGCGGAGGATGGAATCCTTGAGGATCTTGTTCCATGCCGTACCGAGATGGATGGTGCCCGTGGTATAGGGCGGACCGTCAACAAAGAAAAAGGCTTTTCCTGCACTGCGGTGCTGCCTGACTGCCTGGTACGTCCCGTGAGTTTGCCAGTACTCCTGCACCTCATGCTCGATGCTTTTCGCGTCAAAATTCGCGGTAACTTCCTTCACAAAACCCCTCTCTTTTTTTAGGACAACCCGGTTAATGGTGTAGAAAGGTGTGTGCCACTAAACAAAGTAATTATCGTGATCTGTACCGGCAGTTCTTTATGGATTACCGGGTGATGCAGGTATAGAGATATGCTCCTGCGTACGCTCCGGGAGCACAATCTTATTTACGACAGGAATATGGACTGATCAGACATGAAACCTTACCCGCTCCTGATTGGGGGCGTCTTTAAAGAGACAACCGAGATTGCAAAAGTCCGGTTCCCGTATACCGGGGACGTGTTTGCAGAAGTCTGCCAAGCAGGAAATGCCGAGTTAAAGGAATCGGTTGCCTCCGCAGTCAGGGGATTTTCACAGACCCGGGTACTCTCAAGCCATGACCGGTTCCGGATCCTTGAAAATCTCGCCGGGGAAATCCATGCCCGGGCAAACGAACTTGTTGACGTCATGATAATGGAAGGTGGCAAAACACGGAAGTTTGCCATCAATGAGGTCACCCGTGCCGAAATGACTGTACGGACTGCGGCTGAGGAGTCAAAGAGGATCTACGGGGAGATTATCCCGCTTGACTGGAGCGAAGATACGAAAGGCAGGACCGGCTATCTCCGGCGGTTTCCGCTCGGCCCGGTGCTGGGCATCGTTCCCTTTAACTTCCCGCTCAACCTTGCATGCCACAAACTCGCTCCCGCGATTGCCGCAGGAAACTCCATTATCCTCAAGCCGGCGTCAGCGACACCGGTATCCAGTCTCCTGCTTGGGGAGATGGCACTTGATGCCGGGCTGCCCCCGGATGCGATCAGCGTAGTGCCCTGCCCAAGTGGTCGTGCGGAACAACTTGTCCGGGACCCGCGAATCGCGTTTCTTTCGTTTACCGGCAGTTGTGCAGTCGGCTGGCACCTGCGGGAGATCGCAGGGCGCAAAAAAGTCGGGCTGGAACTGGGAGGGAATGCGGCAGTGATCGTGCATGAGGATGCCAACCTCGAATATGCTGCACAAAGGATCGCGGCTGGAGGATTTGTCAACGCCGGGCAGGTCTGCATCTCGGTACAGCGGGTATTCCTGCACCGGCCGATCTACGAACGGACTCTTGCCCTGATCCTCGCCGCGATAAACCAGCTGAAGGTTGGTGATCCCCGGGACCCGGCAACTGATATCGGGCCCATGCTTGACCGGGTAAAGGCGGAGCAGGCCTATGCGAAAGTGCGGGAAGCAATCGCGCAGGGTGCCCGGTGCCTGACCGGGGGGACACTGGAAGGAACGATGTTTGCGCCCACGGTGCTTACCGATACGATGCCGGAGATGCGGGTGAACCGGGAAGAGGTGTTTGCCCCGGTCATTTCCGTTACACCCTACGACGACTTTTCAGAAGCAGTGAAGATGGCAGATGCCGGTGACTATGGGTTGCAGGTCGGTATCTTCNNGTATCTTCACGCAGAATATCAACCGGGCGATGGGGGTGTTTGAGCAGATGGAGGTCGGCGGTGTGCAGGTCAACGATATTCCCACGTTCCGGGTGGACCAGATGCCGTATGGCGGGGTGAAGGGTTCAGGGATCGGGAGAGAAGGTCCGCGGTACGCAATCGAGGAGATGACCGAACTCCGGCTGATGGTGATCAACCGGGACGGTGGGGTGGAGTAAACGGCACAGATTGCGGTCATCGGCGCCGCAGACGCCACACCGGAAGAATACGCCACCGCACAGGAAACCGGCCGGCTCATCGCACAGAACCACGAAACGCTGGTCTGCGGCGGGCTTGGCGGTGTGATGGAATCTGCCTGCAAAGGCGCCAGGGAACAGGGCGGGCAAACTGTGGGGATTCTGCCGGATACCGGCAACGGGAACCCGTTTCTGGATGTTATTATCCGGACCGGGCTTGGCCATGCACGAAATGTGGTTGTGGTCCAGTCAGCGGATGCGGTGATTGCGATTGGCGGGAGCCATGGCACGCTGTCCGAAATTGCGATTGCCCTTAAGCTGCAGCGACCGGTGTTCGGGATAAAAACATGGGATATTGAAGGAGTGCAGCAGTGTGCAACCCCCCAAGACGCGGTTCTTAAGGCAGTTCGCGCCGCACACCGGTCTCTTTAGTGTCGTACCCGCCGAGCCGGTGCAGGCATTCCCGGAATTCCGGTGACGTTATTGCCTCCGTGAGCGCAACCACCCGGGGATCGGCAAGATGTTTTTTGCGGATGGCGATCTCGTACCGTTCGGATGCCACCGGGACGAATGCAAGCCCGAGAGCATGTGCCGCACTGTACACGCACATGCCGGCATCCACTTCATGTGACTTCACCGCAAGAGCAACCGCAAGATGCGTGGTCACTTCGCGCTCATAGCCCCGGATGCGTGTGGATTCGATCCCGTTTTTCCGGAGTTCAAAATCCAGCAGCATACGGGTTCCCGATCCCCGCTGCCGGTTGATAAACGTGTGATCGGGCAGATCGCCAAACGTGATCCCGTCACGGGAGGCGATCCCCTGCACGCGTTCTGCGACACATATCAGGACAACTTCTTCCCCGGGGAGGATTTTTTTCAGGAAGGAAATATTGTAACCGCCGTCATCTGCCAGCAGGTGGGTCGGTGCCGCATGGCACTCATCCTTCTGGAGCGCCATGATGCCGCCCATACTCCCCACGTGCGTGGAATGGAGATGGACTCCTTTTTTCTGGAGCATATCGGCAAGGTAATCGAGGACCGGGTCATGACTCCCGGTGACAAGCAGCGCCTTTTCTGCATCTGCCTTCGGTACGGTCAGCGTAGCAGGCACCACTTGCCCTGCCTCATATCCTTCGCTTGCGGACGGGATCTTCAGGAATGCATTTGCCCGCACCGCACTCATCTGCACACCGGCACCCCGTGACTGGGGTGAGACGACCCAGCGGGCACCGATGTTGCCAAGAGAACAGAGAATAAACTCGTCGCTTCCCACATCCTTGTGAGTTGTACGGGTAATCTGTGCCTCGATGTGCTCTGGTGCGGGAACCGGAAGACCGTACTGTCCCATCAGCGGAATAACCAGTTCCCGCAGGATGGTCAGCGCGGAGAGCGGGTATCCCGGCATCCCGATGACCGGTTTATTCCGGATCCTGCCGATGATCGCCGGCTTTCCCGGTTTTATCGCAATACCGTGGACGAGCACTTCACCCAGTTCTGCAATGATATCTGCGGTATAGTCCCGGGTGCCTGCCGATGACCCGGCAGAGATGATCACAACATCGTTTTCTGCCACCGCCCGCTCCAGCGCTTCGCGGATCAGCGCCGGGTCATCTTTTACCATCGGGTACCGGGTGCAGGCAGCGCCAAGTTCTTCGAGCATCGCTGCGNNGCTTTCCACAACCTGGCCGGGTTGCGGGTGGGTGCCGTGCGGGACCAGCTCGCTCCCCGTCGGGATGAGCCCGGTCTTCACAGTGATAACCTCAAGATCGGTAACGCCGTATGCAGCAAGCGCACCGAGTTCTGAAGCTCTGACCCGGTGCCGTGTCGGGAGTGCCATCTCGGATTCACCGATATCTTCACCGGCGGGGCGGACATGCTGCCATGGCGGGGCAGATTTTCTGATCGTGAACCGCCCGTCATCGATATGCACGTCTTCAATCATGATCACCGCATCAAATTCCTGCGGTACGACATTGCCCGTATTGACCCGGGCTGCCCGTGAAAGGGTGACCGGGTGCTGTTCGCCTGCACCTGCTGCGTCGGCACTCACGACAGCAATCCCGTCCATCGCGGCAAGATGGACTTCGGGAACCGAATACCGGGCGAAGATCGGTTCAGCGGTTACCCTGCCTGCGGCTTTTTCAAGAGGGATCCGTTCATGTGACGGTATATGGGGAAACCCGGTCCGGAGCAGGTCACGTGCTGCATCCAGTGATACGACGTTTAAATACCGTTTTACCATAGGATTACATCCACGATCTCGCCGGTTTCCAGCCCTTCGCTCCCTGCCGGCACCCGGACAATACCGTTACTTCGCACCAGCGTGTTGAGAAGTCCCGATTTGCCAAAGAGCGGTGTAGCAATCCCGTCTTTACAGGAAACCCGGATGTAATCCTCCCGGCCTTTAGCTGACGGGACATTGAGTGAGAGTTTCGCCCGCACCGTCCGGGCTCCGGTATCGACCTGTCCGGTCATGCCATCGAGCAGGTGCCGTCCGATGATGAGCAGCACAATGAATGCCGAGGCGGGATGGCCGGGAAGCCCGATAACCGGGACGGTGCCGCACCGCCCGATGATCGTGGGTTTTCCCGGCGCGATTGCGACGCCATGGATCAGCACATCTCCCTGCTCGGCTATGATCGCGGCGGCCATATCCCGGTCATCCTTTGAACTCCCCCCCGAGATCAGCACTGCATCGCACTCTTTTGTGGCGTTGAGAAGTGTCGTCCGGAACATTTCGCGGTTGTCTTTGATGATACCGTAGCTGACCGGTATACACCCGTGTTCATGGACAAATGAAGAAACTACATAGGTATTGACGTCCCGCACCTGCCCGATGTGGGGGATTTCTTCAACCGGGACCAGTTCATTCCCGGTTGATATGATGCCGACCCGGGGCATCCGGGTGACGGGAACTTCGGTGCACCCGACTGCAGCAAGGACGCCCATGTCCTGTGCCGACAAGCGGCGGCCTTTTTCGAGTGCCACTTCCCCACGGGAAAAGTCCTCGTTGTAAAAAAGAACATTCTCCCCATGGGCGGCCGGTTTTTTCACCAGCACGTCATCTCCGAACAGTTCGGTATTCTCGATCATTACCATCGCGTCTGCGCCTTCCGGCAGAATCCCGCCCGTCGGTACATAGATGCACTCCCCCGGCCCGATCGGGTGATCCGTAGTTGTCCCCATCGCAACCTTCCCCTTGAAGGTGAGCATCGAGGGGATCCCATCACTGGCGCCGGTAGTGTCGGCTGCCCGCACCGCATACCCGTCCACAACCGACCGGGTAAATCCCGGGATATCCAGATCTGCGAGTACATCCTGCGCAAGCACCCTTTGGAATGCGTCAATCAGAGGGACTTTTTCTGTCCGGGACGGAACAGCAAGGTGCCGAACCACGTCATTGGCCTCAGAAACCGAAACAACCTGTAAAAAAAGACTCATTTGAAGCAGCCCAGCTGGCAGCCCCGAATCTTGATCGCATGTGAGTTGCAGTACTCGCTGATCTGCATCTTGGGAATTTTGTGCTTCTCTGAAATGGCAAATGCCTGCGGGCAGGTAAGAACCTTTTCGATGCCTGCTTCTTTGAAAGCCTTCTCAATTTTTGCGGTGTCCATGGTAACAATGTGCTGTGTACTTCATCATAGTGTTTACGTATCCTGCACAATTGCAAGCCTTATTTCATGAATACAGCGTATACGGGATCTATGAAGGTCGCTCTGATCAATTCACGTCAGGATATGGCGGGAAAAAACATCAGGCACCATATCGAACAGTGCCTGTCTGAACGGACTGACGCCGGGGCCGGGCAGGGCCGCACCTATGAATTTTTTGAGGTGGAAGGCCGGTTGATCCATGCAGAACAGGTGGATGCAGGGATCGATGCCGATCTCGTTATTTTCCTGTCACGGCATTCGAGTGTCAACCCGGTACCGGTCCTCACCGTTCACGTAACCGGAAATTATGGTGAGGCGACACTGGGAGGGACATCCCGCACCCTTGCACCTGCGGCGCCGGTAATGATGCAGGCAACCCTGCGGGCGCTCGCACGGCACTGCCCTGAAGGGTACCGGGTCTCATATGAGGTAACGCACCACGGGCCGACTGACGTGTCCCACCCCTCGTTCTTTGTCGAGATCGGGAGCACGGAAAAGGAATGGATGGATCCGGTTGCGGGCCAGGCCGTTGCAGAAGCAGTGCTTGATGCAACTGCAATAAACGGCGTCCCGCTGATCGGTTTTGGCGGTACGCATTACGCAACCCGGGAAACGGAGATCGCGCTCTCTTCACGGGGGGCATTTGGCCATATCGCCCACACCCGTGAGACTGCCACGCTTGATGAGGCGATGATCCGGTCGATGATCGAAAAAACCGGGGCGGTTGCGGCGTATATTGACCGGAAAGCAATCGATCACGATTGTTTTACCCGGCTGGTTGGGATCCTTGATGCACTCCCCCTTATGAGGCTCTCGGAAAGCGAGATTGCGGCGATAGGCCACCTCCCGTGGGAATCGTACCGGGCTGTACGGGATCTAGCCGGGCAGATATCGCCCGGCGCCCGGTGTTACGTCCATACTCTCACGGGAGAAGAGGCGCCTGTGACTGTCAGCATCAATCCGGATCTCATCTCCCTTGCCATAAAATCTGACGAACCGGCATTCATCCGGGGGCTTGAAGGTTTACCCGTTGTGTATATTTCCTCATTTGAGAACCGCCTGCTTCCTGTTTTTGTCACGTATAGCCAATATTCATCGCAAATAATAAATGCTTTAAATACGTTGTGCGTAAAAATCATACGTAGTAAGGAGATCACTGCAACGGAGAAAGATTTCCTGATCATTCACAAGGTCCGGTTCGATCCCCAAAAAGCGCGCGATCTGGGGATCACCGCCGGACCTGCTTATAAACAACTGGCTGCGGGTCAGCCGGTTGAAATTAACGGTCAGGTAATCACGCCCGCTATGGTGGCGTCTGAACGTGATAGTAAAATCCACATCCCGGGATTGGAGAACTATATATGAGGTCAATTGTTGAAGAGGCACTNNTGGAAGAGGGTATCCACGGCGCCAAACTGGTCGCCATCAATACGGACGCCCAGCACCTTATCCGCACCCATGCCGACCAGCGTATCCTGATCGGCCGGCAGCGGACCCGGGGTCTTGGAGCCGGCTCCATACCCCAGATCGGTGAGGAAGCCGCTTTGGAAAACGAGCAGGAGATACGGGCAGTTGTCTCCGGCTGCGATATGGTCTTTATCACGGTGGGTCTTGGTGGCGGTACCGGTACCGGCTGTGCACCAGTGGTTGCAAAAGCGGCGCGGGAAGAGGGGGCCCTGACCATTGCAGTGACCACCCTGCCGTTTGCGTCCGAAGGCGCGATCCGCATGGAGAACGCAGAGGCCGGCTTAGAGCGCCTGCGCGATGTGGCAGACACGGTCATTGTTGTGCCCAATGACCGGCTGCTCGAAGTGGTGCCCAAGCTGCCGCTCCACGCGGCGTTCAAGATCGCCGACGAAGTGCTGATGCGTGCGGTAAAGGGGATCACCGAGCTCATCACGATGCCGGGTCTCGTGAATCTCGACTTTGCCGATGTCCGCACGGTCATGGAGCGTGGCGGTGTTGCCATGATCGGGATGGGAGAGAGTGACAGCGAGGACAAGGCAGCCGATTCCGTCAAGAAGGCAATCCGGTCCCCGCTGCTGGATGTGGATATCTCCGGCGCGACAGCCGCCCTTGTCAATGTGGTGGGCGGCCCGGACATGACCATGCTTGAAGCGGAGGGTGTGGTACAGGAAGTCTATAACCGGGTTGATACGAATGCGCGCATCATCTGGGGAGCGCAGGTCGATCCCGAGATGTCAGGCAAGATGCGGACACTGCTGGTAGTCACGGGCGTACGGTCGCCACAAATATATGGTCGTAATGAGAAGCTTACCCCCAAAGTACAGAAACAGTTTGAGATCGATTTTCTCAAGTGAGCAGTTATGGAAATTTCAAAACCTGATATCAAAGTAGACGTGCACGAAGAGTTATTCCGCAAATACTTCCGGGTCCTGAAACTTGCGCGCACTCCCACCCGTGAGGAGTTCTCCAAGATTGCGACCGTTGCGGCTGCCGGCGTCCTGCTTGTCGGCCTGATCGGATTTGTCATCTACGTATTTTTCGAACACAAGAAACTGCTGGGTTTCTAATCCTGATCTCTTATGACCGAACAGGCTAACCCCGGGTCCGCGGCACCGCAGATTCCCGCAGGCACTCTCGAGGTCTTCAATAACCGGATCTTTGCGATCAAGACCACATCCAAGCAGGAACGTACGGTAGCGGATAATATCCTCAAGGCAATTGAAACAAAAGCCGTGGATATAAAAGTGTCGTCGATCATCGTGCCAAACGAGCTCCAGGGCTATGTTTTAGTCGAGACGCCCGAAAAGATGAACCGGATCGAGCAGCTCGTGGAGATTATTGCTCATGCACGTGTCGTTGTCAAGGGTGAAACGAGCCTTGCCGAAGTCGGGCATTTCCTGATCCCCAAACCAGTCGTGGCCGGTATTGATGAAGGCACGATTGTCGAACTGATCGCCGGGCCTTTCAAGGGTGAGAAAGCGGTGGTCAAGCGCGTCGATTCGCAAAAAGAAGAGATTACCGTTGAACTCTACGAGAGTGTCGTGCCGATCCCGATTACGGTTCGCGGCGACAATGTTCGTGTCGTTGAGAAATTCAAGGACCGGTAATTTTTATTTTTTTGGTTTTTTTAAAACATTTTCACCCACGGGAATATTTTTGCAGGATCATGACGGATTTGTCCACGTGGCAACACTCCCTTTTGGGAGCATTTTAGGTATTTTTCCGCATGGCTGAGTTTACCCCAAATCTGATGTACCTGTTTAAAACAGCGCAGAGTCCTGAAAAAAAGCGGAGGTATACAAGAGGTTAAACCCCCCCGATCCCACCCCCTCTGTTGGCAGATTTTTTTAAACTGCCTTATATTTTATCCCGTGTCAACCACGGAATCGACAAATGTGGTCAGCTGGGTCATCAGCATCGGGTCAAGTCCTTTCTCCACCGCAAGAAACACCCCTGAAATATCCATGAGCCGGAGTTTGTTCGTCACAAAGTGGATGAATTTCGATATATTGGGTGATGAGAGGTATATGAGCATTGTACTGATGGAATCGTACAGGATGCAGACCTTCTGTCCCTGGTGTTCCTTGAGCATTTCGGTTACTGCAATCCCCATATCCGTCAGGTTGGCAGGATTGTTGATATACCGGACAACACCGGGTACATTTTCCACACTGCCGATGGAATTTCTCGTGACGGCATCCACAAAGGACACCTTTGTGAGATCGACCCCGCTCTGCTCATACAGTTTCTTCAGGATACTGTACGGAAAATTTGTCGTGATGACTGCCGAATGATAGCCAAGCGCCGAGAGTTCCTTAATGATCTGGATATTGCGCTCCCGTATGTTTCCCGGGGACGCAAGGATCAAAAAGATCTGCTTTTGTGCCAGTGCATCAGGGTTGACAATAACGGTCACTGTTATTCACCCTCAAGGAATTTCCGGTAGGCTTCGGGAATATCCTTGTTCTTCTCAGTTACCGCCCGCTGGAACTCAATGACGTTTTGTGCGATCTGGTTGGCATTTCTTACCTGGCTGTCAAGCACGATCGCCATATCATCGAGTTCGAGTTTTCCGTTCCGGACGAGCGCGGCTACATCCTGCAGATTATTCCGGATGATCTCGATGGGCCCCTTTAACCTCATCGCCATTTCCGTCATGTAGGACAGAAGGGCTTCCTCAGCTCGTTTTCGTTCGGTGATGTCACGGCCGATGGCGATATCCTGCTGTGCCTTCCCGTTAGCGATCTGCCGTGTGTTCCATGCAATAATTTTCTTTTCACCGGATTTTGTGACAATGGTCGTTTCAAGGTTCTCAAAGAACAGGTTTTTCGTGAGGATATCCATAATCTGTCGGGTAACAGTATTTCGGTACTCAGCATCCGGATAGAGCCATTTCCATATATCCCGTTTACCGATCACGTCATCCCGTGAATACCCGGTGATGGTTTCTGCGGCCTTGTTCCAGACAATGACTTTACCTTTGTCAAGAACCGCAATCAGGATATTTGCATTGTCGATCACGCTTTCGCGGAACTGGTCTGCCCTCCGCTGTTCCGTAACATCAAGACCAACTGAGATGGTCCTTGGCAGGCCCATATTCGTAATTTTTTTGGTATTCCAGAGAATGATGCGGGAATCCCCGGACCGGGTGCGGATGATGGTTTCAAGATTTTCAAAATAATTTTTTGTAGAGAGGATTGATGCGATTTTTGCGGTAACACTATCCCGGTAATCTTTGTCCGGGTACAGCTGTTTCCAGACTGTGGTTTTTCCCACCACTTCATCGTATGAATACCCTGTGATCGCTTCTGCCGCATGGTTCCATGAGACGATTTTGCCCTCTTTTTCAAGGACAGCTATCATCACGAGTGCATTATCAAGGAAGTTTGCTTCAATGCAGGCAGCATTGTCGTTTGGTTGTCCAGTCATGTGTTCTCCTCATTAACCCCGGGGGCATCTCTGCTGGCAAGGGATTCTCCTTTTGATTATATGAATGTATAGTCATCTTTCCCCCGCCACACAACAACCGGTTTATATGATGACAAACTTTTTTTGTCAGCACCATTCATTGCGGTCCTGATATTTACGATAAATCCGGGATATGCCCTCTTAATCTCGTTATACGGGACAGGGCATCTTTGCCATGCTTGCTGGTGATTCTTGAGTCAACTGTCCGCACTCGATGGTATCGATCTGCCAATCAGAATACTCAAACCAGAAATTAAATAAGCCGGGTATTTGGTACAGGATCTTTAGTGCATAGTCAATATTTGGCTGAATCATCCCCAAGGCGCAGACCGGCTCTGCGTATCTCAGAAATATGCCTGTCCGGCTGCCGGAAGAAGATACCGTGGGACAAAAAGACTCGTGGAACTGGGAGGATATCCGGGCAGGTGCCCGCCGAACCATAATTGGCGCCAAGAAGAATATTGATGACCCTACGATATTCCATAAGATTGCCTTAATTCCCGTTCTTGCCTGGATCGGCCTTGGGGCTGACGGCGTATCATCCTCCTCCTACGGGCCTCCTGAAGCGTTTCTTGCACTGGGCGAGCATACGTATCTCGCGATTTTCCTCGCATTTGGCACCGCATTCACTGTCTTTATTATTTCGTATGCCTACACCCGCATTATCGAACATTACCCTGGAGGAGGTGGGGGGTATATCGTCGCCACCCACACGATCAGCCAGCGGGCAGGTGTCATATCCGGAAGCGCACTTCTTATCGACTACATGCTGACCATCACGGTTTCCATCGCGGCATGTGCCGATGCCATCTTCTCGTTTTTACCCTATTCGTACCAACCGTTCAAACTGGCTGTCGCCTGCCTGCTCATCGTAATCCTGATTGAATTGAACCTGCGGGGGGTCAAGGAATCCGTCATGACGCTTGCCCCGATATTTCTCGTGTTCATCATCGCCCATGCACTGCTTCTCGGGTATGGGATTTTTGCTCATGCTCCCCGGGTTGCCGTGGTTGCTGCAGGATTTCAGTCGGGACTCTCCTACGATTTGGCTACGGTGGGGATGATTGGCGTTCTGGCCATTTTGTTACGCGCCTATTCGCTTGGTGGCGGGACCTATACCGGTATTGAAGCAGTTGCAAACGGTATGCAGATCATGCGGGAGCCCAAGGTGAGGACCGGAAAGCGGACGATGGGATATATGGCAATCTCACTTGCCGTGCTTTCCGGTGGTCTCTTTCTGTGTTATCTCCTCTGGAACATTCACCCGGTCCAGGGACAGACCCTCAATGCGGTCCTTGCAACACAAGTCTTTGGTGGCTGGCCTCTGGGGGGAGTCCTCGCACTGGTTACCATCCTCTCTGAGGGGGCCCTGCTCTTTGTCGCGGCCCAGACCGGGTTCATAGACGGGCCCAGGGTGATGGCAAATATGGCAATCGATTCATGGCTCCCCCGGTCATTTGCACTCCTGTCAGAACGCCTTACGATGACAAATGGAATTATCCTGATGGGCGGATCGGCCCTCCTGCTCATGATCTTTTCACACGGGTCGATAGTCTTTCTCGTCACCATGTACGCCATTAACGTGTTCATCACGTTTTCCCTATCCCAGTTCGGTATGGCACGGTTCTTTTACAAAAACAGGGCAACAGAAACGAACTGGAAACGACACATCCTCATCCATATCATCGGGTTTGTCCTGTGCAGTACAATTCTCCTTATCACCATCTATGAAAAGATTGGCGAGGGTGGCTGGCTCACGCTATTTCTGACAGCTGCCCTTGTAGGACTCTGTTTCCTGATCCATGAACATTACCAGACGATAACGCGAGGGTTGAGAAAATTAGATACCCTGCTTGAAATTATACCCACAACCGGTAGTAAGAATACCGATCCCGTGAATCCCCATAAAATGACTGCAGTGCAGCTCGTTTCCGGGTTTCATGGGTTGGGCGTCAACACGTTTTATTCCATAACGAAAAATTTCCCCGGGGTCTATGATAATTTTATATTTGTTTCTATTGCCGTCGTTGATTCAGGAACATTCAAGGGTTCAGCTGAAATGACGGCACTTTCGGAATCAACAAGAAACGCACTGGATAAATACGTGAATCTTGCCCGTGAGTCAGGCTTTGCAGCAGATTACCGTATGGATATAGGCACTGATGTTGTGGGACTGGCAGTACCTCTCTGTAAACATATCGCACAGGAATTCCCGAATTCCACGTTCTTTACCGGACAGATCGTGTTCCGCCATGAAAACCCCTTCCAGAAAATCCTGCACAACGAGACAGCATTTGCCATACAGCGACGGTTGCAGTACAGCGGTATTACGACGGTTATTATGCCGATCAGTGCAGAAAAAGAGTCCCCGCCGGGATACCGGTCTAAATAATGAAGACTGTCAGGTATTATACGGGCTATCACAATCTCCCGGGCTATCCTTTATAGCGGTTGTATTTCATCTGGGGGACTTTGCTCATATACAGTGAATCATAAAATGAATCATACACCCAGTCGGTTGTTTCACCGGTGACTGATTGCGTTGTATAGAGTCCAGAATGTATCTTTGTCCAGTTCCCGGTGTCAACCGTTTCCCCGTTGTTTAAAAAAAAGTTTGTGGAATAAAATGTCTGGTTTTCATAGAAAATGAGGTGCCGGTCTGATGCCGGCGGTTCACCACCAATCCATTGGCCGATAATGGGATCGGGTGTGTTACTAATAATATGCATACCCGGCAGCTGGATACATGCTGCTGTGATTATTAAGCAGAAAACAATGATGCAAACAATACCTCCTGATTGCATGATTGAGATAGAATGGTTCTGACATGTTTAAGCTTTTCCCGGAGTCAGCGATCCATTCATGGGATTTTACAATTTTCCGGTATCACCCTGCCAATCGCGTCTCTGTGTGGATTTTTGCAGGGCGATTCCATGAGGCATCGCTCATAGGCAGTGCGAACAGGTCTGCTCCTGCCGTGGGTCTCCGGGTCAAGGGTGATGAAGGGTCGGACGGGTACAAACCGATCCCTTGCGGAATGGCGTGTCCGGGAAGTTCACATCAGAAATATAATGGTTTTAATGATCGCTCATGGTACTTGTTTTCATAATATACCCGCCCGACCCCCTCATGAGCCCGGCCAAAATAAGGACAAAACTGGTGCTATTTTACGATGGTGAAATTGCCGGGGAATGGGGGTAAGTTGATGGAGGGGGTCGGGCAGTGTACTTTGAATGGACAGGTGAGGCGGCACTCATCGTACTCAGGGGCATGGTGAGTTTGCCCCATCATGATAGGGGTCGCCGGGTTGCTTCGTCGGGGTTTTTTACTTGTAGTNNTGGTGGCAAAATTATTTGAAAAAATGCCACCGGAACCGGAAGACACTCTTCTGGATCCCGGTTGCGGGCAGGGGGCGTTTATCAATGGGATAATCCGGTGGTGCGATAAAAACAACCATGAAATCCCCCATATTACTGGTATCGATTCCGATCCCAACCATATCGCCGCAGTGCGTGAAAAATATTTAGGATATCCTTCAATACAGATCGGGTTCGAGGACTTTCTCCTGCATTCTCCTGGAAGAAAATTTAATTTCATCATTGCAAACCCGCCGTACGTTCCCATCACCGGATTAACCGAAGGTGAGAAGAAAGAATACCGGGCCCGATTCCGCTCGGCAACGGGACGGTTCGATCTCTATCTCCTCTTTTTCGAGCAGGCACTCAACTGCCTGGAAAAAGACGGAAGGCTCGTCTTCATAACTCCGGAAAAATATCTTTCGGTCAAGAGTGCGTCCCAGTTCAGGCTCATCCTGTCCGGATATTCCATCGATGAGATTGACATGATTCACGAGCAATCGTTTGGGAACCTTGTCACGTACCCTGCCGTTACCACAATCACGAACAGGAAATCTGATGGGACGACCATGATAAAATTCCGGGATGGTCACACGAAATTTGTCGAGATACCGGGAGACGGGACCTCTGCGTTTCCCTCCCTCTACGGAAAAACAGAGAAGAAAGCCGGGTATTGTACACTCGGCGAGATATGCCTACGGATCAGTTGCGGGGTCGCAACCGGAGCGGATGCCGTCTTTGTCCATAAAAAACAGGCGATTCCTACAGATCTGAAAAAATATGCGTTCCCGACAATAACCGGACGAGATTTGTCATTGAATTCTCCTGAGGTCCTGTCGGATCTCGAAATGATCATTCCCTACGAAGCGAATGGGAAGTTGATCTTGGAAAGCCAACTTGGTGTATTGAAAGAATTTTTACTGATTCCCGAAAATTACAGCCGCTTGATGAAACGGACCTGCACAGCAAAAAAACCTTGGTACGCATTCCATGAAAATCCGCCGCTTAACCAGATATTGCAACGTAAAATTCTCTGCAAGGATATCACGGAAACGCCCTTCTTCAGGATTGACGATTCGGGGGAAATTGTCCCGGGCCATTCAGTATATTACATCATCCCGCAGAATCCCGACCATCTCGACGTGCTCAACGAGTATCTCAATTCCCGTGAGGTCCGGTCGTGGCTAGAGTCGAACTGCCAGCGGGCGGCGAACGGATTTCTCCGGTTACAGAGCACGATCCTGAAGCAGGTACCGGTCCCCTTCAGCATCTTGGAACGCGGGTGGCTGTCAGGGCAGAAAGCCAGCCTTCTTCGCAGTCCTGACGATCCTGCTGAAATTGCAGTAAACGGATGATCTGATGAAGACACCTTTCGACGAAGTGATAGACAATATTGTTGCAGAACACTATCACAATCACCGCCAGCAGATGCATTCCGATATTGTCAGCCGGGGAATCTTCCGGGACCTTATGCTGAAATGTCCTGAACTAAAGAAGGACATCGATAATCACATCGTAAAGAGCTGGCTGAATGTCGAATCTCCGACCCAGCGGGGAAGGAAGATGGACCTGCTCATCGGTGAACCGGATGCCAACGGAAATCCCGATCTCCGTAATGTCAGGATCTGCATCGAAAACAAATCCGTCATCACCGCACACCGAAACCGTGACGCCCGTTTCGATGACCTTTACGAAGTGTTGCAGGATCTCCATGGGATAAAATCAGAGATCATCATGGGTGCAACCGTTATGATCGGGTTGGCTGATCGTGTACTGAATATTCCCGACGGCGTCAAGTCCCATTTCAAGAAGAAGCCGCAGGTGTTCCAGGACACTGTTGTGCCGCGATTATCCTCTGGTGATCAAATACTTTGGACGGATTTCGAGGAGGATATCAGTGAGAACCGGGTGAATGATCCAGCGCAGACGATGGAGAAGTTCAAGGGGCTCCCCACACGAAAGATAGGGCTTACCCACGTCAAGGGATATGACTCCATCCTCTTCGTCCCGGTGTTCATCGACAANNTACCGGACCCGGTGGCATTTGTAAAAAATGAAAGGAGAAAACATATGAGAGAATTTAAGGTGTTCGTTATCGCGGACAATTTAAGTTACAATATGATTCCATTTTCAACTGTTGCTGACACTCGCGCCGATGAGCTAATCCGCGTGATCCTCAATACCCATAAGTCGCTATTGAACGTAACAGTTCCCGGAGAAAATTTTCAAGTCCTAGCATATCGAAGTGAGAAATGGCTGAAAAATGAAGATCTAATCAATAATCTCTCGAATCTCAGAGAATAGAGTATAAAAATTCAATTGAATCCCTAAAAGCATTCATAGATCTACTTGTAAAGACGAATCCCCTCTTTAAGGAGCAGTTTCAGGAAAATCACCCAAGATCTGTTGTTTATAATGTCCAAGGGAGCATCATTCAACAAGGAGACCGATCAATTGCAGTAGGCGATCATGGACAAATCTCTGGAGTCACTTCTGGCGATGGATCTAACACTATTCAGCAGACGTCTATTCATAATGAAGTTGGAGGCATTACCTACGAGATCCCAATAAAGGATCCACTAATGCTTGAAAAATTGGCTATTTTTTTAATAAATCACTTAGGCGAGAGAAGATTAATCGGAATTGACATTACTCTTGGAATTGGTACAATAATTTCGATAATTGGATGGCTTCAAAACTTATTCAGGAATGGAACATTCTTTTTTGGAATTGGGGTAATTCTTGTTCTATCATCGATCCTGATAACGAAAGTTATTTTCTTTTACAAAGATTCGAGATGCGATAAGTGTGGAAAGGATTTTGCAATCTTCGAAAACCAACCTGGAAAAAGACGAGATGTTGAATCTAATGGAGTAATATACCGACGCGAAGAACATTTTTTTGAATGTAGTTATTGTGGGGACAAAACAACTAGTAAAAATATTGAAAGATTTGAAAAACAGCGTTGAACATTTTTCGGGAAAATCTATTTGTAAGTCTAGTAACTGATTCTCACAAGAAACCCAGGAATTTATCCAGATCAACTAATCGAATATTCTATATATAGTATAAAATTTGTTAGTGATATATGAATCAACAACAAACGAACACATTATTTCTTTTTTTGCTGATTGCAATTTTTCAGTTTGCAGGATATTCAATTTTGACCGGGAGCCTCTCGGGAGGGAATAATTCATTCGCAATAATTGTAATGCTCTTAATATCGGGATTGTTTACCGGAATTTACTACTTAATATCTACTCCAACAAGAATTCCGATTATATGGAACGATATTAGGCATCGCTTCACAGCTAGCATCATTCAGGCTCTCATCTTTGTAATTTTTGTTGGTGTTTTTTTAGCAATTTCATTAATTGCTATCGTTTCTTGGGCCGGAATTGATAAATATAAAGAAATTGGCATAGGAATGCTCACGGGGATTGTCTCTGGTGCTATAATCATTTTCATTCAACGGGCTTTTTTTTATGATAGGAATTAAAAAAATAATAAATCCTTTATCACCGTTCTATACGACGCGAAGGAAAGGTATACAACAGGCAATGAAATTAATTATTTCGTCTGTCATTCTGATTATTACAATTGACTTGAGGTTCTCCGCACCATCCTCCCACGATCACCTTTATTTCCCATCACGTCTAATTTTACAGACCCAAGCTTGGAACCCGCAATTACGGGACGGCATGGTGCAAAGACTATGGCAGAAGTGGTCGAGGTTTTAGTATCCGGCGGAAAGGCAACAGCTGGTCCCCCATTAGGACCCGCGCTCGGACCACTCGGTATCAACGTGAAAGCAGTTATCGATGAGATCAACCAGAAGACCGCGACATTCAATGGAATGCAGGTCCCTGTTACGGTCGTTGTCGATGACAAGAAGAAATTCACGGTCACCGTGGGTATCCCCCCGGTGTCGGCACTCATCAAAAAAGAGGCCCATATCGAGAAAGGTTCCGGAGAGCCCAACGTCAAAGTGGTAGGCAATCTACCATTCGAGGCCGCTGTCAGGATTGCCAACATGAAACTCGAAAGCATGCTCTCGTACGAGCTGAAGACTGCCGTTAAGGAAGTCGTCGGTACCTGCGTCAGCATGGGAGTTACCGTTGACGGCAAGAGGGCAAAAGATGTCTTCGCCCTCATCAATGAAGGCAAGTATGACAGTGTTCTCGTGAAATAAATCGAGAAAACCATAGGAGATCGGAAAGGGCCGGTCGCAAACTATGGAGGAATCAGATGGTTGATAGGGCCAAAATTCTGGAAGCCGTGAAAGCGGCGATTGAAAAAGCGCCAGAGCGTAAGTTCTCTGAGAGCATCGATATTACCATCAATCTCAAGAATATCGATATGGCGCAGCCGAAAAATCGTATTGACGAGACGATTCTTCTTCCTCACGGTACCGGTGAAAACGTCGGTATCTGTGTTATCGGGAAAGGAGATATCGTCACGCAGGCAAAGGATGCCAAAGTTGATCTGATTATCGGCCCTGAAGAGGTAGAACGACTCGGCGGACAGCCCCGCGAGGCACGGAAGGTAGCCAGCCAGTACCGGTACTTCCTTGCTGAGACGGCGGTTATGCCGCAGGTCGGCAGGTATTTAGGTCCCCGGCTTGGTCCGAGGGGCAGGATGCCGATGCCGATCACCGGGCAGATGGATATCCGCCCGATTGTCGAGCGTCTGCGAAACTCGGTGAAGATCCGCACGAAGGATCGCAAATTATTCTCCACAAAGGTCGGCTCAACGGCTATGAAACCGGAGCAGGTCGCGGAGAATATCGATGCGGTTGTCAAGCGTATCGAATCCGTCCTTGAACAGGGGCACTTAAACGTTCGTTCCATCTACGTGAAAACGACGATGGGTCCTGCTGTGAGGCTGGTATAATGGCGTTATACACACACCACCTGCCCTCATGGAAAAAGGATGAAGTTGAGGACATCAAGAAGCATGCAAAAGAGTACACGCTGATCGGGCTTGTCGACATGTACGGCATTCCCGCACAGCAGGTGCAGCAGATCCGCCGGAACCTCCGGGGCAAAGCGGTCATCAAGGTCGTTCGTAACACCTTGATCAAGCATGCGCTCGATGACATGGGCGGGGATATGAAGGACTTAACCAAGTATATCTCCGGCCATTCCGCGATTATCTTCACCAACGACAACCCGTTCAAACTCTTCAAGCAGCTCGAAAAGACCAAGACCAAGATGGCGGCAAAGACCGGTGAGAAAGCGCCGGAAGATATCGTCATCCAGAAAGGTCCGACGAGCTTCAAGCCGGGTCCGATTGTCGGAGAACTCCAGCAGGCAGGCATTCCTGCAGCTATTGAGGGTGGCAAGGTCAAGATCCGTGAGACAAAGACGGTCGTCAAAAAAGGCGGCGTCATCTCTGCAAAACTTGCAACGGTCCTTATAAAACTTGATATCAAGCCCATGGATGTCGGACTTGCCCTGCAGGTAGCGTTCCACGATGGCAACATCTACGAACCGTCCGTGCTCTCTGTTGATGAGGCAGCACTCCTCGCACAGATCCAGCTCGCCGGCCAGCAGGCGTTTAACCTGTCGGTGAACGCAAGCATCCCCACCAAGGAAACGATGGCGCCGATCCTGACGAAGGCCGTCAGGGAGGCACGGAACCTTGCAGTTGAAGCAGCGATCTACGAAAAGGACGTTGTCGATGCGATTATTGGAAAAGCCCAGAGAGAAAGCCAGGTTATCAAAGGCCTGGTAAAAGAATAATTTTACAGAGAAAAATCATTGAGGTGAACAAGATGGAGTATATCTATGCAGCACTTCTCCTGCACAAAGCAGGCAAGAAGGTCGATGAGAACGGAGTCAAGGCAGTACTTACCTCCGCAGGTGTAGCAGTTAACGAATCCCGCGTCAAGGCACTCATTGCCGCACTCGAAGGCGTCAACATCGAGGAAGCAATCAGCAAGGCAGCAGCAGCACCCGTTGCCGTTGCAGCAGCCGCAGCAGCACCCGTTGCCGTTGCAGCAGCAGCCGAGGAGCCGGCAGAGCACAAGAAGGAAGACGAAGAGAGTGGCATGGCAGGGCTCGGTGCCCTGTTCGGCTAAATCTTTTTTTCTTCTTCATTCGCGAAAAAAACGCGCTCACCAGTTCTGTTTTTATTCCGTGTGTCCTGCAAACGTCAGGGACAATAGTCCGGATTTTTTTTGTTTTTTTAAGTGTTTTTTTGAGTTTTTAACTTACGGGATTACGACATTTACCATGGGAAACAGATTTTGGAGAACCAGGGGAAGTTCCCGTGCCTGGCTTGCCACAAGGATGAGCACGATCGCGAGGATGACAAATTCAATCCAGAACAAGGGGCTGGTCCCGCCAAACGACCGTTTGAGCCGGTTGATCCGCACAGCAGAGATCATCGCATCAATAATCCCGGCGCACCAGATACCAAAGAAGAGCACCCGGTCATATTCATAGCCGGGCAACCCAAAAGAGACCAGAATAAAGAACGCCGTAATCAGGATACCTTTGAGTGTATCGCCGTTATAATACTGGCCAAGCCCAATTCCCAGAACGGAGAACAGCCCGGATATGATCGGATTCCTGAATGAAACGATCACCATTTCCGGGGGCTTTTTGGTGCCCGGCACGAATAACGTGTCTTTTTCCGGGAAGAGTTTATGGCAGGACCGGCAGAATAAATCAGCATCTGTAACCGTTGCACCGCAGAAAGGGCACTGGCGTTCGATCTTCTCTTTCAGGCGGGCCATTATCCGGACTATACTAGTACGAGGATAAAGATTTTTTCTTTTCACTCCTAAAAAGACCGTTTTTTTAAACAACTATTGACGGTGTTCACCGTCTGCCCGGGTAACGTTTTATTGCGGGAACGAAAAAAAAGAGTAAACCCCCGGGAAGAACATTGAACCGTGGAGAACCAAAATCTCCCGGAGTTTCCCTGCAGGTATCAGTCGGTGTTTGTGCGGAACCGGCAGTTCTGCCATTTTCCCCGGAAAATGATCGGGTGGGGATTATCCATCTGCGGGAGCAGGAACTCAAAAGCGTCCTGATCGATAGGCTTTCTGCCGGAATCGCGGCAGTACCTGGCATAGGTCTCAAACATTTTTTTCAGCGGTATCGAGCCTTTCGGATCGGCGACGAGAATCTTCTGGTGAAAGTCCCAGATACTCTCGAACTCCACATCCTCATCGAGCAAGGGCCTGACAAGCGTCTGATCGACTTCTGCTGATGCGTCCTGCATCTGTGCGGTTGTTGCCAGATCGCCGAAGAATTCCTGCACCGCGGCAAGCCCCTGATGAAGTTCGATGAGCTCGTTCTCTAAGAGTTGGATCTTTTTTTCCTGTTCCTGAATCAAATCGTATGGATCCATCGCACCTGTTAGTTCTTAGGGTTTCCTGCGAGATAAACTGCTCGTCTTTGGGTTCTTTTGGAGCGTTTTTCCTGATGCTCTCACCGCGAAGTAAGGAGCATACCGGCATACACGCATTGCCCAAACGAAACACAACCGTCGCCGGGCGGATAGTCTGTGTTTATCTGGCAGATGAGTCCTGCCGCACCAAGTTCTGCCCGGATCGTCTCACGGAGTGCGTAATTGGATGCGACACCACCGCTCAGCGCAACGGTTTTCATGCCGTCCCGCTCTGCGGCTTGGATCGCAAGCTGTGCAATCCCCCGGGCAAGGTTGAACTGGAACGATGCAGCGATGTCCCGGACCGCCTGCCGGTTACTCTGCGGGGATGCAAACAGCCGGTCGCATGCCTCCTGCATGAGCGCAGGGCTCCGGAGCTGTTCACACCCGTTGCGGGTAATAAAGGAAAGTTCCCACGGCTCCGGAGTGCCCCCGGCAGCAGCGGCTTCCAGTTTCATTGCC
Organism: Methanoregula sp.; assembly: GCA_003136075.1. Classification (GTDB taxonomy): domain Archaea; phylum Halobacteriota; class Methanomicrobia; order Methanomicrobiales; family Methanospirillaceae; genus Methanoregula. Next base: position 2,265 of record PNBP01000081.1, on the reverse strand, counting down.
GGTTCCCCGTCATACGTACGTTCCCGGCAGCACCCGAGCAGGGCAGATGCCGCGTCGAGCACACGCCCGGTACTGCTCGTCATCGTGACATTGAACCCGGACCTGACCTGTTTGGCGAGGACACCGAGTTCAATATCCGACCAGCCCCGGGATGAAAGGAGGGACAGAACCCGCTCATCCGGCAGGATGCCATACAGCATCCGCTCCGGGAACCGTGTTGCAAGATCTCCCCCTGGCATCACCACCGGTTCAAGATGTGCAACCCGGGTGAGATTGGGAACCTGCCCGGAAAAGATCTCCCCACCCCAGACCGTGCCGTCATCACCATAGCCAACTCCGTCGATGGCGATGCCGATGCAGGGTTCGGTTGTTGTCGCTGCAATATGTGCCCGGTGGTGCTGTACCGGCACCAGTTCGAGCCTGTTCTCCCCGGCAATCTCGCGGGCAAACCGGGTGGAGAGGAACTGGGGGTGGAGGTCATGGGCAACCACATCGAACCGTGCGCCAAGCAGCCGCTGGAGATTCCGCACGGTGTCCTGCAGGTATTCAAGCGTCGCCGGGTTACGGACGTTGCCGACATGCGGGGAGGTAACGGTAAAACCCCTTTTGTAGATCGTCGCGTTCGCGTTCAGTTCCGGGCCGACACCAAGGATGCACTGCGTCCCGAGATCGATTGCTGTTCTCAAGGGGGCGATCCCCCGGGACAACCGGATGATATAGCCGTCGCGGATCACAGAATCATCGCACCTGTTGATAATCCGGCGGTTGTGGGTCAGGAAAAAATCAACGTCCCGGGTGAGCTTTGCCATTGCATGATCGATTGCTGTGATCATCGGGTAGCCGGGCATATTGGCGCTGGTCATGATCAGCAACGGGTGCCGCAAGGCCGAGAACAGCAGGTGGTGGAGCCCGGTATAGGGGAACATGCAGCCGATGGTGTGCAGGTTGCTGATCGCCGCATGAGCTTCCGGGTCCCGTTTTTTTACCACGACAATCGGATGGACGGGGCTTTCCATCAGCTGGCGGTCGCTATCGGAGACGCAGGCTATTCGGTCGATAGAGTCCGGGCGGACCATAACCGCAAACGGCTGCTCAATTCTTCCCAGCCGGTGCTTGAGTTCCCCTGCCGATTCCTCGATGCAGGCAAGGTGGAACCCGCCAATACCCTGGATCGCGAGGATCTTTCCGGCATCGAGAAGCGCTGCCGCTTCCCGGATGGGATCAGGACAGGTTACCCGGTTGCCGAGCGTATCGAGCAGTTCAAGAGACGGGCCGCAGGCAGCACACGCGATCGTCTGGGCATGGTGACGGCGTGACAACGGATCGCCGTATTCCTGTGCACACTGAGGGCACATCGGAAAATCCCGCATCGATGTCCGCTCCCGGTCATACGGGACCTCGCTGATGATGCTGTACCGGGGCCCGCAGTTCACGCAGGACGTTGCCCAATACCCCTCATACCGGCCACCGGCCATAAAAATATCGGCAATGCAATCGTCGCACATCGCGATATCCGGCGGGATCATGCCGGAATGCGAACCGGTTGCACTGGGCAGGATAACAAAACCTTCGGGAATATCAGCGGATATGTCACTGATTGCGACAGAATCGATGCGGGAAAGGAGCGGACCCCGGGAAACTGCCGCCAGAAACTCGGGAAAATGGTCGCCGGCAGCAAAAATCTCTACCTCACTGCCGAGATTCTTCACCGAACCGGATATTGAAAATTTNNACACAAAAGGGCGGAACCCGACTCCCTGGACAATCCCGCGAACCGTGATCCTGCCCTTTTTTCGTGAAATCATGCCGCAAAATTATATTGAATTATAAAACAATATAAGTATAGGGTTTTACTGTGCCGGGCCATATCAGGATAGTCAACGATCCCGTCGAGCTTGTTCCGCTCCTTATGACGTTCAACGATACCTCGTATAAAAAGGTCTATGAATTGTTAAGCAAGTCGTGGATGACTGAGGCTGAAATCCAGTCCCATGTCGGAGGCGACCACATCCCCCTCTGCCTCGATATTTTAAAGAAAGGCAACCTTGTCGAAGAGCAGTGGCGGATGCCAAAACCGGGGGAGAAACCGATACGGGAGTTCCGCGCAACCTACAACAAGTTCCGGGCAAATTTCCAGTGCAATCTTCAGGACCTCTCGGATATCATCTATATCTCCCTCTCAAACGACGAGAACCTACGGGCTGTCGTTGAGCAGCTTGAAGGCGAGTTAAAAAATGGCAACAGTTCCATCAATGACCTTTCCCG
>PNBP01000173.1 GCA_003136075.1 Methanoregula sp. | reverse complement strand
AGGAAGCTGAAGATTTGATCATCGCAATGGACTCACGGTGCTATGACGGCAAACTGGAGTTGCCGGGGCAGCAGAACCCCCTGAAACCGGCGGCAGTTGCGTCAATCGCTGTCTATCTGGGCCTCTGCATTACGGTTGCAATCATGACAAGCACGATAGTGCCTTTCAGGTGAACCATGACAACTCTGCTCGAATTTGACCAAATTCATTATGCCTACCCGAACANNACGGTGAACCACTCCAGTATAACAGCAGCTCGCTGCGCAAGATACGAAAAAAGGTCGGGCTGGTATTCCAGAACTCGGATACCCAGCTCTTCGCACCGACGATATACCAGGATGTGGCGTTTGGCCCTCTCAACCTCGGCATGACACCAGACGAGATCAAGGCCACGGTTACGCGATCCCTAGCCGCCGTAGGTCTTTCCGGGTACGAGAAGCGCCCGCCTCACCAGCTGAGCGGTGGCGAGAAGAAACGGGCTGCAATTGCCGGGACCCTTGCGATGGAGCCGGAAGTCCTCGTCTTTGACGAACCCACCAGTTCGCTCGATCCGGCCGGTGCCGCTGATCTCATGGAACTGCTCGATGAACTCAATTCACAGGGAAAAACGATCATTATCTCGACCCATGACGTGGAGCTCGCTTATCTTTGGGCGGACCAGATCATCCTCATGAATAAAGGGACCGTGATTCATGCGGGCACTCCTGAGGAGGTCTTCNNCCGATCCCGCGCTTATCATGTCTTCAAATCTCCGGATGCCTGCAGTACTGGAAGTCTATACGGAGCTTGTCTCGCGGCAGATGATTGAAAAGACCCAATTACCCAAGTCCGTTCTCCAGCTGGTCAGCTCGCTCGAACAGAGCTCCAGTAAGCCAAAGGCTAGCAGGGTCCTTGGGACCATCATGGTCTGCGACGTGGATACAACCGGTGCCGCTGAGATCGCGGCATGGATCGCTGGCCACCCGGGGTACCGGGTTGGTGCGATGGGAACCCGGGCGAAGAATCTTGCCGAGCGTGAATCGATATCGCTTGATTTCACCTATGGTGTAATTGACAAAGGTATCCTGCGGGCACTTATCGGGGAATCCTCGCTTCTCCTGACACCCGCATCGATGATGCCGCATGTTTTCAAAAGGGTTGAAACATATTGTCAGGAGAGCGGCAATACCATCGCTGTTATTTCCCTGGACATCACGAATCCACCCCCGGGGACTGGTCGTATGGATGAAGTGGTCAAGGAAAATTATCCTTCATAGTTCCGTAGTGAACCTTATTTCAGTTCATGCCCGTTTCACCAGGGCCTGAAAAAATCAGGAGGTCTTCCCGGATACCTTCTTTTTGGTCTTCGTGCCGGTGCCCGGATCCCGGGTCTCGTTTTCCATTTCAGCCTTTGCTGTGAGCAGTGCCTCTTTCTGCTCTTTGGTCATTTTTGGATAGGCAAGATGAAGCTGGTCAAGGGTATGGTTAATGGCAGAAACGACCATGAGCCGGGTGAACCATTTGTGATCGGCGGGAATAATATACCAGGGGGCATACGATGTGCTCGTGTGGTTGAACACATCCTCGTAGGCATTCATATAGTCTTCAAAACTGGCGCGTTCATGGATATCCGCCGCTGAGAACTTCCAGTTCTTGTCCGGCNNCATAATAAGTTTTTAATACAGCGCCCTCCATTTCGTGTGGAGATTTGCAGGAAGAAATATGAGGAAGAATTTCAGGATAATGATCCCGTTGTCCGTTAAGTATTTTTCAAAATTGTTGATCTCTTCAAACCGGCGGTTCCAGATATTCCGGTCCCTGAGTTGCTGGGGAAGATGCTGACGGTCGAGATATTTCGGGTGGACCCGGACAACAAGGATTTCCTCGTAATATGACCGGTTGAAAATGCCAATATCACCCCGGCGGGGGAGGGCGATATTACTCCTCCAGAGATAATCATGATCGAGTTCTTCGGCACTGGGGGCCTTGAAGCTCGTTACCTGGACGCCCTGAGGGTTCACACCGGACATGACATGTTTTATAGTGCTGTCCTTGCCTGCCGCATCCATCGCCTGGAATATGATCAGCAGCGCGTACGTATCCTGCGCATACAGTTTATCCTGCTGGAGGGACATGAACTGTATATCAGCAGCCATCGTTTTTTCTGCTTCATCCTTTGCCATGAAATGACCGATATGACCGGGATCGTAATCGTTCCGGAGATCAATTTTTTTCCCCGGCGTAACCCTGAGGGAGTCCAGAAGTTTTTCCATCGTTTTTGTCACGGCACGCACGCTCCTGTTTTTATCATTGTCAGTATTCCTGATGAAACCTCCGGCACGATCCTACCGTATATCGTTTCGGGATTGGCACTCACGATTTTTGATGAACGAAACCCCGATGTAATGAAATCTGAAATTATAACGATGCCAAGGATATAGTGAAGATTGAGAAAGGGTGCGGTGTGGTTCGGGTTCTTTAAAAAAAATTCCGGTATGGATTACATCACCAGGCTTATCACCCGGAATGCAATCCCGCCGATGGCAATCGCCATGATGACTTCGGATGCCGAAATTGCGAGAGCTTTTTTCCAGCCAAACTCCGATGCAAGCACCAGTATTACCGAGATGCAGGGGATATAGAGCATCGATACGAGTGCAAGGACGAACAGCTGGACCGGAGACATGATCGCTGCAAAGTTTGTTGTGTGAAAAATCACGGCAAGCGTGAGGATGGTCAGTTCCTTGCGCACGACCCCGAAGATCAGCGTAATCCCGACAACTGCAGGAAGCCCGAGCCAGAGAACGGTAACCGGAGAAAGAAGATTATTCACCGGGGTTAACAGGCCAGCCGCATAGAACGCCTGGATCAATGCGCTCCCGATGATGTATGCCGGAAAGACAATCCAGACAAGCGACTTCGTCCGGGCCCAGGTCTGTTTCAGGACGACTGACAAGGAGGGAACATGGTAATCCGGCATCTCCATAATCAGCCCCACAGACTCACCCGGCATTGCCTTGAATGCAATTCTCCCGACAACGAGAATCAGGAGAATATCAAACACGTAGAGCGCGAGCGCCCACCAGATGTTGACAAACGCAGCGACGAGACCAAGAATGACCACCGTCCGTGCTGTGCAGGGAACAAGGGTCACGAGAAATGCGGCAAGGGTCTTTTGTTTTGGCGTTTCCATGATCCGGCATGAATAGATGGCTGGGACATTGCACCCGTATCCAAGGATCAACGGGATGATCGCCTTCCCGTGCAGACCCAGTTTATGCATACCGCGATCGAGCATCACCGCGATGCGGGTGAGATAGCCTGAATCCTCCATCACCGCAAGGAGCAGGTAGAACGGCAGGACATAAGGTATGACCAGGGTCACTCCCGCGACAAAACCGGTGAATGCCCCGTTCCAGATAATATCCATGAGCGGGCCCGTGATCACCGGTTCATATTGTTCGAAATGCGACAGGAAACCGGCAATGATCGCTGAGACCTGAGCGCCTATCAAAAATGTCCAGACAAGCAACCCACCAATCACGGCAATTACCGCGATGTACCCGAAAATCGGGTGAAGGGCAACCTGGTCGAGCGTGTCGGTCAGGCTCTTTTTCTGCGGGCCCTCGCCCAATGCCCGTATGGTGATCACGTCAGCCGCAATCCGGTCTGCAACCTGGTACCGCTCCGCGCTCATGACCACGCAGACCGCTTCGCCATGGATGGATTCGATCTCACCAGCAAGCGCACCCGCGTTTTTTACAATGCCCGGGTCCTGTTCGCTCACCAGCTTCATGATTGCCGGATCGCGTTCGAGCAGTTTGATCGCAGTCCAGCGAACGGGGTATGGTGTTGTAACGTTTGCGAGCAGGGCAATAATTTTTTCAATCCGCTCTTCTATTTCCTTTCCATAAATGAGCACCGGAGGAACCGGGTGGTCCTGCATGAGACCCGTGATCGCTTCAGTAAGGTCTGAAATTCCTTTAGCCTGTATGGCAACGGTAGGGACAACCGGGACACCGAGCAGCGTGGATAGTTTCCGGGTATCGATGGTAATTCCTTTTTTCTCGGCCAGATCGATCTGGTTGACTGCGATAAGGAGCGGAGGTGCCAGTTCCATGAGCTGGATCGTAAAGAAGAGATTGCGTTCCAGCGCCGAGGCATCGATCACATTGATTACGGCGTCGGGGTGTTCGAGAGCAATAAAATCCCGTGAGACCAGTTCCTCCATCGAATAGATTGAAAAGGAGTAGATACCGGGCAGATCGATAACACGAATACGTTTCCCATTATACAGCAGCAGTCCTTCCGCCCGTTCAACGGTCTTCCCCGGCCAGTTGCCGATGATCTGGTCAACGCCCGTGAGCTGGTTGAAGATCACGCTCTTGCCAACGTTGGCATTACCGGCAAGGGCAATGGTGTATTCGGCATTTTTTATGCCGGACGCTCCCTTTTTTGTGCAGCCTTTACATTCGTCACAACCGGTCATGGTTCATCCGCCACGGGCGATTCAATAAAAATATTCTCTGCAATCGCATGATCGACCGCAAGTTTTGTTCTCCTTACCGAGATCTCAACCGGTCCGGCCATGGGTGCTTTTTTCCGGATAGAAACGATGGTCCCGAGAGTAAGCCCGAGGTCGGAGAGGCGCTGGACAACCTTGCAGTCCCCCCGGATAAATGCGATCTTTCCACTCTGGTCAGGAGTAAGATCAGTAACCGGGATAATCTTTTTGTCACGAAGAGAGGCCGGTACGGGTATTTCTGCTCCAATAACCACATCACATTCCGCACAGCTCCCCACTCCCTGGTTGCACGGGCTGATTG
>PNBP01000142.1 GCA_003136075.1 Methanoregula sp. | reverse complement strand
CATGATAATCACATTTCCCCGGCAAGAGAAAATATCTTTTCCACATATGAGATGACCGGTTTCCTCTTATGATACTGAAGTCTGGTGAGTAAAAAGCCGGGCGTGATACAGCAATTGTGCAAGAGCAGCTTGCACAAATTATCTCGTATCATCGTATTACCCTTCACGATAACATGAAGGACCCTGCAGAGTGTGAATAAAACATCCGGGAAAACCCGGAACGCCAAATATCATTGTTCATAATAATGAACATATGTTCAAAACTATGAACAATCTCATCACTCCCCCTTCCCCGGCTTTGCATACCGGCCCGGTCTCATAAAAAAATGCAAAAAAACACCACAACCGGAGAGGAAACCTCCTCTCCGGTGTGCCCCTTACGGAGACGCTACCGCGGTGAGGCCCGGTGCAAGCCGCTGCAGGATCCCGCTGTCAGCGGGGATTACATAGACCAGGTGCTGGCCGATCACAAAGAGCCGCCCGACCGGCCTGCCGTGGCCGACCGGGTTGGCATGGTAGAGCCGGATCGCCGCATCCCGGGACTCGGCGCTGTCAAACGCCTGCGTATCAACAATCGTCACACCACCGGAATTATCCGAGAGCACGTAGATCTTTCCCCCGGTTGCGCCGGGCAGGTTCCAGGTCGTGTTCGCTACACTGGTAATCGTGATGCCGGACGCCAGTGCTGCGTCTTTTACCGGCTCACCGGCAACCGTGGAATACTTCACTTCCGTGGAAACAAGCGTGACCACACAGATGGGGACCACCACGGCAACAATGATAANNCCATACAAACCCTCCGTTCTGGATACTGCCAGCCATATCGTTCATGGTTTTCATTGCCGGTCACCTGCCTTCTTTAACCAGCCGGGTTTTTTAAATTTCAAAAATACCAGCGGCGGGACGGCTAAGAGGAACGTGCCCAGCAGCACCGATCCCACATACACCCAGCCACTTGTCGGGAAGTAGGACGGCGGCATGAGCCCGACAACAAAGGCAAATGCCGTGCCAAACAGTCCCAGTCCCCCCACGATCCAGACCCCTGCCATCCCGCCGGGGATCCTGAAGGGCCGGGGGGTGTCGGGCTGGCTGTACCGGAGCTTGATCACCGAGGCAAAGACCAGGATATACCCGATGCACAGGAGCTCAACCGTCATCGCCGACAGGATCCAGTATGCCTGGTTGACCGACGGCAAGAAAACATAGAGCAGGGAGATGGCCGACCCGATCAGTGCCTGGATGACAAGCACTGCTACCGGAGCACCGTACTTGTTGGTGCGGTCAAACATCGGGGGCATATTGCCTTCCTCGGCCACAACCCCCAGGCCCTTTGCCGGGCCAATCAGCCATGCCGCGAGCGAGACCACCCCGCCAAGGGTGATCAACAGCGCCATGGGCCCCACGAGCCCGGGTATCCCTGCGGCTTTGAAGAAGTACTCGATCGCCTGCATGACGCCCGATGCCAGGTTCAGCTGGTCCGCCGGGATGACAAACGCGATCGCGAGCGTTGCAAGCACAGTGCACACGACAATAATGATCGCAGACACTGCCATCGCCATCGGGAAATCCTTCTGGGGATTTCTGGTCTCCAGCGCGTGGAACCCGGCCATCTCCATACCGGCAAAGAGCAGGATGATGGTGGAAAAAAATGGCAGCGTAGCAAGCGTGATGGTGGGGACCATCGCGGAAACCGAAAACGGCGGCAGGACGATTGCTGCTCCCGAGGTGGTCCACCACACTCCCAGAATAATGATCAGGATTGCAGGGATGATGCTGCCGAGGATCACACCGATGTTGCCGAATTTCGTCGAGGTCTCCTCGCCGAAATACGCAATCGCCGTCGTCCCCCAGAACGCGATCATCATCACGCTGAACATGTACCACGAACTGTTCGCAAGCGCCGGGGTCAGGGCAAACGCGAGCGTGGAGGCGATAAACGAAAGGACCGTCGGGAACCAGACAAGGTTGTTCGACCACTCGCAGAACAGTGCGGTAAACCCGCCCTTTTCCCCGAATGCCTGCTTGACCCAGGCATAGACACCGCCCCCTTCCGGCCAGCCGGTTGCCAGTTCTGCACCCGCAAGGGAAATGGGGATTAAAAACAGGACTGCCCCCAGGATATACCAGCCGATGCACGACCAGCCGTACACCGCCATGGAGGGAAAATTCCTGATGCTCAGGACAGCCGCGACATTGATCATCGCAAGGGCAAAGAGGCCCAGAACTTTTTTGGACGGCAGGCCGCCGGCAGCTTCTTCGCTCATTTCTTCTCCTTGAGACAGTACATCATATACGCTCCTTTGACATTTTCGATACCATGCGTATCGTGTTCGAAACCCGGGAACCGCTGGTCAAAATCCTGCAGGCATGTTAAGTACCGGAGGACCGGCCCCGACTGTTTCCCGGTGCGTTCACCCGGGGCAAGCAGGGGGATGCCCGGCGGGTAGGGTACGATGCCGGTAGCCACGACCCGGTTCCCGGCTTTTGCGATGGGGAGGTAGTCAACCTCGTTTCTCACCAGTCTGCTGAACGCCTCTGCATAGGTGACCGCCGGTTCGGGCAGGGAGGAAAATGCTTTCTGGAGCAGGTCGCACATCGCATGGTCTTTCTTGAACGCATGCATCTCGCGGACAAGCCCCTGCAGGGTCATGCCGCCATACCGGTCGGGATGGCCGGTGGTGAGATCGGGGAATACTTCCTCGAGCGGGAGGTCCTCATCGTAGATGCGTTTGAACTCGAAGAGCTCGGTGACCAGCGTTCCCCATTTCCCTTTCGTAATCCCCATCGAGAACAAGAAGAGGATACTGTAATCCCCGGACTTCTCGTTGACAATGCCCCGGGTGTCGAGGAACTTGACCACGATCGCTGCCGGTATCCCCCAGTCCGCAAGCGACCCGTCAACGTTGACGCCGGGCGTAAGAACAGTGACCTTGATCGGGTCAAGCAGGCAGTAATTGTCCGGCAGCCCTGCAAACCCGTGCNNGATTGTCGCGGAGCGTGTCCAGCGACGCATCGGCAAACCCGGTCTTCTTTTTGGTCTTCGGGTCCGTAACCGTATCCGGCTGCCACATCGAGAACCACCAGTCGGCAGCAGTCTTCCCGCTGCCGATCTCGGTTTTTATCCGGGCCATCGTGCGCCGGAACCGGATTGCCTCCTCAATGGACTCGGTGGTAAGGAGCGTGCCGGACGCACCGTCCATCATCTTTGACGAGACATCAAGGGACGCGATGATGGGGTAAAAGGGGGAGGTGGAACTGTGCATCATGAACCCCTCGTTGAACCGGTCGTGCACGATGGGCACCCGCCCGTTCCGGATGTGGATCATCGAAGCCTGCGAGAATGCCGCCAGCAGTTTATGCGTGGACTGGGTTGCAAAAACCGTCGGGCCTTTATTGTTTTTGGCGCCGTCCCGCATCGCAAACCGCTCCTTGTAGAACGGGTTGAACCGTGCGTAGCCATACCATGCCTCGTCGAAGTGGATGCTGTCCACGCTTTTGCCGAGCACCTCCTCGACCTGTGCCGCATGGTAGCAGAGCCCGTCATACGTCGAATTGGTGATGATCGCGTGGACGGGCGTTTTGTTTTTGGCAGTCTTTGACAGCGGGCATGCAGCGATTTTTGCCTTCAGTGCCTTGGGGGTCATCTCACCCGGGGGGATCGGGCCGATAATGCCATACCGGTTCCGGGTCGGCAGCATATAGACCGCAACCGAATGGGTCATGGTCAGGGCGTGTTCGGCGGATTTGTGGCAGTTCCGGTCGACCAGGACAATGTCGTCTTTGGTCACCCGGCCAAAAAAGACGATCTTGTTTGCCGTGGAAGTCCCGTTCGTGACAAAATAGGTCATATCAGCGCCAAACACTTTTGCCGCATAGCGCTCCGCTTCCCCGACCGGCCCGGAATGGTCAAGGAGCGAGCCCAGCTCCCCCACCGAGATGGAAAGATCGGACCGGAAGATCTGTTCGCCGAAGAACCGGTAAAATGCCCGGCCGGACGGGGATTTCAGAAATGCCGTGCCCCCGGTGTGGCCCGGGGTATGCCACGAGTATTCAAAGTCCTTTGAAAATTTTACCATTTCCTTAAAGAACGGCGGGAGGAGATGGTCGCGGTACCGGTTTGCCGCAGCCCGGATACGCCCCGCGATAAATGCCGGGGTGTCTTCCATGACCCAGATATACTCGTTGATCTCCCGGACCATGCTGATCGTGAGCGCGACCGGCGGGGCAGTGGTCGGTTCGCCCATCAGGAATATGGGGATCTTTTCGTTTCGCGCCCGTATCTCGTGGATGAGCGTCTCGGTGTCCCGGCATTTCCCGGAGGTATCCCCCCCAAGGTTCCCGTTGATCAGGATGCAGTCAATTTCCGGGAGGGCGGAGTAGGCAGCCCGGGCGTCACCGGGCGAGGCAACGGCGCCCACCCGTATACCGAATTCACGGAGCCCGTCTATGATCCTCTGGATCGCCCGTCCCTGCGGCGTGTCGGTCTTATGGACATCGTCCACAATCGCGACATTCAGCGTCTCTTCAGCGTTCATCGCACCACCCGGTTAAAAAAAAGACCTGTGTGCCGTTCACGTGGAGGCGGCGATCGGTCGCCTCGTGATTCCCTAATTCTCCCTTCATGGTCAAAATCACTTCCCGGTATTTTTTTCGTATGCCACCCGGCCTGCAGCAGGAACACTGCCGGGTTTTAACCGGTGCAGGGTTGATGTTTAGTGAAAGGCAGCATAACGGGCCTGGATGAACATCAGGGTCTGAGGTAACATGGGTTTGTGACTGTGCACCCGGTAATGACCATGGTTTAGAGAGCCACAGATTTAAATATTGAGGGTAATTTATAAAAATTGAATATCGTCACCATCGCACACCTGCCTGCGGGAAGATCCGGTGACTGGTACTGTGACAGGATACTCATCGTACGACAGCCGGATGGCAAACAAGGAGTATTATTTTTAAAGACGCACTCTTCGTCTGGATTTAAACAAAACGACCCGGGCAGACGAATAGAATTGAGGCAAACTTCTCACCATCAGTCGGGATGTCTGCGATCAACAAATATTTCTGCCGGCATGCCCGACACTAAACGATGACAACCAAGAAAGAACATACCACAAAAGTGGTAGATGAGAAGACGGGACTGATGGAATGCCTTGTCTGCGGTGAGAAGTGCCACACTACGGTGAAGACTGGGCCTGACGGGAAGTTTATGCCTGAAAACTGGGAATGCGTGAACAAGTGCCGGCTGATCCACCACGATGAGAAGCCGGCGCACAAGAAGTAATCTCTTTTACATTTCAGGTAACCGGGAATAACTGATGAGGAGTAGTTCCCCCGAGATGTGAGACACAAGCAGGGGATACCCCCCCTACCCC
>PNBP01000118.1 GCA_003136075.1 Methanoregula sp. | reverse complement strand
TGCCTCCCCCATTGGGGGAGAGAGGGTCACCCTAGTAATTATTGCAGAGACTACGTGAATGTTGGGGAAAAAGAGAAAGATCGGGCAAGTACTCTCTCTTTCCTGCAGATTGCCTAAAGGGATATTACCCTCACTTTAGTTCAAGCGTTTTCTGCGGATACTTCAAGTGTTTCTTTGCCGCCGGGGTAACTTCCCGTCCCTGTGGCGTCCGCTTGAGAAACCCGATCTGGATAAGATACGGTTCATACACATCCTCGATCGTCCGCACCTCTTCGCCAACCGAGATCGCAATCGTCTTTGCACCCACCGGGCCACCGTCAAAGTCCTTTGCGATGACCGAAAGGATGCGACGGTCAAGTTCGTCAAGGCCAAGTTCATCGATCTGCATCATCGCAAGCGCAGTTCCGGTAATTTCCCGCGTGATCGTTCCGTCGCCTTTCACAATCGCAAAATCNNCCCGCCGTAGTAACCGGTTCACAATACGCGGGGTGCCCCGGCTTCGCTGTGCGATCTCTTCTGCGCCTTCGGGAGTAATCGGGATCTTCAGGATGGATGCACTTCGGGTGACGATTTGTGCGAGCTCATCAGGTGCATACAAATCAAGACGGAAGATGATGCCGAAACGATCCCGGAACGGCGCACCCAACAACCCCTGTTTTGTCGTCGCCCCGATTAGCGTAAACTGCTCAAGGTTCAACTTGATCGAACGGGCGCTTGGACCTTCCCCGATCATTACATCGATAAAAAAATCTTCCATCGCCGGATACAGCACTTCCTCAACAACCGGATTGATCCGGTGGATCTCATCGATGAACAGGATGTCACCCTTCTTTAGCGGTGTGAGTAGTGCCGCAATGTCTCCGGGCTTCTCCAGCACCGGGCCGGTTGTTGCCCGGATATCAGCACCCATTTCGTGGGAGATGATATGCGCTAACGTGGTCTTCCCAAGACCCGGCGGGCCGGAGAACAGGATATGGTCGAGCGGCTCGCCACGTTTCTGTGCCGACTCAATCGCAATCTTTAACGATTCTTTGATCTGGTGCTGCCCGACAAATTCACCCAACCGGACCGGGCGGATTGTCAGATCGTCGCCTTCCTCTGCCGGCAGGGGTTCCGGTGAAATAATCCGTTCGCTCATGGCACTTATCGCTCCTTCAGTTGCGCCAATGCTGTCTTGATCAGATCCTGTACTGTCGGTGATTTTAGTATGGATGCTGACGCTTTAACCGCATCCCATGACTCTTTCTCTACAAATCCAAGCGAGATAAGAGCGCTGACGGCATCATGAACACCCGGACCGCCCTGGCTGGTGTCACCCGTGAGCATCGTTTCACTGACCTTCTTCATCTTGTCCCGGAGTTCAAGGATCAGCCGCTTGGCGCTTTTTGCCCCTACGCCGGAAATCCGGGTCAGCGCTTTCTCATCCTCGTTCAAGATTGCCATTGCGAATTCTTCAAGCCCGATCTGGGAGAGCAGGTTCATCGCTGTCTGCGGGCCAATCCCCGAAACACCGATCAGGATTTTGAACATCTCCAGTTCGCTCCGGTGCATAAACCCGTACAGGGTAATCGCGTCCTCGCGGACAGCCATATAGGTAAACAAACGAACTTTTTCTTTGGTATGCGCCAGCAGCAGAAGCGCAGGCTGGGTAACCTGAACCTGGTACCCGATGCCCCCGACATCGATAACCACCCACTTGTCACCGACGAGAACAGGTTCACCATGAAGATGTGCGATCATTCTTACTACCTCATGATATGGATATGACATAAGGCAATCGAAAGTGCATCCGCCGCATCATCGGGCTTTGGGATCTCATCAAGCCGGAGGAGACGCTTGATCATTTCCTGCACCTGGCGTTTGTCCGCCCGTCCCGAACCCGTGATTGCCTGCTTTACCTGATTTGGCGTGTATTCCGTGATCGGGATGTGCCGCAGTTCTGCTGCAAGCAGGACAACTCCCCGCACTTCACTCACACCCATAGCCGATGTTATGTTTTTTGAGAAGAATAATTTTTCAACCGAGATATGGGCTGGCTGGTATTTCTCAAAAAGGGCTTCGATTTCAGTATATATCCGGACCAGCCGCTCGGACGCCTGCATATCCCTACCGGACGTTTCAATACAGCCATAGCACACCGGCCGGGATTCTCCCCGGGTTACCTCAATGACCCCGTATCCCAGCCGGGCAAGGCCGGGATCGATCCCGATAACAATCATGCGTTCAGGAGCTCCTGATCAGATATAATCGCTCCAGTAATATACTGCGAACGGTTTGCGGTGCGAAAGTGAATGATCGACCNNGACCGGCTGACTGCTTACATCCCCGGTAAAAACATGAGCATACGATCTTCCCCACGCACATGTTGGCTCATCGGAATCCGGATGTAACATTTAGTGAACGGTCATTGATGCCCGGAAGCACCACTGGATTAAAAAAACTGGTTTTGAAATTGCATCCCCATTAAGGGAACGATCCAAAAATCTGGAGAAACTATTCTAAAAAAAATTTACTTCATCAACCCAAACGACTTCAGGGTCACATCAGGGTTAACCGCACCCACGTGATACACAACCCCTTCAGACGTCTCGTTGATGACCACTTCTGCTGGTGAGAAGAGCGACGTATCGATCTTATAGAAGTCGTAGCCGGCTTCCTTGAATATGTCATTGAACGGTTTGCCGTATCCTTTCGACTTGTTGCTCGGGATCCTGTCGAGATAATCCTTGATCTCAGGAGCGTTCATCGTCAGGGTGATCCGCCCGTAGTAGATTGTTGCATCATTGGTGACACCCATTGCCATCTTTGGTCCGCGTACCGGCGGTATGGGTGCGGAACCCATCGCGGCGTTGATCTTGCGGGTGTCAAAGCCAAGTTCGTTCAGCTTGTAGATCGCGGTTTCAACACACCGGCCTGCAACCTGGATTGAACCCACCATGGAGGACGTAGGTGCGACAACCGCACAGACATTGGCGACATCGATATGGCATTCCTGGGCGATCTTTTCCATTACTTCACCATTGGGGAGGTGGTCGCTCTCAAGACAGATGACCGCACAGTCATAGTCATCCTCGTAATCGATCACTTCGTAGGTGTGCTTTGGCTTGAGAGAGAGTGCCCGTGCCGGACCGCTGCCCATTGCAAAATAGTTGCCTACCTTGACCGTCCACCCGGCTTTCTGCGCGCCAAGACAGGAAATCGACGGGAAATCCGTATTCACATCGATAAAGGGCATCGGGATATCCCTGATCTGCCCGTTGCGGAAGTTGACCTCCCCAAGTCCTCCCATGCAGATCTCGGTAAATGCCCTGCCTGCCGCATACCCACCCCGGGTGCTCACACCGCAATCAACGATTCGTGCGCCGTTGTCCAGTTCATGGTAGGCGGCATTGAATTCCTCTGCCAGATCGGCGAGATTATCAAAAATTTCCAGTGCCAGTTCGTTAACACTTAACATTACAAAATACCCCTGCATTATTAGAGAGGATCTGGGAATAGATAATATTTTTCAAACGCTGGCGACGTAAAGAAGACCTTACATCACTTCATGTACTCAAGTACCTTCTCCGGCTCGTACCGCAGGGTAATCACCCGGGTCCTTCCTTTCCCGTCACGGTACTGGAGGTTCACGAGGCGCATCGCGTCCATCTTTTTGATGATCTCGTAGAACCGGGTATACCCGACCCCCACCTGTTCATGCAGGGCCTTGTACACCTCTCCCGCATTCATCTTCTTTTCCTGCTGACTGATACCCGCGAGGGCTTTGAGGATCTGCCGTTCTTCGTCCTTGAGGGTTTTAACCGTATAGGAGAGATGCAGGTACCGGGACACTTCGTATGCTCCACAGATATCTGTACGGGTGATGCTCTTTCGTGCGTCACGCTCCGCACTGAGCGCTGCCCGTTTTAAAAGGTCAATACCCACCCGGAGATCCCCGCTGTTCTGGGTCTGCTCGACAACAAGGTCCAGCATATCGTCGCTTAACACGCCCGTATAGAACCCCTGCAGGACACGGGCTTTCATGATCTCGTGCACTTCGTCGTTCCCGTACGGGGCAAAATAGATCTCGGTGGGACGGAACACCGACGCTACCCGTGCATCCACCACCTGTGGNNATTACCCCGATCCGGGTCCCTTCATAGGATTCATGGGAGCGCAGGAGCGTATAGAGCACGTTGTTGATCTCGTTTTCATAGAGAAGGTAATTGGCATCATCGAGCGCCACGAGCAGCACAATTTCCTCTTTGATGAGGATACGGGCGACTGCATCGAAGACCTGCTTGAATGACGTGCCGGATGCCGGGGGCAGGTGCCCGGAGAGTTTTTTGTAGATCTGGGAGAGGATGGCAAACTTCGTATTGTCGATCTGGCAGTTGATATATACCGGGACGAGCTTTTTGGTGGATTCCTCGATCTCAGTGAATAATTTCCTGATACTGGTTGTCTTTCCCGTGCCCGGCAGCCCCTTGCAAATCGTGTTCATCGGCCTGCCACCGCGGAGCCCCGGTCGTATCTGGAATGCCAGTTCCCGCATCTGCGCATCACGGAATTCGAACTGCTCGGGAACGTAATCGATCTCCAGCACTTCCGGGTCACGGAAAAGCGTCTCGTCCCACATCAGCAGGTTCTTTTTCATCTCACTACACCTCTACGTGATGGATAATAACTGCATCTGAATTGATTGCCGGGCATTGTCCATACAGGTACTACATACATTTTTACGGGTGTAGTGCCGGCTTTCTGTACTGGATAACTCATCGATATACCTCACCCGGTACAGCAGATGCCAAAACCGGAGGCAGATGATGAAGGATCATCCAGGCTCCAATTATGGTCATCCATATCTATCTTTGAGTGTGATGGATAAATTGTCCGAAAAAAATATATCATTTTATCGCGAAAGGAACAGTAAGCACCGTGTTGCAGATGATCAAAGTTACCCCATAAGATATTTGCAGCGGATACTATGGATTTTACATTCTCCCTACCTTACCTTTCCTAAGGTGTATGCGCCCTTGACCTTAAAACGGGCCTGTTACATCCTCGTGACTTTACCAAATATTTTACGTTGCAAAATAAATCACAAAGTCACGATAACGCACCAGAACCATGGAAGGATAGTAACATATATAGTGTAATGTTCTACTTCACACACACAGCATACAGTTTCTTTTCAATCTCCACCGAGATGCAGTAGAACCCAAGCAACGTGAAAAACGCGTATCCTGTTCTATTGCTTCACGGATATCCTCATCTGAAATTCCGTCCTGCCCGGGGGCCAAGATTTCGTGGAATAGCACCGGACCGCTGCCTGGTGTTATCCTACATAAGCACCGCCATTCGTATCCTGCCCTGATGTAATAATACGATGATCCGATCATCGGACTTGGAGAGTTCGGCAATTGATTCAGGATCCAATCATACGGAGGTTCTGATTTGTTGAGCATAATGTATCGGGGCAGCAGAACGATTGAACCGGTATTTTTCTTTTCATCAGACATTTTTCACCCTTTTTATGAAAGAGCCTTATTCCCATGTTCCCCGGTTCTTACACGGATAGCATCCTCCATAGAGCAGACAAAGATCTTCCCGTCACCCTTTTGTAGGCTCCTGTTAATTTGAGTGAGTGTGTCGACAATTATGGGGACTTCTTCATCATTTACCACTATTATGAGCATTTTTTTCGGGAGAAATCCCAGTTCGATCTCATTTTGTACGGGAACATGGTATTTTGGATTATCGGCATCATTGATTATACCTCGCTGCTGCATGATATAAACGCCGACTTCCCGCCGTAAGGTACCCTCTGGATCCGGGGTCTGGATTATTCCACCCTGCCGTCCCCGCCCAATGACGTTGACAAAGGTAATCCCTTTGATACCGAGGGATTCAAGAGCATCTTTTGTTGGTTCCACACGCTCAGTACGAATAAATGCAATGATCTCTTTCATACGTATCCGCTCTCGTTTATTTTTCGCCGGTTCTGATCGTATGGGATTCCTCAACGTTGGTTACAAAGATTTTTCCATCGCCGACATTTCCCGCGGCAGGATAGTCCTTTGTGCCGGTCCTTGCTGCTGTTTCAATCACCCTTGTAGCCTTGGTCACAGCATCATCAGGAAGAACTATCATCAGCATTTCTTTTGGCATCTCTGTATACCGGACAGATCCATGGGTAATTCCCATCTCCTTGCCCCGTCCGGTAACATTCATTCGTGTCATGGCATAGATGCTATTTTTTTCCAGTGCTTCAATCACCCGTTGAGTGGATTCAGGTCTAATAATTGCACGAATTAATTTCATAGACATCCCTCCTTACAGAATCTGCATTTTTCGTTTCATGATAGTGCCTTGTCACCCTGTTCTCCCGTTCTGACCCGTATGGCACTGATCATCGGGCAGATGAAGATCCTCCCGTCGCCATGTCGGCCAGTCTGGTTGGCATTTACGATTGCCTGAACAATCCCATTGACATCCTCATCGTACGCAACGATAGTTAGCATTCGTTTTGGCAGGAAACCGAATGCGATCTCGGTATCCGGGTGAGCCAGTGATCCGGTCATTTCAGTCACGGCATCTGGTGAGTCGTTACAGAACGGGGCGTTTACAATCTGCATCCGCATATTCCTGTTTAAGGATTCGCCCAGTTCCCGTGCGCTGACTCTCCCCTTTTGCTGGCCGCGGCCGGTGACATATAGGAACGTAACGCCCATGACACCAATGGCTATAAGGACCTGTTTGGTATTTTCAACCTGTTCTTCCCGGAGGATAGCGATAATCTGCTTCATACGTTTTCAGTTCCCGCCTGGCTTGCCAGCAGTCCGGATCGCAAACGTGTCCTCCACATAGGTGACAAAGATCTTGCCGTCACCGATAGTACCTTCACCGGGTTTCGTTTTCGATCCGGTCTTTGCCTCCGTCCGGATGATCATGACCGTTTTTGCCACGTCGTTGTCCGGTACCATGATCATCAGCATTTCCTTGGGAATCTCCATATAGTGGACTGCACCAAGGGTAATGCCCATCTCCCTACCATGTCCGGTCACGTGGAGGCGGGTAATTCCCCCGATTCCGGCATTATCGAGAGCTTTGATAACCCGTTGCGCTGACTCCGGCCGTATTATGGCCCAGATCATCTTCATCCTGTCATCCACCCTTCCCTCAGAACACCATGCGTAGATCCTGAATTTCTAACGATGAGTGGTCGCACGCAATCGTTTCTGTGCGACTTCCTGATCTGCGTAAAAGAGTCAACAAGGTACCGTACCCATTTTTTAGTATTTCATACATCGATAATAGCGCGGCATTCAAAAACCGGACATGGGAGGGTATGAATCCCGTGCCGGCAGGAAAAGATTTATGGAGGTGTTTATATGCTTCCAGTTATACCTCCATTTCTCCTGTGCGGATCCGGATAGACTTGTCAACCGGAATAATAAAGATCTTCCCGTCGCCAATCTTCCCGGTCCGAGCTGATTCGCAAAGTGTGTTGACTACGGTATCAACATTCGTTTCCTTAACCACAATCTCGATCTGGAGCTTGGGCAAAATGTCGACCGTCATCAGACCTCCCCGGTATTCGAGCTTGATACCTTTCTGTTCACCACGTCCTCTGACCTCGGTGATAGTCATGCTGATGATACCTTTTTCTTCCAGCGCTTTCTTGACGAACTCGAATCGTTCCGGTTTAATGATTGCTTTAACCAGTTTCATGATGATCCCTCCGGATCAGCACCGCTCCCCGTGCTGCGAGATGTCGAGACCGACATACTCTTCCTCTTCCGATGCACGCAGCCCGATCGCCTTGTCAACGATAACTGCAAGGATGTAGGTGATCACGAAGGCATAGACGACTGCTGCACCGGCACCGACGCATTGGGCAATGAACTGGTGGACATTCCCCTCAAGGAGCCCTGATTTGCCATTAATTGCCGCAGCAGCAAAGATACCGGTTGCGAGCGCTCCCCAGAGACCGCCCATACCGTGGACTGCCCAGGCGTCGAGGCTTTCATCGACCCCTTTGCTCTGCCTCCAGAGCATGATACCGTAGCAAAGCGCTCCGGCTACGCCACCGATCACGATTGCTGCCATTGGCGTCACGTACCCTGCGGCAGGGGTGATCGCCACAAGGCCGGCCACCGCACCGGAGACAAACCCAAGCGAGCTTGGCTTTCCGCCATGGGCCCACGAGACAAGCATCCAGACAATCGCAGCCGTTGCGGCCGCCG
>PNBP01000047.1 GCA_003136075.1 Methanoregula sp. | reverse complement strand
ATCCGATTTGAGCATATCGGTTCCGTTCCACCCCGTGAACCGGAATGTCAGATCAGGAACGGGATAAGCGCCTTTACCTCATGTTTATAGCTGACATACTCCTCCCCGAATTCTTCTTCCAGAAACTTTTCTTCCAACCGTATTTTCATGATGAAAACTACCAGCAACAGGAATATGGTACAAATTGCCCAGAAATATCCTAACGCAATGGCGGTTCCGGTCATGCCAAGAAGCAAGCCGGTGTAAATCGGGTGCCGCACTACGCGGTACGGCCCGGTACGGATTATTTTATGATCTATCCTGATGGAGGGTCGTCCGCTCCAGAATTTCCCCAGGTGTACCCGTGCCTGAACCGCAAATCCCAGACCGGCGCACGTGACGAGCAGGCCGGTCAGGACAAAGAATGCAGTGTCAGGGAGGATGCGTTCAAACATGAGAGTTGGAGAGACCAACCGGGCAAAGAGCACCCAGATCACGATCAATACTACCATATAGGACAAAAGAGAGCCACGGGACTGCCTTCGTTTGAAGGGCGACTGGTTCTTCCACGCAGAAATGAACCAGTACACGAAGAAACTGATCCAGATAATACAGAGAATGAGTTCAATAACCGACATTCTGACTCTTCCTTATTTTAGCTGCCTGATAAAAAGTTCCTGCTATCAGCAGGTAAACGGATCGTGGGTGGAGATTTATGATGGAGAAGAGGATTACATTTTTTTAGAATTGGTATTGCCGGTACATCATGGTTCATTGTGTGCTGTTTAAAAAAAGGATACATGCAGGTATACACCGTGCTTGCCACAATCCCATTTTCATCACCTCACCATGTGGTGCAATGGAATCCAGGGGTTTTTTTATAATGATACAGGAGGTTTTTCTGTTTTCTGGGAAAACCTGAGCTCCCGTATTATCAGGTAGAGAGCGTCAACGAGATAGCCGAACATGGGCAGGAGCGCAAGAATGACCCAGACCGAGGTAAGCATTTTCTGTTCTTTTGCGTCCCGGTAGATGAGAAACGCGATGAGCAGTTGCACGATCCAGATAGCGAACATCAGGAGTGGCCCTGCGAATGAATGCGTATGATACATGTATTGTTGCATTCTGAGCTATCAGATATCTCACGATATATGCTTTCACGTGCTGACAAGAGACCTGATTATTTTTTAATCGTTTTCTTACCTTCGTCGCAGCACATAATTTTTGAAAGGCCATCCGGGGTTTCATTCAGGGAATTATCCTTCAATACCCGGATATAGTTAACCTGACAGTTCCGGAAAACTGGATCGCACCCTTCATGCCGGCAGGAGATTCAGGTTTTTGGTTTCTTCTCTGCCGGTCCGGTAGTCCCAAAGACGAGAAATGCAACAACCGCAGCGAGGAAGAGCGAGAGCGTTTTGTCCACAAGTTCGACAGCGAACTGTTCGGTCAGGTTGCCAAGGAGCGGGTTCCCGGTAACGTCAGTGAGGAACCGGGACACCACCAGCGTACCGTCATAAGGCGGGAGACTGAAAGCAGCTGTTATCGCGATCAAGAGGAGGGCACTTGCCATTCCACTCAAAAGCCCTGCCGCGAAGATCCGTACTGGATGCCGCAGGTCAATCCAGCCTTTTTGCCAGAAGAACCAGGTCATACCTGCAATCAGGACACTGCCCGCACTCCAGATCACAGCAACCGGGGTCCGCACCGTGAAGGCCATAATCACATTATACAGGATGCCGGCAATGGCACCGGCCGGAAACCCGCTGTGCATAACCACAAGCGACGTACCCCACGTGTCAAAATAGAGAGGAATCTGAAGCGATCTCATGGTAATTGCGGATGCAAGATTGACAAGCACCGCGATAATGATCAATGAGATCGGGCCGCCGGACCGGAACATGCCCGGGTTATTTACCTCCTTTTTCTCACCGGGCTCTTCATCCATTGATTCATCCCGGAAACGATAGTGTGCATTGACCAGCACCCCGACGAATATGGCAAGGTACATGACCCCGGTGATCATCTCAAGGATCGTGACAGACCGGGCAAATGGTGCGATAACGGTGATATCACCATACCCAACGGTTGTAAGCGTCTCGAAGCTGAAATACATAAAAGACGAAAACGAACTGCCACCGGAACCAAACAGGAATGAACCCGGAACCACCATCTCAATAAATTCGTACGCAAAGGCGTAGGCCAGTCCGATCATGATATACACGCTCACCGCGCTGAAGATCTCGTTCCCGGTTACGTGTCGTGTCTGCATGATCCGCCGGAGGATAACACCCTGCGTATATAAGAGGAATAGAATTACCGATACGATCTGGACCAGGAATATCTCGTGGGAATGAATGAAGAAGTTGGCCCACGTGGTGAGTGCAGTCGGTACCAGGAGAAGCAGGGTGATTGCTACCTCACGGGAATGCTCGCGGACGTTGTACACCGCTGATATAAGCAGCCCCGTCAGGATGACCACAAGAAGGGCATCACCGATCCGGAACTGTTCAAAGAACGGGAAAACGATGATGAATGCGAGGAGAAAAATGAGGAGGAATACGGTTTTGTTGCGGGAGACCGGTTTCAATCGTTCGCGAGGCAGATCGGATGTCACCATACTCCCCCACCGTTCTACCGGAGCGTTTTACCGGCACGATTACTTATACATTCCCTTCATCGCGAACTGGATGAAGGGATTCAGATAATTCCTGTCAACAAAAAAGATGTCAGCCCGATTGTCCGGCATGACATTTGCCACAGTAACAACGAATGTGATTGCTTAACCAGTGAGATGACCGGGAAATAGACAGGCCCAAAGAGGGACATGCATAAAGTTTATATTACAAAATGTAATATAAACTTTACAAGATGCGGGTACCAACCTCTCAGCCCGCATCCAAAACCTGTTCATAGAGATGATACACGAATGAAACTACCGAACACAAGTTACAGGATAATCGCCATAATCACGATGGTGGTCTCGGTGATCGGGCTTGTTATGAGCCCTGTCAGCGCGGCGGGAGCATACTCGCCCTCCGATAGCACTGCAGGATCTCCTGCGGGCACGATTGCCTATCATCACGTATTCAACAGTACGCNNTACCACAGCACAGGCAGCCCGTCTTCAGACAGTCCTTGCAAATCTCAGCCAGCAGGGAGTGGATGTATCTCATGCACAAGCTGATCTTGCCGCAGGTAACGTGACGGCAGCAGTCCAGTGGCTCACGGCCTATCATAAAAATAATCCGGATTTAGCATTGAATGGCCCCCGCCAGCATGCGGTAAATGCCACAGCACAGGCAGCCCGCTTTCAGACAACCCTTGCACGTTTCAGCCAGAATGGAGTGGATGTTTCCCAGGCACAAGCTGACCTTGCCGCGGGTAACATTACCGGGGCGATGCAGGATCTGATGGCCCTGCACAAGGATCATCCGGGCATAATGGGAAACAGCACGCGGCAGGCAGGACATCTCCAGACCGAAGTTACTAAACTTTCAGGTCAGGGTGTGGACGTAAGCGTGATCCAGGCAGATCTTGATTCAGCAAACGTAAATGCAGCGATCCAGTGGATGGCGGCGTACCATACGGCACACCCATTCCAGAACGGTAACGCGACTACATGGCACGGCGGTAACAGCACCCAGATGCACAAGGGAGGGTCATTCCAGCCATACCATGCGGGTGCCGGCAACCAGACCGCATCGCACCAATCGTTCCCCTGGACCGGGCACAGGATGCCTCAACACATGACGGGAACTTGAGTAATTTCATAATTATCAATTTTTCCGTTCACTGGGATTCCGAAACGAGGCACACCCTATGAAAAAGAACTGTATCATCGCGCTTCTCGCTGCTGCACTATTTATTGCTGTGATCATCACCACAGGGTGCACGCAGGATGCAGGCAGTGATGCAAGCTCATCCGGGAACAGCCAGCAGCATACACCCTCCGGCGGGGAGACAATCCCCCGGCGCGTGACGGCGTACCCCAAAGCAGCAATACGGGCGCAAGCCAGCAGTCAGTATAAAGANNAAGCCAGCAGTCAGTATACCCCATCAAGCAGGAACCATCAACCCAGCGGGCAGGGTTTCGAGATCCAGCTTGCCGCAGCAGCCGGTAAACTGGGCGTTTCCGAACAGGATCTAAAGAATGCCCTGGGCACGACCACCGGTCATCAGAACCTTACCGCTGCCGCACAGCAGCTCGGCATCACCCGGCAGCAACTCATGGATGCGCCGGGCTTCCCTGCCGAAGGTTCCCATGGCAGCCGTGGCGGATGTTACGGCATCACCTTCATCCGGGCAATAACACTTGTTCGTTGACCAGATATCCGTAATCTTTACCAACGCGCCAATTTTTTTACTATTTTTTTGGTAAACGACCGGTTTATCACCAATTTTTTACGTTCCCCTGCGCATCTCCCTTTTGCTCGCCACCACCAGGGTGGCGACGAACGTTACAAAACGATAGGGCCACTGAGTATCCTGCCCTCTCGCAAGGCGCAATGGTAGGAGACGAGAGGAAAGAACAAACCGTTACTCCCCTTTGTTTGAAAGCGAGAAAATTCTCTGCGAGGGTAAAATCGTGATTATCGGACAGCACAAAATTCCGGATATATCTTCACGGTATGAGAACAAAATCCGGGCACGGAATGTTTGTGGTTATTTGTGCCGTAAATCCTTCGTATATTGTGATACTGAAATGATAAATTACCTAAAAAAATTAATTATTTTTCCCTTTATTAGTATACCTCATACCAAACATCATGTGTCATCCCCCCGGGAATTGTCCTCATGATGGGGAGTGCTGCACCGACAGGTGGCTTCACTTCAACCGTAAACTTATCGTTGAGCTCCAGTGCACTTCCAAACCCGGGATTCATATCAACAAGGACCATTTCGCGGGAATTCAATGTTCCGTTATGAGCATTCTGACCATCATCTAGCGGGGTGTTTCGTTTAACCCACGTATAATTAACTTTCGTATTATCATAAGTCGTTATCTGTTTGGGAGTTGACAAGGTGAAGGTTACTTTGCCCATATCCACACCATTACCACCCGCGGCGAGTTGCAGATAAAATGAAATATTGGCAATTGTTGTGTCATCAGCGGCAGCTTTTACATTAACCGCTCCAACGGGTTGCAGTGCCGAAGTGGTCTCTTGCACACCCGAATGCACGGTTTCCTGGGCCTTCTGGGTTGTAAAGAACCCGGCACCGAGCACGACATACGCAAACACCGCCGCAACAACCACGAACGCGATAAGTACAATGGCTGCTTCAAGCCCGGTAAATGCATCTTCTGAGTAAAGATTTTTCATTTGTTTACCTTCATTTGTATACAGTATACTACAAGCCTGCGGTCAATCCCGCAAAGAACAACCAGCCTCATACAACGGAGGACAGAAATACTTCATCTTTATATTCTCTTTTATATACCCACTATTTATTTGTGACTATTACCCAGACGTTTTTCGTATCACCCCAAGGAATAGAAAAATACGTACAAACTCTGACCCGCTTACGAGTCCATGAATTTTTTATAAGTAATACTATCAGAAAGAGCGAAATGCAAAATTCATGATCTCTAAAACCATTAAAAAATGCGAGGGATGCGATTCGAACNNTCTGATTGAAGCGGTTTAAAAATAGAACTGAACGATTCACACTTCGCGTCCAGATGCGAGGGATGCGATTCGAACGCATGAACCTCTGCAGGAGTGGATCTTAAGTCCACCGGAGTTGGCCGGGCTTTCCTACCCTCGCAAATACTATACTACTAAGCTCGATGATATCTTAAGTCCGGCGCCGTTGGCCAGGCTTAGCTACCCTCGCGCCTTATAGTATTTGACGCGGATGATAAAAAGAATCGTTTCCAGGGGGCGGGGTTAAGAGTGCCGGGTGCCGGCACCCGGCTCATAAAAGGATCGGCACCGGGTGATCAGTCCGGTCACCGGTTCAGCCAGTACGCCGTACCAGCACAAGCACCATAGCTATCGCACAGATCCCGGTGACGAGAGACACCGGGGACTTTTTTGTCGTTGCGGCTGTAGTCGGGATCTCTTCAGTGACCGTGATTACCGGTGATGCCTCAGCTGTTGTGACCTGTTGCGTTGCTGTTGTCACGGGAGTTATACGTGTAGTAATCAAACGAGGGGGCGCAGTTTCATCCGCGAGGATTGCACCAGGTTGTATAGTATACGCGTAGATAGTTGACGGATCTGCAGCGACAAGCCACGTCTTGTCCGCGCTGATTGCAAGCGACCGGGGCTGGACGATTGAATCTGTCCTGATTGTTGTCTGCACTTGGCCAGTTCTCGTCAACAGGGAAAGGGACCGGTCAACGGACACAGCGGCAATGAGAGTGCCATCCCGCGAAAGGGCCACGGCGTTGACCCATTCGCCGGTCTTGAACTTCGTGTGGGTGTTGCCCCGTGAATCAAGGGCATAGACATTGGCATCCTGGCTTCCGACAACCACCGTCTGCCCGTCATCAGAGCAGGCAAGACTCGTGATATCCTCGTCAGTAACCATCTTCTGCCAGTTCAGTGTCCCGTCTTTTGTATGCGAGGATACCCGTTTGCCACCGGCAGTATAGATGGTTGACCCATCAGAAGTAAACGCACTATACAGATCAAGACTGTCCGACCGGTTGTCTTTCCAGAGAAGGGCGGGGAGGGAATTGACATACCGGAGCCCGGAATCTGTGGTGACAACGATCAGATCTGCTGTGGGGGACAGCACCATATTTTTTGCCGGCTCAATCTTCAGGGTACCGTTGCTCCACCCGGAAAGGTCCCATGTTGAAATATACCCGCTGGTGTCCATCGCAACAACAAGAGAACCGTTTTTTGAGATCGCGACGTTGCTGACCGGTGCACCCATCGTCCGGGTCCAGACGTTCACACCGCCATTATCGAGCAGGAGCACGTTCCTGTCAATCGCGGTGACCACGTACTTCCCGTCCCCGCTCATTGCCGCGATGGCACCGACATTCCCGCCCCAGAGCCGGTCGCCGCTCCGTGAAAATACCGCGAGCTGGCCGCCACCCGCCAACACCCGTGACCCGTCATCCGCGATGGTTATGCCGGAGACTGGCTGGTCATCCTGCGAATGTACCTTCCAGAGGAGGATGAGGCTGTCACCATACACCGTCCCGGTCATGCCGCAGAAAAGAAGCAATGCGACTGCCAGTATACCAATCCGCTGCACCGAATGCATCATTATCACCGGGTACTGGAATCTTTTTCCATATAGGGTATGCGAATAGTATCTTCCATGTGTTTTATGCGTAGGTGCTTTCATACACTATCCGACAAGTCATGACCCCGTTTCAGTGTGCAGGATGGGTGGAGCTCGATGGCAGAAAACTCAGTGCCACAGAACTTGAGGAGATCGTGCGCACGGCGCCTGAAACAATGCGCCGGTTTGGCGGCGAGTTCCGTATTTCATACGGGAAGTGCCATGCCCGTGACCATTTCGGGATCATGCCCGGCCCGTGCGAAAAAGGCACATGGACCTGTGACGGCAAAAAAGAATTTTTAATCGAACCTGACCCGGAACCCCTCGCTCTTGACGCGGCCATCAGTATCGCGGTAAACCTGCGCAGCGATGAAGGGGTTGTCGCTCTCTCGGGCGGCGTGGACTCAAGTCTTGTTGCTGCACTCGCAGGCCGGGAATGCATGGCAGTCGGCCTTGCTGGCTCCCATGACCTCAGGCAGGCACAGCATGCCGCAGCGCTGCTGGGACTTTCCTNNATACCATCACACCGGCAGAGATCGAAGCCGCCGTCCCGGCAGTTCTCGCCGCAATACCGAAAAAAGATCCGGTAAACCTTGGCATCGCACTCACCCAGTTTTTTATTGCCCGCTGGGCGGGGCAGCACGGGTACCAGCGGATCATTACGGGACAAGGTGCGGACGAGCTGTTCGGCGGGTATTCGCGGTACCGTGAAACCACAACACTCGAAGAAGACCTCGCCCGGGATGTTCTGGGGCTTGAGCAGCAGGCAGACCGGGACCAGTCGGTTGCCGCACTGCACGGCTGCTACCTCTCCATGCCGTACCTTGATATCCGGGTCGTGCGCGCGGCAGCAGCGATCCCGGCCAAAGAGAAAGTGCATGATGGCCACCGGAAGATCCCGTTACGGGCGGTTGCAGCGCAGCATATCCCCAAAGAACTCGCAGACTACGAGAAAAAAGCGATGCAGTACGGGAGCGGGGTCTGGGGAGTATTAAAAAAGACTGCCCGTAAAAATGGTTATAAAACGTCCGTGCAAGATTACATAGACCACATCCAAGAGGCACAACATGGTCACTAAAGAAGACGTGGAGCATATCGCAGGGCTTGCCGATATCGGCATCGATAAAGATGAACTGGGCGCCTTTACCGGACAGTTCAATGCAATACTTGACTATTTTGACATCCTTGACAAGGTAAAAGGCGACGGTGTGATCACCCGCGACCTTTCAAACGTGATGCGTGAGGATATCGTCGAACCGTCCCTTCCGCTGGAAGAAGTCCTCAAAAACGCCGGCGGACAGGAGAACGGGTATATCAAAGGCCCCCGGGTGATGCAGTGACGGCGCACGAAATTTCCTTTAACCCGGATGACCGGTTCCACGCGTTCCTCTCCACCGTAAAAAAAGCTCCTTATGGCGAAGGGAAACTTTCCGGCATTGCCGTTGCCGTCAAAGACAATATCTCGACTCTTGGAATTGAGACCACCTGTGCGTCAAAGATCCTCAAAGGATACATCCCCCCCTATGATGCGCACGCGGTGCAGCTCCTCAAACAGGCCGGTGCAGCAATTGTCGGCAAGACCAACATGGATGAGTTTGGCATGGGGACAACCACGGAAAATTCCGGGTTTGGCCCGACGCTCAACCCCCATGATCCCAACCGTGTCCCCGGCGGTTCATCGGGTGGCAGTGCAGCGGCAGTGGCTGCCGGCATGGTGCGGATGGCCCTTGGAACCGATACCGGTGGATCGATCCGGTGTCCCGCCGCGTTCTGCGGGATCGTGGGGCTCAAACCCACGTATGGCAGGGTCTCCCGGTACGGCCTGATCGCGTATGCAAACTCGCTCGAACAGATCGGGCCCATGGCAAACACGGTGTCCGATGTCTCGCTCCTCATGCAGCTCATTGCCGGCCATGACCGCCGCGACACCACGTCATATGACCGCCCGTATACCCACACCCCAAACGCAGACATCAAGGGCCTGCGGATCGGTATCCCGCAGGAATATTTCGGTGCTGGTGTTGACCCGAACGTTGCTGCATCGGTGAAAAAGGCAATAACCAATCTTGAGGAACTGGGAGCCACCACGGTCCCGTGCAGCATCCCTTCGATGGAATACGCGCTTGCCGCATACTACGTGATCTGCACCAGCGAAGCGAGCTCCAACCTCGCACGCTTTGACGGTATCCGGTATGGCCCGGCAGCAGACACCTTAAAGTCATGGCACGATGCGTACCGGGACGTGCGCCGTGCGGGATTTGGCACGGAAGTCCGGCGCCGTATCATGCTGGGGACCTTTGCACTATCCAGCGGGTATTACGGGAAATATTATGCAAAAGCACAAGTCGCCAGAGAAAACGTCAGGAAAGATTTTGCCCGGATCTTTTCTGAGGTGGATGTGATCTGTGGCCCGACGATGCCCACCATCGCATTCAGGCTGGGGGAGAAAAGCGATCCTCTCTCCATGTATCTCTCTGATATCCTGACGGTGCCGGTCAACCTCGCCGGCATACCGGCCATCTCGGTCCCCTGCGGCAAGGTGGACGGGATGCCTGTCGGGCTCCAGATCATGGGACGGCCCTTTGAAGATGAACGTGTCATCGATGTTGCGTATGCCTATGAACAGGCGGTGCGGCTATGATCGACGCAGATGTCGTGGTCGGCCTCGAAGTCCACTGCCAGCTGGACACAAAAAGCAAGCTTTTCTGCGGCTGCTCCACCGACTACCGTTCAGATGGCCCCAACACCCATGTCTGCCCGGTCTGCCTTGGCCTGCCCGGTTCGATGCCTGTCCTGAATAAGCGGGCGATCGAGTACGCGATGCGGGTCGCAAAAGCCCTCAACTGCACCGTCATTCCCGAATCGGAATTCTCGCGGAAGAACTACTTCTATCCCGACCTTGACAAGGCATACCAGATCACACAGTACGACAAACCGCTCGCGGAAGGCGGGTACCTGGAGATCGAAGGTGATGAAGGGGGGGAGCGGCGCATCCATCTCACCCGTATCCATGTCGAGGAAGACCCGGGCAGGCTTGTCCACATGGGCAATGCCGAACGCGGCAGGTATTCACTCGTGGATTACAACCGTGCCGGTATNNAATTGTCAGCGAGCCGGATATGTGCTCGGCAAAAGAGGCCCGGAAATTCTTAAATAAACTCCGGGCAACGCTTGAATATCTCGGGGTCTTTGACAGCGAGAAGGAGGGGTCGCTCAGGGTCGATGCCAACATCTCACTTCGCGGGAGCAACCGGGTAGAGGTTAAAAATATTACCTCCTACAAGGGAGTGGAAAAGGCACTCAACTTTGAAGTCACCCGGCAGAGAAACCTGATCCGTCGCGGGCTCAAAGTCGAGCGGGAGACCCGTCATTACCTCGAAGCCCGCGGGGTTACCCAGGCCGGGCGGTCAAAGGAGCAGGAGCACGACTACCGGTACTTCCCGGAGCCGGACCTCCGTCCGCTCCATGTCCAGTCATGGGTGCACGACATTATCCTCCCCGAACTCCCCGATGCCCGGCGCGAGCGGTTTATCGCCCAGTACGGCTGTTCCCTCAACCATGCCCGCACCCTGACCGGCGAGCTCCGACTGGCAAACTTCTTTGAAAAGACCGTAGATGCGGATCCAAAAGGACTCTCCACGCTTGCCGCCACATGGATTGCCGACACGCTTATTGGGGAGTTGAACTACCGCAACATGAGCATTGATGCGCTGGACGTCCCTGCATTCACCGGCCTTGTCCTGCTGCTCAAACAGGAAACGATCACCGATAAAAGCGGTATTGAAGTGCTCCGGGAGATGCTCGACCAGCGCCTGAATAAAAAACCCTGTGAGACGGCAGATGCGATCGTCAAGCGCTTAAATCTTGCAAAGACCAGTGGCGATGACGGGGCTCTTGCTGCCATCATTGCCGACGTCATCAGCGGGAACCCCAAAGCCGTCGAGGATTACCGGTCTGGCAAGAACGGCGCTCTCAACTTCCTTGTCGGACATGTTATGAAGCAGACACGGGGGCGGTCTGATCCCGGAGAACTCAACCGTATGATTGTCGAATCCATCAAACAAACGGATGCGTGACCACCCGTGCACCTGATAGTTGCAGAAAAGAACATCTCTGCCCGGCGCATTGCCGAGATCCTCGCCGAAGGAAAGACGATCACCGAGAAAAAAGATGCAGGCGTTTCCACTTACTCGTTTGGCGACACAACGACCGTCGGACTTCGCGGGCATGTCGTTGAAGTGGACTTTGAGCCGGGATACGAGAACTGGCGCAGCGAGAAATATACACCCCGCAGCCTGATCGATGCCAAAACGATCAAAGTACCAACAGAGAAGCGGATCGTTGCCCTGCTCCAGAAGCTGGCACGGCATGCCGAACAGGTAACGATTGCAACGGATTTTGATACGGAAGGGGAACTGATCGGAAAAGAGGCATATGAACTCGTCCGGGCGGTCAACCCAAACGTTCCCGTCGACCGTTCGCGGTTCTCCGCCATCACGCCGCAGGAGATCCGGCATGCATTTTCAAACACCACCGCCCTTGATTTTGCCCTTGCCGCTGCCGGGGAAGCCCGCCAGTCTATTGACCTGATGTGGGGCGCTGCCCTCACCCGGTTCATCTCGCTTGCTGCACGGAGAGGCGGCCAGAACATCCTCTCGGTAGGGCGTGTCCAGAGCCCGACACTCTCGATGATTGTCGACCGGGAAAAAGAGATTGAAGCATTTGTCCCGGAAAAATACTGGCAGCTCTCACTTGAGACCGAGAAAAACAAGGAGATCATTGAAGTCCGTCACACCAACGGACGTTTTAAGGAGAAGGCGGCGGCCGAACGCGCCTACAACCGGACAAAGCCGCCCCTCACGGTTACCGACGTAAAAGAGGGCACAAAACAGGACCGGTCACCATCACCGTTTGATACGACCACCTATATCGTCGCCGCTGCCCGGCTCGGGATTTCTGCAGCAAACGCGATGCGTATTGCTGAAGACCTGTACATGAACGGGTACATCTCCTACCCCAGAACCGACAACACGATCTACCCGGCATCGCTCGATCTCGACAGTCTGCTGACGGTTATCAAAAACTCCCCGTTTAAAAAGGACGTGGAATGGGTGATCGCACACCGCCGGGCTGTACCAACACGGGGAAAGAAATTGTCTACCGATCACCCGCCCATTCACCCGACCGGAGTCGCCACCCGGGAAAGTATCGGTGATGACGCGTTTAAGGTCTACGAACTTGTGCTCCGCCGGTTCCTTGCAACACTCTCCCCCGATGCACTCTGGAAGACCCTAAAGATCAATTTCAATGCCGGCGGGGAAGAGTACACGACCACCGGCGGGCTCCTGCTCGAACCCGGCTGGCACCAGGTCTACCCATTCTCCGAGGCAAAAGAAACCATCCTGCCGCTGTTTGTTGCCGGCGAGATCCTTCCAATCAAAAAGGTCACCCTCGATGAGAAGGAGACCCAGCCACCAGCCCGGTACACGCAGAGTAAGCTGATCCAGCGGATGGAAGAACTTGGGCTTGGCACCAAGAGCACCCGTCATGAAGTAATTGCGAAACTGGTCTCCCGCAAGTATGTCGAGGGAACCCCGCTGCGCCCCACGCTCGTCGGAAGAGTCGTAACCGAATCGCTGGAAAACCATGCGGATACGATTACAAAACCCGGCATGACAGCAACCATCGAAGATCACATGCAGCAGATCAAAGAGAGCAAACGGACCCGCGAAGACGTGGTAAAAGAATCACGCGAGATGCTGCATGCGGC
Organism: Methanoregula sp.; assembly: GCA_003136075.1. GTDB lineage: Archaea > Halobacteriota > Methanomicrobia > Methanomicrobiales > Methanospirillaceae > Methanoregula. The sequence goes on along the minus strand of PNBP01000047.1, from coordinate 1,231 downwards.
CTTTAACCAGCTCGAGAGCCATGAACAGGAGATCGGTGATGATATCCGCAACCGTACCGCCGAAGAGATGAACCTTGGCGCTTGCCCGGTATGCGGGGGGATGCTCGCGATCAAACATATGCGGGGCTCAACGCAGTTCATCGGGTGTTCCCATTACCCGGAATGCAGTTTCAACATCGGGCTTCCGGTAACACAGTGGGGCTGGGCAGTGCGCACTGACGACGTGTGCGAAAAACACCACCTTCATTTTGTGCGGCTGGTCAGGAAAGGTGCCCGTCCCTGGGATATCGGCTGCCCGCTCTGCCACCATATCAACTCCAACACCGAATCCCTGACCGAGATCCCCTCGATGAACGAGGCACTGCTCGAAAAAGCCCGTGCACGGCACATCTACACAGTTGCAGAGATCGTCCGCAGCACACCGGAGAAGATCGAAAAAACACTTAATCTTACACCGGCAGCGGCACAGAACCTGCAGCACGAAGCAGAACTGGTGCTTGAAAAACTTCGCCGGCGTTCGGAATGCCGCAAATTTATGCGCAACCACCTGATCCCGCGCAAAGGGCGCAGTTATGCAAAGATCATGGATACCCTCAAAAGCGGGGGAGTCGGTGACATTGCAACGCTCGCAAAAGCCAGTCCTGCACTCCTGCACAAGGCAGGTATCAGCGAGAGCGAGACACAGCAGCTGCTCACCCAGGCCCAGCTCTCGTATAACGGGCAGATCTTAAAAGAGATCGGTATTCCTGCTGTCAGCCTGAAAAAGTATCTCGCGGCAGGGGTTGCCGATCCTGACGCATTCTGTTCGATGCCATTGGAAGTATTAAGCGAGAGAACGGGCATGAGTTCTTCCACAATCCAGCGCCATGTTGCCATGGTCTGCCAGTACCTCAACAAACCGGCGCCGAAAAAATATTCAAAACAGCAGATGGAGAAAGGTAAAAAACAGCTGCTGGCAATCAAGGGATTGTCAGAAACCGCGATAGAAAAACTCCTCAAAGCCGGCATCATCGATGCAGATGCACTTTTAGCCACTGACGCTGAAAAGGCAGCCGGGGAGACCGGTATTGCTGCGCAGAAGATCCGGGATTGCCAAGTAATCATCCGGAAAAAACGGGATAATGCCGTAATTCAGATTTAAAAAACCTATAAAGAGTCAACGGCTGTGCATCGTATGCAGGAAAAATACTCTGCACGGGGATTCCTTCAGGTACCGGGGCCTTTTTACAGG
>PNBP01000161.1 GCA_003136075.1 Methanoregula sp. | reverse complement strand
TCAACCGACATTGCACGGATAAACTGGGAACACTTCGCAGTTGGTGCAGCAATATCCGGAATCACGTGCGTCTGCGGTGAGAATGTCTGCGGTATTGACCCGGGTCTGAAACTTGACAACAAGGGCAAAGTCAGCGCCTCTCCCGAGATGGACCGGCGCATCAACGTCTTTAAGAAATTCCATGATGGCTATGGTGAGATACTTGTCCAGATGAATGTTGAAGACACCCGCCTTGGAACCGCGGAGTATGTCGCCAGCAAACACAACCTGGACACGATCGAGCTCAAGTGGGGACAGGGTGCAAAGTGTATCGGTGGTGAGATCAAGGTTAGTTCGCTTGAGAGTGCAATCGAGCTGAAGAAGCGCGGCTTCATCATTCTTCCGGATCCGACCTTAAATAAGAACCAGGCGGCCTACAAGGCCGGTGCAATCAGGGAGTTCGAGCGGCACTCCCGTCTGGGTTTTATAACAAAAGAAGGATTCATGGACGAGATCGACCGGCTCCGTGATATCGGGTTCAAGCGTGTGACGTTAAAAACCGGCGCCTACTCCATGGTCGAACTCGCGATAGCACTCCGTTTCTGTTCCGAAGCCAGGATCGACCTGCTCACCATTGACGGTGCACCCGGTGGAACCGGCATGAGCCCGTGGCCGATGATGAACGAATGGGGTATCCCGACGTTCTATCTCCAGTCACTGGCATATGATTTCTGCCGGAAACTGGAGCAGCAGGGCCACCGTGTTCCTGACCTTGCGATGGCTGGCGGATTCTCTGACGAACCCAGTGTATTCAAGGCACTTGCGATGGGCAGCCCCTATTTCAAAGCCGTCTGTATGGGCCGTGGGCTCATGATCCCCGGCATGGTCGGTAAGAACATCGAGAAGTGGATCAAGGATGGCGAGCTGCCAAAGTCGGTCTCAAAGTACGGCAACTCCATGGAAGAGATCTTTGTCTGCTACGAGGAGCTCAAGGAGAAGTTCGGCTCCCGCATGAAAGAGATCCCGATGGGTGCCGTTGGTATCTACACCTATGCACAGAAGTTTAAGACCGGTCTCCAGCAGATCATGGCCGGCAGCAGGAATTTTAACCTCTCGACGATCACCCGCGGTGATCTGATGGCACTTACGCCAGAAGCTGCAGAGGTTTCCGGTATTGCCTATGTCATGAGTGCCCGGTACGATGAGGCAATGGGTGTTCTGCTCGATTAACGTCTGGTCAGAAGGGATTCATCTGCTTTTCCGGGAAATTTTCCCGGACTTTTTTTGAATATTCGTCTGCAATTTATTCATCGCATAGTAATGTTCAGGATAAAAAACAAAAAAATTTACAGTTGCCTTTCTTGTATATGGATTATTTTTCCCCCATATCTTTGAGCGAGAATGCATCAAGGATCTCAAGCGTAATTCCAACACCAAGCGTAGGCTTAATCGATTCAAGCCAGATGAAAAATCCGACCCGCGAAGGAGTCGGCCGCTCGAATTTAAAATGACCATCCTTAACCTGGACCATTTTTAGGTATTCCCGTTTCTGGCGGGACCTGAGATAAATAATCAGTTCATGACCGGGCAGGTCCATGGCGATAATAGCACTTGAGAAATATTTGCCAAATTCTGCAAATTCTACGCGTTTGCCCCGCACCGAAAGCCCGTATCGTTCACAGACTGCTTTGACTGCCTGCGGGTAACATGAGCCGAAGAGAATTTTTTTTACAATTGCCGTTGTTTCTGTTGGCGGTTCGTAATTTTTAACTCCGGTATTCCGCGAAATCTCCGAAAGAATATGAACTTTCATCTCGTCATGATATTTTTTGTAATCAAACGATCTCTTGAAGGGGATGTCCGTTGCCCGGATCAGTTTGGGATGGTGGTCAGGATTGGTATACAGGATACGTGGCCGGTAATGTTTGACCAGTTTTTTGATCTGCTCGCAGGAACTGGTGTGGATGATCGCGTTATCCTTGTCTTTTGCAAGCCTTTTGACCACGGAATAATTCGAAATGTCAAATGATGAGATGAGCAGGAACGGGACATGTTCCTGGTCGTACAAATACCCGAGCAGTCTCTTTTTAAATGCGATCTCAACTTCAAACTCTTTTAAGTCCGCCGGGGATGTGACAACCTCGCCAAATGCCACCCATTCCTTGGAATCCACGAGCAGCAGGTCAAACTCAGCCAAGTCCTGACCGTTTCCACGGATAGTGATATCTCCGGATTTCGAATAAAAAATTCCGTTCTGCCCGAGTTGTGCCTGATCCCGGGTGTGTGGTGCATCGGCACCTTTCCGTGCGAGGTATTTGATATGGCTGTATTTTTGTGATATTTCAAGAAACATTTCATAGACGATGGCCTCAAACCACCGCCCCTCTGCGGTTCGCATCGGTTCGATATCCGGTGAAAAAAGTTTCTTTCGTTCGACCCGGTTCATGTGCCGCGTGGCATTGAGTGCGATGGCTGCGGTTGGTTTAAAATTTTTAAAATTGGTATTCAGCCACGGGATCATAGTTGTTTATAAATCTCTGTTTTGCATAGTAAATAACAATCTGCTTTTTTTGCGTGATGATCCTTATATCCGCATTCTATCGCGGTTATAGAAAAATATATATAACCAGGAACGATATTGCTCTCGTACTGTTATCCATGCTACAAACCAGCATACCATGGGTAAGAGTGGGGAGGGGAAATGAGATATGCCAACATCAAAACCTGTATGCAGTGCCGAGCCATTGCCCCGGTATATTATGCCTGACGAATCTGAGCCGGAATATGCGGCGATCCTTGAACAACTCGAACAGTACCGGAATTCCCAAGTGGGGATGTCCTACTATTATATCCGGGCAGGCGAAAACACCAATGTGTTGTGCCGGATTATTCCCGGTGGAAAAAATGTATTCTTCCATGAAATAGTAAACCACCACCAGCACGGGATTTCAGATGAGGATATAGAAGAATCTGTTATGCGGGATACCGGTGCATTCACGCTGCCCGGACATTTTCATATATCGCCGCATATCGAAAAAAAATTGCGAAGCCTTCTTGAATTTGAATAAAATATTTTTTTGGCCATGATGGTGGCCAAAATCTGGTATACCCCCAGTTGGACGTTTCTTTGGTTTCAGTGTGTAATAAAAAATGGCTGGTGATAACCAGACCATGTGTTCATCCTGTTGTGGCAGGGTTGTTTTAGGTTTCCATCTCCCCGGTACGAATACGGATTGACTTTTCTACGGGCATAACGAAGATCTTGCCATCGCCAATTTTTCCTGTTCGGGCTGCATCAGTGATGATTGAGACCACTTCATCCAATGCACTTTCCCGGACTACGATTTCGAGCTGGATCTTTGGCAGGAGATCGACTATCATCAGGCCCCCGCGGTACTCAAGTGCAATTCCCTTTTGTTCACCGCGGCCTTTGACCTCGACAACCGTCATCCCGTTAAATCCTTTGTCCTCAAGTGCTTTTTTCACAAACTCAAACCGTTCCGGTTTAATGATTGCTTTTACCATTTTCATAGTAGATCACCTGCTTTATGCCCGCTCCCCGTGCTGGGAGATATCAAGGCCGACATATTCTTCTTCTTCCGTGACACGCAGTCCAATGGTTTTGTCGATAATGATTGCGAGGATATAGGTTATGACAAACGCGTAGATAAGCGCAGCGAATGCACCTGTTGCGTTTGCGATGAACTGGTGAACATCGCCCTCTAGGAGACCCGATGCTCCGTTTACGGCGGCGGCTGCAAAGATACCGGTGGCGAGTGCACCCCAGAGTCCGCCCATGCCATGTACTGCCCACGCGTCAAGGCTCTCATCAAGACCTTTCCTGATCCGCCAGAGCATAATACTGTAGCAGACTATACCGGCGTCTNNTCCTGTAGCAGACTATACCGGCGATTGCACCGATGAGAATTGATGCCATGGGGGTGACATACCCGGCGCCTGGCGTGATTGCAACCAGTCCGGCGACAGCTCCACTGACAAATCCAAGCGAGCTTGGTTTTCCATGTACCCAGCTTGCAAGAAGCCAGGCTAGTGCACCTGCTGCTGCCGCGGTGTTTGTCGTCACAAATGCGCTTGCTGCAAGTCCGTTTGCTGCCAGTGCACTTCCCGAGTTAAAGCCAAACCAGCCAAACCAGAGGAGTGCTGCACCAAGGATGGTCATCGGGATATTTGCCGGTTCAAGGGCATACTTGCCAAACCCAACCCGTTTTCCGATTACGAGGGCGAGTGCAAGAGCTG
>PNBP01000029.1 GCA_003136075.1 Methanoregula sp. | reverse complement strand
TCCGACTGTTGCACCCTCAATCGAGATCGCCACTTCAAGGCCGGCATCCGCCTCGCGTATCGTTTCCTGACGTGCCTGCATGGATTTCAGGTGACCGACTTTTTTACCGTCGGTTTTAATCAGGTCAACATCGCTCCTGAGTTTACCGCTCAGCACCCGCACACCCACCACTGCCGGGTTGCTCTGCCGGAACACGCAGTCCGGCAGGAGACGGATCTTTGCCGNNATACTGGTCGATCAACTGGTAGATCACTTTCCCGTCAAAGACCTTGACCTGCGTATAGAGCGGGTCTTTGATCATTTCCGCCGCGTCAGGAAGGGTTGGCGTGTTAAACGAGAGGAGCACCCGGAACACGGGATTTTTGATCGTCTCGGTATCGATAAGGTCATGGCGGCTCACCGGTCCGACTTCCGCCCGCATTACGCCGATCTGTTTGCTCTCCAGTTCCTTGCAGAGCGCTTCCAGCGCACCGATCGTATCTGCCTTGATCACGATCCCCTCATCAGAGAGGTTGACATGGATCTCGCTCATCTCTTTTTTGATGCGCTCTTCAACCTCTGCAAGGTTACCCCGGATTACAAAGAGCGGTGAACCGGCGATCACCCGTTCGAGACCGGGGGCCGAGACTTTGATACCGGCCGCCGCCACGACAGATTTCGCCCGTTCAAACTTTTCCTCCACGAGGATCTCCTTCATCGGATGGGGTTTTAAGAGGGAGCGGACCTTGGTGACAATAACCTCGTCCTGCGTGGCAAGGGCAATCTCGTCACCGACCGAGAGTGTCCCATCGTAGAGGATTACATCAAGTGTTGGTCCCAGTCCCCGCTCTTCCTTGACTTCGAGCACCGTGCCGGCACCCGGACCTTCCACGGAAAGTGCGAGTTCGCTTCCCATGTATCGCTGGGCAAGCCCGATCATGATCATCAGCAGATCAGCAATCCCTTCACCGGTATGGGCGCTCAGGGGGACGATGGCGAGGTTCCGCTGGAAATCCGATACCCGGTCAAACCGGTCAGCTGAGAACCCGAGATCGGAGAGTTTTCCGACAATCTCATAGGTCTTGGTCTCGATATCGGTTTTTACCCGTTCGTTCTGCATATTGAACGTCGACAGGAACGATGCGTTCTCGTTTTTCCGCCACCCGTGGATCCGGTCGACTTTNNACAAGGATTGCCATGTCGGCAAGCGCACCGCCCCGTGCCCGCAGGGTGGTGAAGGCGTGGTGTCCCGGTGTATCGATGAAGAGAAGTCCCGGGATGTTGATCGGGATCTTTTCCATTGACCCGCTCAGGCTGCGGATTGCTTCGATGGGCACCACTGTGGCACCGATGTGCTGGGTAATTGCACCCGCTTCCGATGCGACCACCGATGACCCCCGGATCCGGTCAAGCAGGGACGTCTTCCCGTGATCAACATGGCCCATTACACAGACAATCGGCGTCCTGATCTTCGGGTTTTGCGCCATCGCTCCTACCTCGTTGTTGTCGCTTGCTCTGATACGGGATGAACAATAGCCCTCTCATCCCCTGTGGAACGTGACGTGACGTTCCACGATATTTCTATGAAAAAACTTTCAGAGCCACCTGATATGTTATGGATACCCGGTGATATTAATAATCACGCCTTATGCCGGCAATACCTGTGCCTCTTTTACGCAACTATAAGGGTGCTCTAGAGAAAAGCGCGTGAATGACCGGGGAATGAGGGAGATAAATTAATCAGAGTACACTGCCAAGTTAAAAGGGACATCTGCCAGGGTAGGGTAGTCTGGTTATCCTAAGGGACTGTGGATCCCTCGACCCGGGTTCAAATCTCGGCCCTGGCCTTGTTATCATTAGTGAAATTCTATTATTAATTTCGAGTTCAATTGGCTCCTATTTTCCTGACGGTCTGACAAAAACAGGTAATGGGGGCTGCTCCGGTTATGTTTTAACGCAATTATACATTTACCGTTGTCCGAACAAAACTATTGATTCTCGTCTGGAGTAGTTTCCCGTGTTTTAGATCTTATCCTGACTTGATCCTCAACTCTTTTGTAAGATTCCTTGCCCGGTAATCCACCCCAACCGTACTTTTTTGTACCACAACCAAAGAAAATTACACTATCAGCATTATATCCTGATGTCTCCAGAAGAACTCATTGAGGACACCTATGGTACTACACCACACGTATGTTCATGGATATTCAGCCCGCGAATCGGACCGGCTCGCAGACCAGGCCCAGACGCTCACTGACCTGCTCCATCATGATACGCGGTATCCCGCCGGCTCACGTGTGCTCGAGGCCGGCTGCGGTATTGGCGCCCAGACGGTGATCCTTGCAAAGAACAGCCCCGAAGCTCACATCACCTCCATCGATATATCCAAGGATTCTCTGGAACGGGCACGGGAAACTATCCGGAAAAACGGGATTACCAACGTGACATTCCGTCAGGGTGATATCTTCCATCTCCCGTTTGAACCGTCCAGCTTCGATCACCTCTTTGTCTGCTTTGTGCTGGATCATCTCGCAGAACCGCAACGGGCACTGGAACAGCTCCGCCCGCTCCTGAAAGAGGGCGGCACCTTAACCGTCATCGAAGGGGATCATGGCTCCACGTTCTTCCACCCGGATAATGCGGATGCTCACCGGGCAATTGATTGTCTTGTGCTTCTCCAGCAGAGGATGGGAGGCAATGCCCTTATTGGAAGGCAGCTCTATCCGCTGGTGAGAGGCGCCGGATACAGGGATGTCAGCATCTCCCCGCGGATGGTTTATGTTGACGCCACCCGCCCCAATCTTGTCGAAGGGTTTACCAGGCTGACCTTCACGGCCATGGTCGAAGGTGTTGCCGAAGAGGTGCAAAAGCAGGGGCTGATGAGCCGGGATGCATGGGAGCGGGGGATAACAGCACTTTACCGTACGGCTGAGCCGGACGGCGTTTTCTGCTATACGTTTTTCAAAGCGACCGCACGGAAATAGGATTTTATTAATCTCTCTTTGTTCTTCGCCTCCTTTCCACTTTCGCACTTCGCGACCGATCCTTTTTACCTGATCGGTGGCTGATGGTTATTCCGGAGAACCCATGAATGCCCCCCGTGAGACCATCTCACGGCCCCGGGATCCATAAAAATCACAGATAACGTCACAGGCATGGGCACGAATGGCTGGTTGCCTGCCGGTATAAATCAATTGGGAAACAAATAGTCGAGGAGACACTTCATGGATACTATTGTTCTTGTCGGATGCATCGCCGGGACGCTCACCACGCTCTCGTTTGTTCCTCAGGTGATGAGGAGCTGGAAACTCAGGGAGACAAAGGACCTCTCGCTGGCGATGCTCCTGCTCTTTGCGATTGGTGTGCTGCTCTGGACGGTATATGGGATCTGGATTGGATCATTACCCATCATCGCGGCAAATATCATCACCTTTGCTCTTATCCTGTTTTTGTTGTGGATGAAATACCGGTTCCATTAAAGGGATTTCATCCCTCCCCACTCTTTTTTGGCGATTGAACCAACAATAGATTTCTGGCTTCGCATAATCTGGCAATACCAGCGTACGAAGAATTACGAACCCTGCGGATTATAAAAAAAATAGAGAAAAAAAATTATTCCTGAAGGAGAACAAGGCAGCCGGCAATCTTATCGTGAAGCCCCTGCTTCTTTTTGGTGAGCCCGATCATCAGAAATCCGATGAAGATGATCAGCGCCGAGATAAATTTTGCAAAGTGGCGGAGTGTTGCCCGGGCAAAGGTCGGCCGTGTCCCGTCGAGATCGGTCACTTCGATCTTCATGAGCACCTTGCCGGGGGTAGCCTGGCTGCGTGAGGACTCAAACCCTGCATAATAGAGCCAGGGGATGATGATAAGGAGCATGCCAAGCGATGCAACGATCGGGCCAACTGCCGCATCAACCGTTCCTGCTTCCGTCAGTGAGCTGATCGGCGCATGGCTGACCGTGAGGTAATAGAAGTATTTGATCCCGGGAATCAGGTTAAAAAACGATATAACGACGACGCCGATGAGGAGAATGAGTATGATATCGATAATAAACGCGATGAGCCGCCGGCCCAGCCCGGCGTAGATGCCGATCTCCGGTCCTTCAATCTCTTCCGGGGCGGCAACTGCAACCGATCTCGCCGGTGCCGGCTCAATCGTTGCCCCGCACCACTGGCAGAATTGTCCGGAGGCATCAGTTTCTTTTCCACATTTTGGACAGAACATTCCTTGTACTCCTGATATGTAGAGTTAATCCGGGTGTCCTTTTTAATTTAACTGTTCTTATCTGCAATTTTGTGGACGGGAACGGCCCGGAATGGGTGGTGCAGGGGGAACATCCGGTAAAAATTCGCCTGATCATTCGCATACATCTTGAGCACAAATAAGAAATATACACAAATGAAAGCAATTCTCATGAAATGCGCATGTATTCTCCTTGCCTTTTCCGCGCTCATCTGCTGTGCGCTTTTTGCCGGTTGTTCAAGCCCCTCTGAAGCAGTGATCACGCCGGTTGAAACCACAGCTCCCCAGACAATGCCTGTTGCGGTAACAACCAGCCAGCCCGTACCAACAGCGACACTTGATCTGGTCGTTACCCTGCCCCCGGAGCAGTTCGTGGATCTCCAGCTGACAAAAGACCGGACTGACAGCACGATCCACCTGCTCTACAATGGGGGCAAAGGCGAGGTCTTTGTTCAGGCAATTCACATGGTAGCCACCCTCTCTGACGGCACAGTCATTGACCGGACCATGGATGCCGGTCAGAAACCCCGGCGCGGCGATGAAATTATTATTGTGGGAACGCGGGGAACTGACCGGTGCGAGGTATATGTGACCTCGGGGGGCAAGGTCTACAAGGTCATCGATGAGCAGATCACCTCCATGAAATAATAATCCCTTTTTTGGCATTCACACTCCCGCGTTAGGTTTTGAAGAGAACGAAGAACTGTACGTGGTCTCATTTTTGTTTCCTGTGTTCCCGTATCCGTCCTCGCGCAAAAAAAATATTCCGGCAAAACCTGCAGTTACGAGGTGTGGTGCTCCCGCCCAACCAGTTCTGCATACCAGAAGGTGATATACGAAAGGACGATACACGCGAGGATGCTCACCCCCAAAACCACCCACTGGGTCATGCCCGCAGTTCCGACCGCGAGCTGGGTAAGAATATTAAGCGGGTTTGCCGGCAGGGCAAGCGCGAACAGGATGACGACGACCAGTGCGGTGGAAAAAATGAATTGCGCAGCTGTACGCTCGCGGTAGTGCAGGGCCACAAGTGCCCCCAGCAGGATCAGGATCAGGGACGAGATACAGACATGGACCAAAATCAGCCCGGCATTTTGTATGGCAATCCCGTTTATCATGAGCAGGATAAGCCATGCTCCTGCCTGCACCGGAACAAGCAGTTCGCAGGCGAGCACTTTGCCCCACACCATCTCGGCAAAGGTCACCGGTGTTGAGACCAGCGTTTCCAGTGTCTCGTGCTGGTACTCCTCGGTGATGAGATCGATAACCAGCGCGGATGCGATGATTGCCGGCATAAAAACAAGGAGCGGGATCAGCAGCCCGTACACAAACTCGTAGAAGTCCCCGCCGCTGGTTTTCGGGATGTTGACCGGCAGCGGCAGCTCGTTCAGCCGGTATGCACGGATCTGCCGCAGGTCTTTTTCATAGGCAAGAAAGATATCTTTTATCTTGACATCAACGATGGCGCTCTGGATATCGTTTGCGAGCGAATAGAGTGTAATCTTCACCGGTTCCTGTGCAGCCGGGCTCGTGTCGGGCACATAGATCACCGCCGCCAGTTTGCGCTCTTTGAGTGCCTCTACCGCGGGCGAAAGATCCATTTTGTAGACCGTGAAGTCCGGGCTTTTCTCGAGGTAGTCAAGCACCGCAGAATCGTTTCCCACGTACGCGACACTGTACCTGAACTGGGAATATTTCGAGAGCGATGACGGGTCATACATCGAGGTGAGTCCGACCATTAAAAACGATGAGAACATCGCGATAAAGAGCTGGAGCAGGACGGCAAGCAGGATCGTCCGTTCGTTAAAAAGCCCCCGGAACTCTTTTTTTGCGATAACCGTAAGATGCCGGGGTTTCATCGGATCCACCCCAGAATTATCGTGAAGTTATACAGGCAGTGGATAATCGTTGCCAGGACAAGGCCGGGCACAAACCCCTTTCTACCCCAGAATTTCAGGCAGCAGGCAACAATCACCACACCGGCAAAATGCAGGAGGAGCGGCATCCAGAGCGCTCCAAGCGAGAGGAAGAGGACGCTCCCGAATATCGACTCGGTGATCTGGGCAAGCGTGATAAACAGCAGGAGTTTTTCCCCAACAAGGAAGCCGATTGCCGTGGCGGCACAGCCAAGGACAAGATTTTTCCAGGTCAGGAATCCGGGATCCCCGGCAAAGTAGGTGTAGATCCCCACCGCTTTTACCAGTTCCTCGATAAATGCGGCAAACACGATCAGCAGCACGAGGGAGTACGGCATGGGCAGGTTGAAGAAAAGCACAAGGCACATCATCTGCACCATGAAGACAAACGGTATTGAGAACCCGGCGAGCAGGAAGAGGGAGAGATTCACATGCCGGCGCGAGAGGACTTCTGCGAGGAACTCACGGATCCGGTGCAGGAACGGTTTTTCCGAGAAGAGCCGCTCCTCCTTGAAATTCTTCACACCGATATAGAAGAGCACGGCGCCTGTCAGCCAGAAGAGCGAGGTGGAATAGAGATAGTCCGTGATCGTCCATGCTGTCCCCTGCAGGGTGAGGACAATAAGCGTGAGCGGGGAGATCAGGCTGATCACGTGGACGTTTGCAAAGATACTGGGGAAGAAGAGATAAGACGTTGCAACCGTTGAGAAGAAGATGGAGACAAACGAGAGTTCCTTGAAACTGCGGGAGAGCATCCCGATGAGAAGCGCATTGGCCAGAAAGAAGAAGATAATCGGGATGAGAGGGAGGATAATGATCGGCGAGGCTTTGATATAAAAGGTGAGACCGGTGCAGATTACAACCATGCCGATAAAGTACGGGAGCATCTTGCCGATGATGATCGATGAGGTTGTTAGCGGGGTGGAAAGGAGGACCTCGCCTTTGCGCTCGATGCGCTCGTTCATGATGCTCATCATAAAAAACTGCGAGGTGAAGTAGAGCGGGAAGATAAAGACAAAGACAAGGATGATCGAATCAAAGGGCAGCGGCGGCGAGAGTTGCGAAGGAGTCCTGAACGAGCCCATGGAACTGCCCGATGAGAGCACATCGGTGTACCGCGAGATCTGGGTGTTTGAAGATGAGGTTTTTACCAGTTCCTGCCGCAGCTGGTCCTGCGAAAACTGGAGCGTGGGTGAGGGTGTGGGAATCGATTTTATCTCGCCGACTGGGACGGGAGCACCGGTATTAGGCGCTGCTTTGACATACTCCCCGCTCTGGGTGGCCATAAAGTCCAGTTCGCTTTTCACATCCTGCACATCAATCCAGAGCGGGTATGCAGCGAAGAGATCGTCCTCCTGATTATAGACGCTGTTAACATATTTGCCGTAGTCCCGCTCCAGCGTTTTTACTGCAGCCTTCCCTTTCTCGGTTGTGCTGCCGTACACCTGCCCGTTGATGACGATCAGGTCATACGAGTCCCGGTTCATAACAAGCGCAGGAGCATCGGTTTCGTAGACGGTAAAACGGGCATCGGAGGCAAACAGCCGGGCGAGAGCATGGTCATCGACGCCTATCTTGTAGATCCCGTCCTGCAGGTGCATACCGCTCTGTGCGGCAAACCCGGTGACAGCAACCAGCAGGACAAAAAGAATAATGGCAATCGGCAGGACGTCCCGTGACATCATCGAGAACGACTTCTTTAGTTCCCATCGGGCGATGGTAGAGATATCTGATAGGGTACTCAAAACCGGACACACCGTCCTTTTGCTCCTGCAAACCCCGTGCAATCACCATCAGATACTTGGCGGGATGAGGGGTACCAGTACAGAATAGTATCTACACCTGATGAAATAGTTCACCGTTCTGACAAATTGGCATAAAAAATAAAGAGAAAAAGTGCGGGTAAAACTGGCGGTTATTCATACATGCTCCCGCGCACGAAATTCTCTTACGTGCCACAGCAATTCTACCGGCGGTTCAGGCATCAGCTTGGTTTTATCCCAACTATTATCTTTTATACAGCACAAGTCTGATCGATTAAGGCCCGGTTTATGATAACGGCAAAAAACGTAACCAAACAATACGATAACTTCCTGGCGCTCGATGACGTCAGCTTCTCGTTTGAGGACGGCGAGATCTTCGGCATTATCGGGCACAACGGTGCAGGCAAGACAACGCTTCTGAAGATCGTGTCCGGTCTTGTGGCACCGACAAAAGGAGAGTTGTATATCAATGACATCGACGTTGTGAAAAATCCGCTTGCGCTCAAGGAAAATCTCGGCTATCTCCCGGAAGAGTCCCGTCTTTACGAGACGATGACTGCGGAGAACTACCTTGCATTCTTTGGCGAGATCTACGGGCTCTCCCCACAGGAGATCGCGGTGCGGTCCCGCCAGCTCTTCGCGGCGCTGACCCTTGAACCCGACGGCAAAAAAATCGGGGAGTTCTCAAAAGGGATGAAACGCAAGGTTGCAATCGCCCGCTCACTTATCCATGACCCGTCATTTCTGGTCTATGATGAAGCGACGAGCGGGCTTGACCCGATGACCTCCCGGTTCATCTCTGACTNNATGACTATCTCCGCACACTCAAAAAAGAGGGCAAGACGATCGTGCTCTCGGCGCACAACCTCTACCAGGTGGAGGCGATCTGCGACAAGGTGATGATCCTCCGCCGCGGGAAGATGGCCGCGTTTGGGACCATGCACGAGCTCCGTGACCAGTTTGGTTCGATCACGTATTCCATCTTCTTTTCCCTGGATGACCCGGGCAAGCTGCTCGGTCATGCAAAACCCTACCGGCAGGAAGAGGGGTTCTGGGTCTGCGAGGTGCAGGACATCCGCGAGCTCAACGAATGTTCAACGGCGATCACGGAAGCGGGCGGCAGGGTGGAGCGGATCGAGTCCCGGTACCCGTCGCTTGAAGAGATGCTTCTCGCAATCGGGAAATAACACCCTTTGNNACACGACCCGGACAGATGCTCCCGTGTTGCGGGCCGAAGTGATGAGGGTCGTTCCTCCACAGGTCTCTTTCATGAACGAAAGTGCTGCCTGTTCAAGAGCGGGCATACCGGTGTCGGAGACCGCGTAGAGGGTAGGCCCAAACGAACTCATGCCCGCTCCTGCGGCACCCGCCTGTCTGAGCACGTCGAGGAGCCCGGGGATTTCCTGTGGCTGGAGCCCGATCTCGACTTTTTTAAACCCAAGGCCCTGCACGGCATTGATCGATGAGCCAAAGAGATCGAGATCCCGTTCTGNNCTCGTGGCAGAGCTCCTGCACTTCTGAAAGCGGGACCGGGCAGAACTGCCTGAAGATGTCGAGCTCTGCGCTCCCGTTTGCCCCGGCGGGGAGATCAGGGACGACAAGCAGGATGCCCCAGTCCGGGGGAAACTCGTGCCGGACCGTGACCGCAGGAGGCCGGATACCGCGTGAAGCAGAGGACGGGCGGAAATCCGTTTTGTCCCGGCCCGATCCAAACGTGTGGCCTCCATCGATGATGAACCCTCCGAGATCGAATGCAGCCGTGCCGATTCCAGACGTTCCCCCGCGACCGGTCATCCGGGCAAGCGTGGTGGCCGGCAAGGGTTTTCCATAGAGTTCGGTGATCGCCCGTGCGGTTGCAAGCGCGAGCTGCGATCCGCTTCCGAGACCCGTATGGGCAGGAAACTGGTCCCGCACGGTGATGCGGACGCTGCCGCCCATCCCGAGCCGGGAGAGGACGCTTTTGGCAACCTGCCGGATAAACCTGACTGCCCGGTCGTCTGCACCGTGGATCTCGAGCCCGGGGCTGTGCTCTACCTCAAGAAGTATTGCCGGATCTTCAAGAGCGATGCCGATCCCGCCATCCACCCGGCCGGACCCGCCATGCATGTCAAGCAGGGTCACGTGAAGACGGGACGGGGTCCGGACAATCACCCGGTGACCGTCAGGGAACCGGTTGCACGGGAACTGCTCCTCGATAAAGATCAGCGGTTCGCCCCCGTGGATGATCTGGTACTGGCGGCTGAGCAGGGGCTCGTTTTTGTGAATCGAAAAGATTCCACTCACCTGTTCGGACGCCGGGGTTACACGCGCTTCCAGAATCTCCCGTCGGGCCTCGATCTTGTGCTGCCGGATGATCCTGCCGATAGGTATATCGGCTTTCATCAGGTCGTCCTTAAACTCCGGCGAGAGCCGGGCGACCGGCGTCTGCGAGAGGGCGTAGATAAGGACTTCACCGGTCTTTGTATCGATCAACTCCACGATCCGGTTGTTGACCAGCTCGCCGGGCTGGATGGCAAGGTGCCCGGCCATGAGGGGATCGGCCGGTACAATCTCCTGGAGCCGGGTCCTGATCTCAACGGGATTACCCGTCACCGCTTCGAGAAGCTGGGTGACGGAGCCGTCTGTGGAGAGAAGAATCTTCTGGACTGGCGAGAGCCTGCCTACCCGCTCTTCGATCTGTCTGAGATTGAGTGCAATGTCCATCTCATCAACCTTGCTACAGGGAATAATAAGCCTGTTGTTACAATGGTTTTGTAGTGGAGAATGAGAGCAGGTTCTTTTTACGAATTTACCGATCGTGATCCCGATCCTTTTGTTACCGGATCGCGGGGGAAAGGAGGCTTAAGGAACGTGGATGAGGATCGTATCGACTGATCCCTGGCGGGATCTTTCTTCGCGATTGGGAAATAAAACGTGCGGGAGACGTCCTCTTCTTTCCCCCGAGCCCGGTGTTTTTCCCGGTAAAAATTATTGTGCTCCTGTGCCAAACGGGAGTACAGGTATGTATTCATGACCGGTGACTTCACTCTTCGCAACGTCCGGGACACCGATCGTGAGGCGATCATCCGCATCTTTAACCATTATGCCGCAACCGGGTTTGCTGCGTATCCTGACAATCCGGTTCCTGCGCAGCTCTTTGATATTCTGAAAAAGGGTACCATCGCGTTTTATGTCATTGAGGGAAACGAGGGGGTTGTCGGGTTTGGCGTGTTAAAACCGTTCATGCCGTTCCCTGCATTTTCAAAGACCGGCATGCTCACGTATTTTGTTGCCCCGGAATACACGCACCGGGGACTGGGGGAAAAACTCCTTGAGGCACTCACGCACGATGCAAAGGATGCAGGGATCAACCTGCTCGTTGCCAATCTCGCGTCAAAAAACGAGCCGAGCTTCAGATTCCACTACCATCACGGGTTTACTGAAGCAGGCAGGCTCCACGAAACCGGAGCCAGGACCGGTGAACCGTATGACGTCATCTGGATGGAAAAAGAGATTTGATGCTCTCCAACTTGCCCTGTCTGGGACGCACGATAGCCCGGGAACGGGTGACATGTCGCAACCACCTGCGTGAAAAAAGGTTGCCGATAGCAAGAAGCCACGGTACGGGACAGAGTCATCGTTTTTATGGTGACCGGCGGTTGGTGTCCCGGTGGTTATCGCCCGGGCAGGCAGTTTGAGGCAGGAGTTCCCTGATTGCGGTGACCGTCTCTTCTGTCAGTCTCCCCCGTTTTCCGAGCACTTCCCCGCTTCGGAGCACGTGGACTTTTGAGGTGAGAACAAAACTTTCGCCAAAAAGATCGAGGCCACCTGCTGAAAAATCATCGAGCGATATGGGGATACAGGGACTGTCAAACGATGGCTTGCTGCTCACCGGGCAGACATATACGCGGTCATCGGCACCTGTTGCAACAACGACTGCCGGCCGGGTCTTTGCGTCACCCCGCTCTTCAAACGGAACCGGGGCAATCACGACATCGCCCCGCAGAAATGATCCCATGCCGGTACTATTCCGGCGGCAAGGTGCATAAGGCAATTGCATGGCGGTATTTTATGGAGGCAGAAAGGGATCAATCTATAAATATTCGTCCCGCCAGATTACCGCGTACCATATGGTGGTGCAGTCATGGAACTTTCAGATTGTGTGATGCAGCGGTATGCGACAAAGAAATTTGACGGGAGAAGTGTCCCGCAGGAAAAGATCAACCAGCTTATCGAACTTGTCCGGTATGCCCCATCGGCCATAAACCTCCAGCCATGGAAGATCAAGGTGATTACGGACCCGAAAGTAAAGGAACAACTCCGCACGGCGTCTCATGACCAGCAGCAGATTACGACCTGTTCACACCTGCTGGTTTTCTGTGCCGACACTGATTATGATGATCTGATCCTCCGGCTGGAAGCACTCATGAAAAAGAACGGTGTGCCCGCAGAAACCGTCAGTTTTGTGATTGACATGGCAAAGGGATTTGTCAACCTGATGACGCCCGAACAGAGGGCTGCATGGTCGCAGGCACAAACGTATCTCGCGCTCGGCAACGCGCTCAACGG
>PNBP01000113.1 GCA_003136075.1 Methanoregula sp. | reverse complement strand
GACGATTCGTGCCTTATCTTTTTCGAGCTCAAGAACTTTTACAATCATGCACCTATGTTTGGGCACCTGTAAACTATTAAAGTATGGGTGGGGGTTACCCGGCAAGGAGTTATTCCCGGATCAAAAAGAAGTGCTCTCTTATTTTTACGGAAAGGCAAAAACATCTCCGTCGTTTGAGAGGTGGGGATATTCCCATGGCATCATATGACTGACATGAACACACCGGTATTCATCTGGTTTAAGACGTTCGGCAAGGGTGCAGGCTTCAAGGTAGTTCATGTGTTTATGGACGTGCATAGATGAGGGAACCAGAGCATCAATAAGAAGCAGCTCGCAATTTTTAAGAAGTTCAAGGCTGCGCTCCGGAATATCTGCATTGGTATCAGAGGTGAACCCGATACGGGCACCTCCTGATTCAAACACAAACCCGGTTGTGTATGCCGGAGGATGCCGGACGAGAAACGGGGTGATGGAAATTCCGGCGATTTCAAACGGCTGGTAGGGTTCTACGGTAAATTTTTCAAAAGTCAGAAAACGGAACGCCTCTGCACAGTAGTTCAGCACCGGGGCTGCCGCAAATACCGGGGGAATGTTCTGTACCCGGTAAAATTCACCGTATCCGGTAAAATGATCATAGTGCCCATGGGTCCAGATCACGGCATCGATTTTCGGTGAACCCTGGTGGAGCAGCTGCTGGCGGAGATCAGGCGAGGTATCTATGAGGATATGCCTCCCCTCATTTTCGAGAAGGAGGGATGTGCGCAGCCGGGTAATACCTGTTTTTTTCGCCCGGGCGCATTGGGGACAGTCGCATCCTACCTTCGGTGTCCCGATTGCATCCCCGGTTCCAAGCAGCGTGAGTTTCATCCTACAACCAGTTCAGGTTCCGGATTGCCTCACGGTTTCGAACCATGCGGATGCCTTTATCGATATCAATACGTTCAATAGTCTCGCGCTTGTCGATGAGTGCGGAGAGCAGTGCCTCCTTAATGGTAAGCCGGATATCTGCACCCGAAAAGCCTTCTGTCTGCGCGGCAAGTTCCTGGAAATCACACGTGCATTTCATTGAAGTCGTGACTCTTCTTAAGATTTCCTTCCGCATTTCTTCGTTTGGCAGGGAGAATTCCACGACCTCGTCGAATCTGCGCCATGCGGCTTCATCAAGGAGCTGCGGATGGTTGGTTGCCGCGATTAAAATCACGCCATTTTTAATAAGGCTGATCTTATCGATATTTTTCAGGAGCGCGTTGACGGCACGCTTCATTGCCCCATGATCATCGCCGACCCGGCTTTTTGCGACGAAATCGAATTCATCGATAAAGAGAATTGCCGGGGAGAGACTTTTGGCCAAATCAAAGATTTTATCAATATTCTTTGAGGTTTCACCAAGGTACTGTGAGGTAATCATCGACAACCGCACCTCAAGAATCGGCATATGCATGGAATGCGACATCGCAAGGGCAAGAGACGTTTTACCCGTGCCGGGCGGCCCGACAAAGAGAAGCTTTCCTATCTCGAATATCTTGTGCCTGTTTAAGAATTCCCGGTGGTGAAGTGCGTGGTGGATCTTACCAATAACAGCGGTCTGCTCTGCGGTGCAGATGAGATCTTCCATCTGCTGATCGACTTCTTCTGGAGAACTGACGATTACGAGGTCAAGTGCACCCCGTAGCTTTTCATCCTCGGCAATGAGTCTGGATATTTTTGCATCAAGAAAAGCTTTGGTATCTTCGTAGGGCGGGTTGAGACGCCGGACCGCGTCGTACGATATTCCGGTTGAATCCATTCCCTCAAGGAAAAAGGCAAGAGTCGGGTTCTTCTCAATGTATTCCATGCACTCTTGGTTGAGAAACCACTCGGCAGCTGGCGTCAGTGTAGTGATACGGAGACGCTGTCCGAAATCTTCATACGCGACAAACGGATTGGCGGAAACTTTCAGGTGTGCATCTGCAATATTCAATGAACGTTTGATCAGCCCGTCGCTTACAAAGACCGGTCGCTTGACATCTTTTGCACCGGCTGAGCAGAATATTTCCCGGCACGCTGGTGTCAGATCATTAATATCGAGCTTCGGGTTCTGGTTGAATATTTCTGCAGTCAGAAGGATTTCCATTATTCGAAGGCTATCAGAATCTCCAGACATGGCTATAACCTTTACAATTCGTCGCAAAGACGAATATAATTATCTCATACGGGTGGTCACGATGCACCCGTCTTCAGTTACAATCATCGTATGCTCATGCTGTGAAACAAGAGAACCCGCAATATCCGATAGCACCGGGTATACAGTCAATACCTGCGACCGGATAAGTCCTGCAAGTGCAAGTTCCATTTTTTTGTCCTTTAACCAGCGGCGGGCAAAGGGCAATCCCCGGCGCTCCTGAATGCTGTCAATGACTGCCCGCGCAGAGGGGATTCTCACGGGTTTATGCGCAATCTGTGAGTAGATCTCCATCCGGCTTTTTTCATTGACATGTCCACTTCCGGTAGTTGCGAATGGTTCGATTGCAAAAACCATTCCCTCTTCGAGAACTACGCCGCCGTTTATTGCGATGTTGGGAATGGTCGGAGGTTTGTGGATGACGAACTGGTCCAGACCGTGACCGGTGAGGTTTGAGACCGGGCGATATCCCCTGCTCTCAATCTCGAACTGTATTGCCGCACCCAGTTCCCCGGCAGTAACCCCGGGCCTGACTTTTTTTATAGCCGTATCCAGTGCCTGGCGGGACGCTTCGATAAGATTCCCATTGTTGCCAAGATCAACGGTAGTTGCCGTATCAGCAATGTACCCGTCAATCTGGACGCCGAGATCGAGCTTTACGACATCGCCTTTGGAAAAAACCCGGTCATCCCTGGTAGAAGCGGTGTCATGCGCTGCATCTTCATTCAGTGATACATTCAGCGGGAATGCAAGATCAGCGCCTTCTTCTTTAACCCGGGCTTCTATGGATTCAACAAGTTCGAGATAGGAAACACCCACGCGAATTTCCTGTGCGCCATTGTTGAGAATTTTTGCAGCAATTACTCCTGCTGCATAGTATTTTTCAAGAAGATCTTCTTTCATACAATCAGTTCCTCGGGAAATGAAGTGAAATTTGAAAATCCTCTGGTGGTTACTGCACCAAGATCTTCAAGCCGGACACCGCCAATGCCGGTATAATAGAGGCCGGGTTCAATGGTGATGACGTGACCGGCTTTAAGTGGCCGACCTGCCGGGCCGAGCGTGGGGAGTTCATGTACCTGCAGTCCGACACCATGCCCGAGATTATGGACAAATCCTGTTGTATTGCTCTCGTATCCCCGTTCTTTGAATAAATCTACCACAGACTGGTGGACTTCTGAACCCGGTACACCTGCCCTGATGCGGGACATCGCCAGTGCCTGTGCATCCTTGACTGCATTGTACATCTCAACAATCCTCTGGTCTGGTTCGCCTTTTGAGACCGTACGGGTCATGTCGGCAAAATATCCGGTTTCTTCATCTTTTGGAAATATATCGATAACAATCGGTTCGCCTTCCAGAAGATGACCGGTTCCGATTGCATGGGGAAGTGCCGTATCCAAACCACAGGACACAATTGTCTCGGCTGCACGGCACCCGGCGTCCATAAGCTGCGTTTGCATAGCGGTTCTCACGGATATTGACGTGAGGGGTTTACCGTCACGGTAAAGCAGGCCTTTTTTGACACGTGCATTCCGGATAAGAAAGATACCCAATTCCATGGCGCATTCTGTTTTTTTCTGGACGTTCTTAATCAGGCGGATCTCTTCTTTTGTTTTGATTGCCCGCATCTGTTCTACGGTACCATCATCGACAATAACGGTGGCACGTTCTTCAAGCGCACGGACAAGGGCTGCTGGAAATGTTGGCGATACAAGTATTTTTTCCCCGGTCTGCCCTGCAATCATCTGTGCCGTTGCTTTCCAGGGATTTTTCACTTTTTTCATTATATCCGGAAGACCAGCCTGAGTTCTTGTAATGACTGCTGCAGGCGATTCCCGGGAGGCGCGCTCGGCCTCCATCTGGGAGGTGATGATAGTACCCGGCTGCTTTGTCCGCTTGAAGAAGACGAACGGATCATGCATGATTACCCGGGTGAGATAGCGCATATCAGCATCATCGGATGAGGCGTAGAGGACAAACGCATCCGCACCACACTTTTTTATCGCAGCGTCCAGTGCATCCATTTTTTATCATATGTACGTGAAACGTCAAGTACTTTTATTCCCACGTTGACGTACGAGTGATGGATGATTCTGCTAAAAACCAGTTTAAGTGGACGTTTTACCGGCTTGCCGTTCAGCTTAACATCATTATTATGCTGGTCGCGCTTTCGGTCATCGCATTCTTTCTTATGCCAAATCCGTATCGTATCCCCGCAATAGGCATGATGCTGGTCCTTGCTGCAGTTCTCGCGTGGAATTTCAGGAAAAAATACTATGCCGTAAAAGCATGGCTTGAAGAGCAGGGAAGTAAATCTAAAAGTACGTAATGCCGACTTCGGTGAGAGATTATGCTTGACAAGATGAAGGAAGAGATCGAACTGTTGAGCCGTCATCTTGAAGTGGCGCGGGCTGTGGCAGAACACGAGCCGATTGGGATCATGAAACTCTCGGAGCTTCTCGATCTGCCCTCTCACCGGATACGGTACTCGCTCCATGTGCTGGAGCAGTTGGGGTATATCCGTGCTTCGGCGGATGGGGCAGTAGCGACAAAACGAACGGTGGAGTTATTTGCGCATCTCAACGAAAATCTTGATGATATCATCAAACTCCTTGCTGCGATGAAAAAACCCTGATGTGTCTGTTCCTGCGAGAGATATCATCCCATTCAAATGAATCTCATGATACTATGTTCAGGTCTGCCCATAGTTACCTTTAAAAAGACTCACAAAGAATCTATTAAGACACAGGTAATTTGCCGCCATAACTCAGTTGGTAGAGTGTCNNGAATGTCACAGGTTCGAGCCCTGTTGGCGGCGTTTTTGGGCCTGTAGCTCAGTCCGGTTAGAGCGCCCGGCTCATAACCGGGCGGTCATGCGTTCGAATCGCATCAGGCCCATTTTCAGTCGATTTTTTGATTTATTTCTTTTTTAAGCAAGATTTTCATTGAATGCGCATGCAAAAAATAATTAACAAAGTATCTATTATGGAACATCTTAGGAAGCAGAATGAAATGTCCGGTGTGCGGGATGGACTGTGTACGATCCGCCACAGATATTCTCGCAACATTACCGGCAATTTTTCTTCCGTGTGCTGAATGCAGCATGCGGGTTCTTGATAAACGCATCCCCCTTAAAAGTCCGGTTATTGCCGAACCCTGCTCATGCGGAAAAAGATTCATCGATGATGTTTTTGCCCATATGTACCTCATCATGCAGGAGGAAGGGGATCTCAAATCCACCGATCCGCTCATTATGGTGGGGGCTCCTCTTATCCATCCCGGGTTTGCGATGGATAAACCCCCGTTTCTCCCTGAGAAGTCCCTTGTCCTGATGTCTGGTCGGGTTTCAAAAAAAGCGGCAATAAGGATATATGCAGAAGTGCCTGAAGTGCGGGGAGTAGTAAAAACCGCGCCGTTTATCCCCGGACTTGCCACGGTTGATCCGGACGTTATCCCCAATGTGTATGAGGTGCTTGCCGGGTGCGATGTGCGGGCAGATATTTTTCCTCTGGCAACCGGGCCGCTGGTCATTTACAAACAACAATCGCTGGTGCACGTTGAATTTCCCCGGGGAGGATACCCGAAGATCCAGTCTGTGACACGACATGTGGGAACACCTCCGGTACCGCTTTTTGTGGATGCCTGTTGTGGAGCCGGGACGCTTGGCCTTTCTGCCGCATGTCTGGGAGTACCGCACGTGATCTTAAACGATGCCTGGTATGCTTCCGCATTTTGGTCAGCGTTTAATCTTGAAGTAAACCGGCAGTACCTGAACATTGATCGGTTGAAACGGTTCGAACAGATTGAAGATATGGCACGGCATCCGGTGACACGGGAACCGGTGAAAATTGCAGAAACAAGCGGAAAACAGGTTATCGAAGTGTACCAAGGTGATTTCCACCTGCTGGACCGGGTCATCCCCCATGGAGCAGAGCCCGTTACAGTTCTTGATATTTTTGAAAAAAACAATCCTTTTGCTGTATCACATATTATCAGCGATTGGCAGAATCGTATAGGCGGAGACGCTTTTATACCCTGATCTCATGTGAACCTGCAAAGAGACCAGGTGTGATATATTTTGACGTGATGTTTCACTGTGGGATTTTGGTATCAGGTCAAAGGGTTCCGGGGAAAAAACACATGGTTCATAAAAAGCATTTATTGGCCGGGGCACAAAGGTATATGGGGACTAGCCCGGGTGGTTCGGCGTCACCTGTAACCTGAAACCGTCGGTACGCGGGGGGCGAAGTTTGAGGAAGGCTGCAACGACCTGCTGGAGCTTTGCGTATTCTGACGGTGAAACCTCGTCCCATGAGGTCGATGGACAGGTATCAAAATTCCGGAGGGAATGGCGACCTGTTGCTACGGGAACCGGTTCAGGCCCGGAAGGGAGCAGACTTACCGTAGACATCCGGCGCCCATGGGGTAACGGGGTGGAGGATGGATACTTTGGCAAAAGCAGTAACGTACAATCGACTGATAACACGTCCCCATTGATGATACCATGTCAAAAGTTACCATTATCGGAGCAACCGGTAATGTCGGCATGTTTGCCGCTTATGCAATTTCTGCAAATCCGCATGTGCACGAGATCCTCCTGTACGGCAGGGAGGGCCGCGAAGCACTTTTAAAAGGCATTACGCAGGATTTTATTGACTCTTTTGCCGCACGCGGCACTAATATCAGGATTAACTGGTCAACGAATCTCAAAGATGCAGCCGGCTCGGATATTGTTGTTGTTACTGCCGGTTCTCCCCGGACTCCCGGGCAGGATCGTCTTGATCTTGCGCTTGGGAATGCCCGGATTATCGCGCCGATGGCTAAGACGCTTGGCACGGTTGCACCGGATACCAAAATAATTATGGTAACAAACCCGGTCGATGTTATGACGTGTGTTGCCCTGAAATATTCCGGGTTAAAACCAAACCAGGTGTTTGGTCTGGGAACACATCTTGACTCAATGCGGTTAAAATCGCTTATTGCGACATATTTCAAAGTGCACGTGAGCGAGGTTCACACCCGCATTATCGGGGAACATGGCGATAGTATGGTGCCGCTCTGGTCTGCCACAACGATTGGCGGGATCAAAATATCCAACCTGCCGGCGTTCTCGCACCTGCCCGTAAGCGATTTTATCGATACGGTAAAATCCACCGGCGAACAGATCATAAAAAACAAAGGATCAACCATTTACGGGCCCGGTGAAGCGATCGCGTCCCTGGTAAAGACCGTTCTTGGCGATGAAAACCGGATCCTGACCGTTTCTGCATATGTGAAAAGCGAAGTGCATGGTATCGGGGATGTCTGTATCGGTGTGCCCGCACGGATAAACCGCAATGGTGCGTTTCCGGTTACAATCAGAATTGATGAATCANNATCGGTTGAAAAGATACGCGCGAGTACCCAGACTGTTTTTGAAAAACTCGGAATCTGAACGATTCTCCAACTTCCCGCCACGCTATGATTTTCACTAATCCCAGTATCATTTGTATCGCGATGATCTGGTAGATTAAAACTTGTTGCACTCTCGCTGTCGGCAACACGGTTAAAAAAAGTGATACGTCAGGGCATCCTTTCTGATGATGATGCTGGCACAAACCTGATTTTTATGTAAGGGTTACTTCAATAGTTTCTACCCGTTCTACACCGGGGATCTGGCTGAGTTTCTTCTCAATCTCGTCGGTTTCGCCACCGGCATCATTCACGATTGCTGCGAATTTGATCGCTTTGAGTCCAAAGCCTATCGAATCTTCCCGGATATCCTGTATGCCCGGAAGTTTTTCTTTGAGTGCTTTCTTAAGCTCTTCGAGGTTAACTTCCGGGGATTCCGGCATAACTCTCATAATGACTGCAACGCTACCCATGCCTTACGGTCCCCCGAATCCACACTTCGGGCAGACGTAGGGAA
>PNBP01000008.1:3516-5737 GCA_003136075.1 Methanoregula sp. | reverse complement strand
CTTCGTTGATATCGTAGTTATGGATACCCTGCTCCTCGGCGAACTTCCGCATGTACACGTGGTTACTTGCTGCCTCGATAGAGTCGGCGGGAATCTGGTGATCGAAGAGCATGATAATGCGTTCCCGGTCATAGACGTTTTTCCCGCCCATTTCGTAGAACTTCTGGATGGCAAGCGGGCCGGTAATGTCGTGAATCATCGCGCCGTCAATAGGTGTCATCACAACTTCGCCTGCCCGGATGTCCCTGCCGCATTTCCGTGAAAATATCTTTTCTACGATAGTCGCGCTCATGCTTGATCAGCAGTACTATATGCTGGTTATGGGTCATCTATTTTGGGGAAACAAGAAGAATACCGGTAATAGTAGCATTTTTGATGATTACGAAAAATTTCGCAGTCAAAGTAATCTTTAATCGGATCCGGGGCTAACAATCAGCCATGTCTATGATACGAAAACTGAACTTTTTCCTGATTGTGCTCATGCTTGCAACAGTCACGTTCGTTGGCTGTGCGGCAGCCACACCCGATACTTCGGCAAATGACCATGTAATCCAGGTCAGCGGAAGCGGAACCGTTACCGGAACGCCCGACCGGGTCCAGCTTTCCTTTGCCGTGGAAACAGAAAGCCCGGATGTAAAATCTGCCCAGACTGACAATGCCAACCACATGAGCGCTATGGTGGATGCACTCGTTGCTGCAGGTGTTCCAAAAGACCAGATAAAGACAACCGGGTACTCGATTTACCCGGTCTACCAGGATTCAACTGGACTCCTTGACCAGAAGATCAAGACTTACCAGGTAACAAACACTCTCCAGGTGACGCTTAAGGATGTCACCCAGACTGGAGGAATTATCGATACTGCGGTAGCTGCCGGGGCAAACAAGGTCACGTCTATTCAGTTTATGCTTTCCGATGAACAGGCGCTGTCACTTCGCACCGCAGCGCTCCAGAAAGCGGTTGTAAATGCCCGATCAGATGCGGATGCAGTTGCCGGGGCGCTGGAGGTTAATATTACCGGAACCCAGAGTGCAGATATCAGCCAGGGATACATGCCGGTTGCATATGACTACACCACGCTCTCAGGCAATGCCATGAAATCTTCGGATCTGCCCACTCCTATTCAGCCGGGCGACATCACGGTGACAGCGCAGGTATCAGTCATCTATTCGATCAGCTGACTTGTCAGGATCTCTTCACAACTTTTTTACATAAGCAGCGTGTGATTATTTCTTAAATCACTGTACAACATAATAAAAAAGTCATCATCCGGTTCGTTCACGCCACGGCCCGGTCAAGTATCGAATATTAAAAAAACAGCGTATACAATAGGATTGATTTTGAAATGGAGCGAAATATCGGTTTTAAAGAGAGAAGGTACATTGAGGAACTGCGAATTCTGACCCGGTCCACCGCGCTGGACTGCGTGATTGATGACCGGTTCGAGCGGGTGATTTATGTTATCCGGCAGGGAGATATGGGCCTTGCGATTGGCAAGAAAGGCGACAATATCAAACGGCTGCAGAATGTGCTGGGGAAGCGTATCGAGATGGTGGAGTATGCGGAAGAGCCCGATGCGTTTATCGCCAATATCTTCAAACCGGCGGAAATTGTGGGAATTGAACGGG
The DNA here is from genome assembly GCA_003136075.1 of Methanoregula sp. Lineage (GTDB taxonomy): Archaea > Halobacteriota > Methanomicrobia > Methanomicrobiales > Methanospirillaceae > Methanoregula. The sequence goes on along the minus strand of PNBP01000008.1, from coordinate 4,111 downwards.
CACCTGATAACGGGCCGGTGAACTTCTTTGTGAACAAGAAAAGCGATCTTGGCATCGCCATTGGCAAAGCGGGGTGCAACATCGAAAAGGCGCGCATTCTCTGCCGGCGCTTCCATGGCATCGAAATCGGCGAGGTGCTGCTCACACCGGAGTCATCATGACGGGCGAAAAGGTTGATCCACGGGTGATTAAGGATCTTTGGGATGTGATCTGCGAACGGGCAGCACACCCGACTCCCGNNGCTCCTTGACAAAAAAGGCATCGACAAGGTGCTTGAAAAAGTGGGAGAAGAGTCCACGGAGTTTATCCTTGCGGTAAAAAACGGTGTGCCGGAACGGACGGTTGAAGAAACCGCCGATTTACTGTTTCATATCCTTGTCGCGCTGCGGGCGGCAGATGTCAGGTTTGAAGACGTCCTTGCCGAGCTGGAACACCGGCGGAAGTAATTAAAAAAATTGGAATTTATTGGCAGCACTCGTTCAAAAATAAATCTCTTTTTTTTAGGTTCTCGCGGGTAAAGCAGCTGGTAAGAAGTTACCTCATATCGGAGTTTATGCTTTGGTGACCCTGAAATACGATGAACTCCGCCGCCCCC
>PNBP01000008.1:0-3495 GCA_003136075.1 Methanoregula sp. | reverse complement strand
CCCCCTTGGGGGACTGGTGGCGCAAGAGGGGGGCTTGAGTGTTACAAAAGAGGTTTTCTACGATGCCCAAAATTTATTCTGTGACTACCATTTCCTTTGCTTTAGTGCAATACCCATTGGTATCCTGCACGGTTTTATTTCTGCAAAAACGTGCTCAGGTCAACACAATCCGACAGGTCTTGCACGGTCGATCCTGCCGACTCAAAGACCGCATCTTCGACGAAGATTGGTGCTTCGCCCCGGAGCGCGACGGCAATCCCATCGCTTGGGCGGCAGTCGAGATGTTCTTCATGGCTGGCATTGCAAAGGACAAGATCTGCATAATATACCCCGTTCTCGATGCTGTCAATCTGCAGGCATTTTAAGGTGATCGAGAACTTTGAGAGCAGATCCAGAAACAGGTCATGCGTAAATGGCCGGGGCAGTACCTCCCGGTTCTTTGCGCTGTTGATGGAAACAGCCTCCCATAACCCGATAAAGATCGGCAGCAGCCGGTCTTTGTCATCTGTCAGCACGACAACCGGTGCGGTCGCTGTATTGTTTGATACGACAAAAACGCCTTTGACTTCACACTTGACCTGTGCCATGCTTCGTGTGAGAAATTGCTCTGATTCTTTTTAAGAGTTGAGGTGGTTAAATATCTTTCAGGGATGAGATGTTTCGCGCCTGACAATAATCAGGCTTGACAGGATCCCGAGCGCGATATTGAAGTAATACAGCACGATTCTCCAGACAACCACAAATATCCCGACAATGGATGCCGGGATGAACAGCGCATACATAGTCGTTGCTCCGACTTCCGCGATGCCGGAGCTACCCGGTGTAAGCGGGAGCATCATCAGGATTGCGAGGATCAGCTGGATCACAAACGATTCGAGAATGAGCGGCGGCTGGCCAAGCCCGACAAGGATCAGCGACGCGGTGATGATCTCTGAAGTCCAGTAGAGCAGGGTAAACAACATTCCCCAGAGAAGTCCGGATTTTGCCGTCTTGACAAACTTGATGACCGCATTGTTGAAATTCCCGATCTCCTTATCGATCCGCTCCAGCACTTCCTCAACCTGTGGAGGTTCCCATTTGCGGGTAAAAAAGCGGGCGATCCTGTTTGCAACTTTCTTTACGACGTCCGGTCTACGGATTGCTAGATAGAACAAAAACAGGCACCCGGCAACAAAAATCCAGGTGATAAATACCATGACATCGGAGATTGCGCCGAGGCTCTTCCACTGGTCGGTGAGTACAAACATCGCGAATGCGGCAAGTCCTGCAAGGGCAATTCCGTCAAGCACCCGCTCCATGATCACAATCGCTGTCGCATCTCCAAGCGGGACATTTGCTTTGTAGAGTTCATGGATGCGGACCGGTTCACCGCCTGCCTGTGCCGGGGTGACTGCGGCGGCAAGCAGGTTGGCAAACACTAGGTTCAGCGAATAAAAAAACCCTATCTGGTAGCCAAGGGAGCCTGACATCTTCTTGACACGCAATGCCCAAAAGCACATGGTCAGGATATGGGTAAGGAACGCCAGCAGGAGAAACCACGGGTTGATCTTCTGGAGGTATTGCACCGTGTTTTCATTGATGGTAAGGTACAGGATAATAATAAGGACGGCAAGGGAGAACCCGATTGAGATATACAGCCATTTTTTCTGTGATTTTTCCATGATGGTTTCTCGTGCGGGCACGTTTTTTGCCCATTCCTGTTTTATCTTAACAGGTTATGGTGCATAGTATATACTCTTTTTATTTGTTGCTTAAAAACGAGGGAACAACCGGCACCAGCACATCATCAGACTGTGAAAAGATCCCGTTCCCCGGTTATCCGGAACAGCCCTGACCGGACCCCGGCATCCAGCCATCCGTGTCCATAGCTGAAACAGGCAAGTGCGTTCTCACGGTTCCCCCGGTGCAGGAATTTCCCGCCCTGTGCAGCGTATGCCGACACAATCACCAGCACCTGCCCGGAAAATTCATAGGCTGTCGTGCCAGGTTCCGGAGCCACGACAACCGATTGCCGGGCAGTATCGAGCAGCCGGGCGTACCGGGCAGTCTTTTCTTCGAGCTGTGCATCAGACGCTGTCGGCACCTGTTCGCATGGATCTTTAAAGGGACATGCCGGTGTGTCCGGAGATGACGATACGAGCAGCCCGGAGGCATACCCGAAATGCAGCCAGCCAAACCCGTAATAGTAACTGGCAAGAGCATTGACAACGTCCCCGGACTGGTGAAAAATCGTCCCGTCATCAGCGTAAGCCTGAGCCATGCCAATCACCGCACCAGCCGTTTTGCCAAGCGGTGTCTCTTCGGGAGCAGGTATTGACGAAGCTGCAATTTGTGCGGAAAGGAGTGCTCCGCATGCAGTGATCTTCATAACCCGGCAAACCTCTCCAGGTACGCCCGCTCCATATCATGGAGAACTGCGGGAACCACGACAATATGCAATGGCGGACCAAAATCTTCGGTGCGGAGTTTTTCTGCGGTGCCAGCCCGGACAACCGGCACTTCAGAACCTGCCCGGGCAATACCGATATACAGCGGGATTTCAAGCGATTTTTTCTTTCGCATATGCTCAAGAAGATCCACCGCTTCCCCGACAGTCATATACCGTTCGTTCTGGATGTCGAGATATACCAGCGTGTGGCAGTTGAGCTGGAGGTTCTGTGCGATCACTTCAATCGGGGACATCGGGAACCAGTTCTTCTGCGGAAACGGCACAGAAACAGATTTGCCAAACCGGTAGTTCTGGAGCCCGGAGAGCCCGCAGACGGCGCTTGAGATGGAGGCAGCATGGATGATGACTGTTGCTATCCCTCGCTCTGCGGCACGCATCCGGAGATCCGCGTGGGTAGTCGATACCATTGGATCTCCCGCACACAGGAAAACAACATCTTCACGTGCAGCACACTCAAGCAGGTGATCGGGATGCTGTTCGACGTCATCACGGTAGAGCGGGTGCACGGGTTTTTTATATGCAGTTTCCAGTTCTTTTACTGATGTCCCCATGAGCCGTGACGTATAACACTCTAAAAAAATCTGATCCGCTTTTTGTATGGCTGCAAGCCCTTTCACGGACACATCATCTTTATCGAACAATCCAAGCCCGACGAACGTCAGCATAACTGGCAACCTGTTTTTATGAATCGATGGATATATTCAGATCTTTTCCTGGAGTTTTTTCCCCATCAATAGGAGAATTGGGTGATTGAATCCACCAGCGACTCCAGCACAAACCGGACTTCCTTTTTACTTGTAGACGAAACAAAAAAGACCGGCACATCCGTGTTGATCCTGAGTGCAGTCCTGATATCAGACTCCGACATTTTTCCGGGCAGATCTTTTTTGTTGGCTGCAACTACGATGGGCACCCTGCGTTCCGATATTGTCTCGATCAGCTGGCGTGCCCGTTTGAGATGTGCAGGTTTTGTCGCATCGACCATCAGCACAACTCCCATCGCATTCTTCAAAAGGATGGGCAGCATCGGGTCAAATCTCGGTTCG
>PNBP01000031.1:5812-9164 GCA_003136075.1 Methanoregula sp. | reverse complement strand
AGAGCCGTGATTTTATGATTTTTTATAGTCAGGCAGCGCAGTAATAGTATGGATTTTGCAGTTGTCAAAAAATGGCTGATCTTCTTTGCCGGCATTCTCTGTGCGATTATCATTGCCGATGCGCTGGCAAACCTGATAGTCAATATGGCCGGGATGACCGGAACGGTGAAGTTTGTGGTCAATTTTGTCCTGTATGCGGCGATTTTCTTCGCGGTGCTCTATGCGATAGAAAAATTGCTGGGGATCGAATTTTTCGGGTTTGGGCGCAGCCAGTAGCACGCAGGTACATACGGGCATGCCCGTTTCATCACCGACCATTTTTTCCAGCACTGATTTTAACCCAAACCCCGCAAATGTGCTCACGTGCAGGGCGATAGAATGTTCCCGATGCATACATTTAAAAAGTATCTTCGATGAAAAACGAGGCTCTCACCAGAGATAAAAAAAATCATTCCATGGTGGTGAAGAGATTTACCCGTTAACCTCATCAGCACAGCATACGAAACTATATCCCGAAGTACAAAAGAGGTATTTTTATGGATGCAAAGATGTCATGCCTCATCAAGGGGTTAATCGGGGTACTGTTCGGCAGCCTTGCGATACTGGTTCCCGATATTACCCTGGCGACATTCCTTGGACTGTTCTGGGTGCTCGTGGCGGCAGGACTTCTGGTGTGCATTTTCCTTGCTATCACCTCACCGGGGGAAGAGTCGCTGTTCTGGTTTATTATCGCCACGGGATTTCTTATTGTGGGCATAGTATCATTTATTTTTACTGATTTTGTCGCGATTATTTTTCTCCTGGCGATCGCGGCACTTGCATTTTATTCCGGCTATTCCGGGATCTCGCTGGCACTTTCCCATCCCAAAACAAAATATCTCCTGATTGGTGGTGCATTCGTAGTCGGTCTCCTGCTCCTGTCCCTCATATACTGGTATGTGCCGGCAATGTTCAGCAAACCTCTTTTCATGATCATTGTCATGATTATAGGTATCTTTGCGTTAGTCTTTGGCATTTTTTCCATCCTTATGGGATTGTCGATCAAAGACCCAAACCAAAAGGCCCCGGAGTTGCCGATTATCAAAGTAAATACCTGCACCCTGCTGAAACGAAAAGAACCATAACTTAAGGTAATTTTCTCATAACGGGGTATGCACGGTATGGCCTATGATGTTATCGTTATCGGCGCCGGGCCAGCCGGAAGTGCAGCAGCACATGCCTGTGCGAAAAGCGTATTATCCACGCTCTGTATTGAAGAGCATGGCACTGTCGGTTACCCGGTGCAGTGCGCCGGACTGCTTTCCAATGCCGCATTTGCCGAGTGCGGTGTGTCTGATTGTTCCGTACTGAATACCGTTCAGGGCGCCCGCGTGGTCTCCGGCAAGGGCAGCTCCGTTCTCCTTGATGCCCACCAGAAAAAAGCATCGGTTGTCGACCGGGGCATGCTTGACCGGGAGATGGCAGAGGTGGCGGCCTGTGCCGGCGTCGAATACCAGCTGAAAACATCTGTGTATGGAATCCGTGACGGGGAAGTGCTCACCCGGGGGGGTTTTGGGCACCGGCAGTACGCGTTTAAGATTCTGATTGCGGCTGATGGTCCGCGGAGCACGATCGCCCGGATGTATGGCATGCAGCGGGCACAGACGTTTCTTTCCGGTGTTCAGGCCGATATGGTGCTGGACTGCGATCCGCGGTTTGTGGAGCTGTTTCCGGATGCATCCCCGGACTTTTTTGGCTGGATGATCCCCACCGGTTCCGGCAGGGTGCGGGTCGGGCTGTGCGGAAAAGAGCGGGTACCGGAACGGTTCCGCGAGTTTGTCCACCGGATTGGCGGGGACTCGTCCGTTCACCTGGTTACCGGGACGCTGCCGCTCGGTGTGATGCCGGTGACCTATGGCCGGCGCACGCTCTTTGTCGGCGATGCGGGAGGGTTTGCTAAGCCCACGTCCGGCGGTGGTGTATACACCGGCATCCGTTCGGCCCGGCACGCGGCAGATATCTCGGTATCTGCCTGTGAACTGGACCGGTATGACGATTCGTTCCTGTCGGGCTACGAGCAGCGCTGGCAGGCGGATATCGGCCGTGAGCTGGCGCTGGGATATCGCTTGTTCCGCATGCGCCAGAACCTCTCACCCGAAGACATTGACGGGATGATTCGGGCATTTGGCGACAAAGATATTCTTGATGCGATCGTGCGGTATGGCGATATGGACCGGCCGGGAAAACTCTTTGGCATGCTTTTGAAAAAACCTGCACTCCTGCGATGGCTTTCGCCGCTGCTCGCATCCGGTATCCGGTCGCTGCTTGGCTAACTCCGGTAACTACCGGTCACACTGGTGATGCCAGCTGCCTGCCGTTGATTTTTTTGGGATTTTTGGTACCAACCGTGCCACAACAGCGGCAAGGATAAAGAAGCAGATGGTCACAAGGACAATTGACCCGCCCGGGGCGAGGTTGTACATGAATGACAACTGCAACCCTGCAACAACGGAGACCACGGCTACGCCGCATGCGGAGAGCACGGTCTGCTTGAATGGCATCTTCAGCTGTATCATCGCCGATGCCGGGATCACAATCAGGCTTGATACAAGGAGCACACCCACAAGCCGCATTGCAACGACCACGGTTAATCCGGTCAGGATCGTGAAAACCAGTTCCAGTGCCGGCACCGGCAGCCCGGAAACTCGTGCAAACTCCGCGTCAACAGTGATTCCTACCCATTCCTTCCAGAACAACAGCAAAATCCCCAGGACCAGCACCCCAAGACCTGCGGCGAGGTAGAGATCAGTCTGGTTTATTCCAAGGATAGTCCCGAAAAGAAAGGACAAAACGTCAACTGCCACATTTTGCGTGACACTGATAAGAATAATACCAATCGCAAGCCCTGCTGCAAACATGATAGCGATTGCCGCGTCCGAGGCCACCCGTAATTTTCCCAAGGCGTGTATCCCCAGTGCCCCGAGCACCACCCCGACAACAGCAGTGTATAATGGATAAATTCCCGCAAATAAACCAAACGCAATACCGCCAAATGCGACATGGCTCAGCCCGTCTGCAACAAGTGAAAGCCTCCGAAGAACGAGAAACACCCCGATGCTTGAACAGGTGACGGCGACAATCAGCCCGCCTATCAGGGCGCGGATGCCAAACTGGTACGCTAAAAATTCAAGGACCATGGTTGTTTTCAGGTGCTCCTGCCTGCCTCTATCATCAGGTTCCAGAGGCCTTGTGCGTTCAGGTTCGCAGAGGGGCCATCATAGATCACCTTCCGCTTCAGGAAAATGACCCGGTCGACATGTTCGGCTAGATCAGGCAGGTCGTGAAGGATCATCAGGACCGTGATCCGGTGCAC
>PNBP01000031.1:0-5793 GCA_003136075.1 Methanoregula sp. | reverse complement strand
AAAACAATTCATGCTGCACAGTATCAAGACCTGCTTCTTCTATGGCATTATCGACCGCTCTCTTACTGTCGGCGTTCATGTGCCTGAACAGCCCGATCTGGCCAAACGTTCCCATTTCAATGACTTCACGGGCAGTAATCGGAAATTGTTCCTGCCTGATTAACGGGTTCTGGGGCACATAGCCAATACAGGGCCTGCACGGGGTCATGCCTTCACATTCATCGATATGGCAGGTAAAGGAAACCGTTCCCTTGTCAGGCTTCAGGAGGCCTACCATGATCTTCATGAGGGTTGATTTTCCCGAACCGTTTGGCCCGGCAATGCCTACGAGCTCATCCTGGCTTATCGAAAGCGTTACGTCTTCCAGGACAGAATTTGGTCCGTACGCAAACCAGACATGGTTCAGGGCAAGGCAGACCTGTTCGTCTTNNGGTCTTCCGTATGTTTCACGGGCATACCATCGCTTTTTTCATTTCCTGCAGGTTCTTTTCCATAATTGCCACATAATCGGTATCCACCGGTGTCAGGGTACCCGTCGGGAGTATCTCCATGGTAATAAAGGGGTACACGGGAAGATTAAGTTCGGCAGATATGGATTTACTCAAATCTTCTGCTTCATCCGGCTCCGCAAGGACACCTCTGGCATTGTGTTCCTTTGCCACCTCAACGACAGCTACCATCTGCTGGATGGACGGTTCAGCGTCGGGACTCATTCCCGCTATGGAGATCGGTGTCAGGTTATACGCCGCTGCGGTATAGTCAAGGAAGGAATGCGAACTTAAGAATGTTCTGGTGGTACAGTTTGAAAACCCGGCTTTATACTCAGCATCAAGATGCACCAGCCGTTGTTCAAATACGGCCGCATTACTCTGGTAATCGGTCGCATGTTCCGGGTCTGCTTCTGATAATTGCCGGGCTACGTAGGATACATAATACTCTGCGAGCTGCGGGGATAACCAGAGGTGCGGGTCCTGGTTCAGGTTCGGGAAGTCCGCATTCTGGCGTTTCATCTGGTCGTAGGCGGGTCCCGGGATGGCTTCGGCAAACGTCGCGAGGTGGATGTCAGGATTTGTTGAAGCGGCAAGATCTGCTGCCCAGGGTTCGAGGAACGGCCCGTCGTAGAAGAATACCTTCCCGTTTTTAAGGGCCACAGCGTCGTTTGGTGTTGGCTCATAATCGTGAGGATCGGCCCCGGGAGGAAGTATCTGGGTAATCGTGATATGATCTCCACCGACTGGTGCGACAAGAAGGGTGATTGGCCGAAACGAAGTGACTACCTGAAGTTTTTCTCCTGCAGCGGGGCCGGAGACCGCTGACTGCGCCGGTATCCTGGCATTTTCTGTGGATATTTTCCCTTCCCCGGCTGTTTTTCCCCATTGATCTCCACCCAGAAAAAAAACAGCGTAACTGGTTGCAATGATAATGACCAGAACGGCTGCAGTAACAATAATCCGTAATGATGGTTTTTTACCTGATGTTTCAGCCATGGAGCTCTCACTTTGTTCCGATACGCCGTTTTACCGTGAATACGGGAGGTTATCTTACCGGGCGACCAGATAAAAATATTGAAAAATTTTGATAGCCTCCAACTTTTTTGATAACCATGAACCGGGATTGTTTCGTGGTATCGAAAACAGCAGCCGAAAGAAACAGATGCGGTAAAAAAAATTCGGCACTGTAGAAACCTCTTTTATGACACACAGTCCCCCTCNNTTTGAGGATTTCTACAAGAGCCCAAAATTCCCTAAGGATAAAAAAAACTATCTGCATCCTCATCCGGAACATCAGGATACCTAATATTCCTGCTCAAGGCAACCGTCATCATGGGTGATTTCGCCGCAGACACCAAGACGGGGATGCCCCATCGCAACGCATATCCGGTCGATGGTATCCTTGGACACAAGGCTCTCGAACCGTGCTGCCTCTTCGCATGCCTGTTCATGGGTAAGTCCATAATGCGTGAGCATCAGGCTCAGGATACGATGGCGCTTGACAAGGTACCCGGCATGCCGTTTACCCTTGTCAGTAAGAAAGATACCACGGTACGGTTCGTGCCTGACGAGGCCCGTTTCTGCCAGCTCTGCAATCGTTTTTGTGATCGTGGATGGATCAACATGAAACTGTGCGGCAATATCGGTGGTTCTCAGTCTCCCTCCTCGTTCAAAAAGGTATTTGACGTAGGCCACCTTTCGCGGCGAGAGGTCAATTTCACTCTCTGTTTCCATATCCTGTTTATAACACGTTGCGGGCGATATATTTTTGGTATATGCCCAACTTTTTGAGATACGGATTACATCCTTATAATTGTTAAAAAACCCGGATATTTCCATTATGATTTGAGTGGTTTTCATGGTGTGCGGGAAAAATGAAAGTTATTTGATTTTTTTAAGATGTGCCCCTCCCTGAGGGGGTCGATCGGGAGTCTTGTCGATCCCTCGCTGGGCAAGGTGGTTTTCTAGATTTCTGCAAAAATGGATGGTTTTCGTGAGAAATAAGGTAATTTTATTTTAGGACCGCCGCGGGGGCGCCCCGTCNNCAGTTTGCCCCCATCAATGAAAGCAATGGTAAATTTCAGGGAAAAAAAGATTGATACGCAAAAAAAATTAATATCTGATTGAATGACCATTTACCAAATACACTCTATTTCACGGTCTCTCTAAATGATGCGGGCGATAAACGCAACGCGATTTACCGGGCGATTCGTATCAATTACCGGGACAACGTGGATTTCGCAGGTGCGGTCATCCAACCGGATCGTTTTTTCCACGGGTTTTTGCGTAAAAAATGCATTTTCACTGAGCGACCGGATCATTTCAGGTGAAAAAGAACTATGCGTTTCAAAAAAGTTTTTTCCGATGAGATGCGTTACGGGTTTTTTGATCTCTTCTGCCATCCGTTCGTTGATGGCAAAAATGGTCCCTCTCTGGTCATACAGGCAGACATAGTCCATGGATGCATCCAGAAGTGTCCGCTCATCAGCCCGGGTGCTTTGTAACGCCTCACGCTGCCGGGCAAGTATTCTGAGATTTTCCTGCAGTTCGACTTCGATCGTCGCAAGGTGCCCATAGGCAACAAAGAGTTCATGGGTTTTTTGCCGGAGATCTCTCTGGGCTTCGATCTGATCGGTAATATCGATTCCCTGTGACACGATCAGGTTCTGTCCTCCTGCCGTGATGTGCTTTAAGGAAACGAGGATCGTCCGCACCTCCCCGGACTTCGTTTTGACCTGTATCTCCACATTGTCGATATGGCCATTCTGGCGAAGAACCGCAAGCAGGGGTGTTCCTTCATGCGCATTGACGATAATATTCAGTTCGTCAATCGTCCTCCCAATCACGTCGTTCCGGCAATACCCCGTACCGGCGAGGAACGATTCGTTGGCCTCAATGATTGTTTTACTCTCGTATTCAAGGATAAGTTCCTGGATTGGACTGGCATGGAATACTTTTGAGAAACGGTCCTCTGAATATTTCAGGTCCTGTTCTGCTATTCTCCTGCGGACCGCCTGTTTTACCTTGTGGGCAAGCTCGGCAAACTGTGATTTTGGTTCGCCGCCTTTCTGGACATAAAAATCCGCGCCACTGGTGATTGCGCGAATGACGATCTCCTCACGTCCACGCCCGGTAAATAAAATAAAGGGAATATCGCCATGGATGGTGCGGACTTTCTCTAAAAATTCCATCCCGTCCATACCCGGCATCTGGAAATCACACACAATCGCGTCAAAGCTGGTATGGCCCAGAACAGACAGTGCGCTTCGTGCGGATGATGCGGTTTCGACACGGAAATTTTCCATCTGCTCGAGGAATTCCCGGCCCAGCTCAAGGAGCGGCAGTTCATCATCAACATATAAAATGTTCAGGGTCTTTGAAGGGGAATGCATTTTTTCCTTATTTTTCCAATTATGTACGTATACACAAGGAATCTATAAATATGCCCACTCCTGAATATATTTAAACTTTAATAATATATACATTTCTTCCGACGACCCTTATCATGCAAATTGCCTTCTGGTAAATTTTTAGCAAATCTTTTTTACTTAACGCAACTCAATTTGTTCCTGTATTACTATGCACATAATGGAAGGATATTTACCCCCGCAGTGGTGTGTTTTCTGGTACCTTGTATCCGCGCCGTTCATTATCTACGGAGTTTACATCCTGAACCGTCGAGTGAATGAACACCGGGAAACACTCTCACTGCTTGCAGTGTCAGGAGCATTTATCTTTCTCCTCTCTTCTCTGAAGATACCATCTCCCGTTGCAGGAAGCTGCTCGCATCCCACGGGCACCGGCCTCTCGACCGTCCTCTTCGGCCCGATCACCACGTGCATCCTCAGCTTGATCGTGCTCCTTTTCCAGGCGCTGTTCATGGCCCACGGGGGGATCACCACGCTCGGTGCTAATGTCTTCTCCATGGGCATTGCCGGACCTCTTCTCGGGTATGCCATGTACCGGCTGGGAAAAGCAGTGAACCTGAACATATTTGTCAATATATTCCTCGTCACAGCAGTCGCGGATCTCTTTACTTACATTATAACGGCAATCGAGCTCGCCGCGGCAGTACCTTTGCAAGGGGGATTCATATTTTCCTTTGAGTCATTCTTTGCGATCTATGCCATTACGCAGGTGCCCTTGGCTATCCTTGAAGGCGTTCTTATCGCGCTGGTATTCAAGTACATCATCCAGAGCAGGTCCGATATTCTCGTCAAACTCAAAGTGCTTACACCGGAGCAGGTCACAAAGATCATGGAGGGTTTCGCGTGAACGCCGGAATTCTCATGAAGTACCGGCTTGAGATCATCTTTGCAGTCGTGGTCGTGATCTTCGCGGCGGTATTTCTTGTCCAGAATGCCCATATCCAGGCAACAGCCAAACCGGGCCAGGAAACCTGGCAGGGATCGGATGATTTGGGAAGCGCTGCGATTGAAGCTACGGGATATACCCCGTGGATACAGCCTATCTGGACTCCGCCGAGCACTGAAGTCGAGTCACTGCTCTTCGCTATCCAGGCCGGCCTTGGGGCGTTTGTGATCGGCTACTTCTTCGGGTATTACCGGGGCAAACGGGAATGCTCAAAATCTCCGTAACCCATCTTTTTAATTTTCCGACGTTTGAGACGTCCGGGGACAGGTATTCTTTATGACGTTTATGGAAGAGAACCTGGATTACTATGCCCAGACAAATGCCTTACGGGACGTAAACTGCTATCTCAAACTCGTCCTGGGAATGGGAGCCATATTCATCTGTGTTGCCTCCCCGGCCCCGCTGGCTCCGCTGTTTATCCTCATTACTCTTTCTGCAATTACCCTTATATTTGCAAAAATACCGGTACAGGTTTATGTGGAACTCCTTCATATTCCCTTATTATTTGCATTCTTCTCCGTGATCGTTATCCTGTTTTTAAGCGGGAGTGGAGATACTATTCTTACGTTTACGGTCGCGAACGTCCCGCTGACCATCACGACAAGCTCTGCGAACCTCGCATCCCTCGTACTTGTCCGGACGTTCGGCGGGATGTGCGGGCTCTTCNNTCGATCTTTCCATGCTGATCTACCATTTTATCTTCGTCTTTATCGCGCAGGCCATCGCAATCCACAACGCACAGACCATCCGCCAGGGATATACCTCGTTCAAACGATCATTGAATTCGATGGCGATGCTTGGTGCTATGCTCTTTATCCGGGGATGGAAGGAAGCTGAAGATTTGATCATCGCAATGGACTCACGGTGCTATGACGGCAAACTGGAGTTGCCGGGGCAGCAGAACCCCCTGAAACCGGCGGCAGTTGCG
>PNBP01000185.1 GCA_003136075.1 Methanoregula sp. | reverse complement strand
TCGTTCCCTATTCTACGACCGGGAATTCCTATGGGGTTAAGACGACCGGGAAGTACCGGATCAATGGAGAGGGTAAGGAATATGATGTGCAGGAATCGGCGGTGATCCAGGGGACGGCAATCAGTTAACCCATTTTTCCGTCGCCGCCCGGCAATACCATCCCTTTTATTTTCTAATTATCGGCCCTGGAGAATACCCATGTTTTTCGAAGAAAAAATCAGGATCAAATGTCGTATCAGCTTCCAGCTATTAGTTCCAGGTTCCGGATAAGGATAATTTTATATTGTCAATACGCTAATGTTGACATATGGTACAGCAACCCAACGGGAACGCATTCAGGTTCCGGAACATGATCCTGCTGCTCATCCTGGCAGGAACTGCGGTATTGTTGATGTCTCCCGCAGCTGCGGAAACGGGAGTTACCATTTCCGCGCAGGGAGATCATTCCTATTACCTGGGGGAAGAAGTAATTCTGACGGGTACGAATTATGATTCGGATTTCACCTATCTCTTCATCACCGGGCCCGGCATCTCCCCGGATGGCGGGAAACTCACCGCGCCCCTCAGGAACGTAGTCAGCGGAGATCCGGGTTCCTTCGACAAGGTACAGACACAACCGGATAAAACGTGGGAATTCCCCTTTTACTCGTACAATCTCGGGATTAATCCCGGGCCGTACGTCATTTATGCGGTGAGCCAGCCGAAAACGGCAGGCCAGTTAACCCGTACCGATACCAAATCCGTGAGCGTAATTTTCAAAAAACCCTTCATAACCGCGGAGATCAAGCCATCTGACGTCATAAAGGGACAGCCTTTCACGGTTGCCGGATATGCGGAAGGAAACCCCGGCGCTGTCCAGCTGTGGATCGTCGGTGACAACTATGTCTTTAACACAGCCGTCCCGACAGGTCCCAACCAGTCGTATGTGTTTACCAGCACGTCGCAAATCCTCGAAAAAATTCCCAAAGGACAATCCTATCTTATTGTCCAGCACCCGATGCAGAACAACCAGTTCGACATCTATCCGTCGAGCAACCTTAACACATTAGCTGCATCCAACACTCCTGACACAACCACAGGTGTGCTCTATGTCATCAACAAGCAGGCTACTATGCAGACTGGTACTACCCTACTAACAGGTCAAAAGCTCTTCAACCTCCTCGGTGCTGGAAACCTCCAGGGATCCGATGCGGCTGATGCACTTGTCCAGGGAATCAACAGCCCGAACGTTGATGATACCTACACCAAGCTCCAGTTCCTCGTCGAGAACCCGACCATCACCATCAATCCGATTGGCGACAGGCACGTTGGTGACAAGTTCACCATCACGTCAACGACCAACCTCGCGGTAGATGACGACGTTCTCTGCCAGGTCTACTCATCATCATTCAAGCCGACTGACAAGAGCCAGAGCGGCGAGTTCAGCGGCGCAACTGGAACCGTCAAGGTTACCAAGGGCACCGGCGGTCTGAACAAGATCTCGTTCGATGTTGACGCATCCACGTTCAAACCCGACGAGTACATTGTCCAGGCATCTGGAGTTCTCCAGTCCGCAACCGGTACTGCAGTGTTCAACGTTCTTGAAGGCGCTGCCCCAACCGCAGTCCCGACAGTCGTTGTAACCACTGCAGCTCCGACCGCAGTAGTGACAACCGTTCCCCCGACCACCGTTGCAACCCCAACCAAGACCCCCACACAGCCGGGCTTTGGTGCACTTGTTGCATTGATCGGTCTCGGTGCAGTTGCACTCCTTGTTGTGCGCAGGCACTGAACTAAAATCTAAAATCTCTTTTTTTATTGTATCCCTCTCCTGTAACGTTCTCGTATCCCGGAAGAACAGGTTTATTCATTTGATCGTGATCGACAGGTTCACAAATGACTTCATGTAATCCGGATGGAGATCAGGAATGACGAACCAATCTTGGAAAAATCCTGTCAGGAATGGCATGATGAAAATGCATTCTTTACGGTGAAATTCCCGGGCATGTCCATGCCGGATGGGGTATCCATGAACTGATACGTTTAGTAGTCTTCACGATGTGGGCATTCCCCCGTTTTAGATATGACCCGGAAGAATCGTTTCCCTCTCAACCAAACACACACGCAAAAAGAATTACTTCGTTGTTCATAGCCATACACGGGTGCGGTTTTTATGATGGTGCATCCTACGTAGATGTAACCAGAATCTTTTTAAAACAGGAGGCAGGATGAATGAAACTTATCACAAAAATTCTTGATATTGCAAAGCGGGGTGTGTTACTCAACCGGCTTGACGCCCGGATCCTTGGCGTGCTGGATGGAGACCGTGTGCAGGTGATCAATCCGCAGAACGGGGTATCCGTCACTGCATTTGTGGACACTACGACAACCATTGCCGGGCAGGGTACCGTTGGATTGTATCGGATCACAAACGAGCGCCTGAACCTTGCAGATGGTGCCGGAATTGAAGTACGGGAAGCCGGGCGCCCGGCATCGCTGGATTTTATCAAAAAGAAGATGGATGGCGGCAGGCTATCCAAGGATGAGACATTGACCATCATCAAAGATGTCGTCAATGAC
Organism: Methanoregula sp.; assembly: GCA_003136075.1. Classification (GTDB taxonomy): domain Archaea; phylum Halobacteriota; class Methanomicrobia; order Methanomicrobiales; family Methanospirillaceae; genus Methanoregula. Next base: position 13,004 of record PNBP01000185.1, on the reverse strand, counting down.
GATATATCTCCTGCCGAACTCACCGCCTTTATCACCGCCTCCTACATCAACCCTCTCGACATGGATGAGGTTGAACATCTCACCCGCGCCATGGTCGAAACCGGCGAGCAGATCAAATTCGCCTCACACCCTATTGTCGATAAACACTCCATCGGAGGCGTTCCCGGCAACAAAATCTCGCTCCTTGTTGTTCCTATCATCGCTGCGAGCGGATTAAAAATACCCAAAACCAGCTCGCGTGCCATCACCGGGGCCGGGGGAACTGCAGACCTGATGGAAGTCCTTGCAGGGGTTGAATTCTCTGCAGGCGAAGTCCAGCAGATGACCGAAAAAATCGGCGGTGTGATTGTCTGGGGCGGTGCGACAAACATTGCCCCGGCAGATGACCGGATTATTATTCAGGAATACCCCTTCAAGATCGACGCCCGCGGCCAGATGCTTGCCAGTGTCATGGCAAAAAAATATGCTGTCGGTGCAAATCTTGTCGTGATCGATATCCCCGTCGGCCTGCACACAAAAGTTCCGTCGATGCAGGATGGGCGGAAGTTAGCACGGGAGTTTATTGAACTGGGCGACCGGCTCAACATCAAAGTCGAATGTGCACTTACCTATGGCGATATACCCGTGGGGCATAGCATCGGACCAAACCTGGAAGTGCAGGAAGCCCTCCGTGTGCTTGAGGGCTCTCCCGAACCAAACTCATTTATCCAGAAAAGTATCTCGCTTGCCGGTATTGCCCTGGAGATGTCCGGGAAAGCCGCACGGGATACCGGCGCCCAACTGGCCCAGGAGATTCTTACAAAAGGAAAAGCCCTCGAAAAATTCAGGGAGATCATTGCTATACAAGGCGGAGACCCGAATGTCAAATCCGATGATATCCATCCGGGTGACCATGAATTTGTGGTCAACGCGCCGGTGTCCGGCTATGTTATTGAGATGAATAACACTTCCCTCATCACGCTTGCCCGGCTGGCTGGTGCCCCCCATGACCGTGGCGCCGGCATTCTTCTTCATGCCAAGAAAGGAAAACTCATCCGTGCAGGAGAACCCCTCTTTACCGTATATGCAGAACGAAGCTGGCGGCTCCAGAAAGCAATTGAAGAAGGCCGGCGTCTCATGCCTGTCGTTGTTGAAGGAATGCTGCTTGGCCGTGTCCCCTCAATCAACGGGATTTGAACCGATGGGCTAAAATACGAACAGGACGGGATAATTGAGTATGTATAAACGTTATATTCGTTTCCTATTTGCTCTGCTCTGCATTGCCCTGCTCTGCAGCGCAGTACAGGCGACGATGCTGCAGATAACGGTGGTAGACAATCTCGACAATACCTCAGTTTCTCATGCCACGGTATTCCTTGACGGATCGAACCTTGGCAGGACAACTTCCGACGGGCAATTCGCGATTATCCATTCCGGGCTTTATGATCTCAACCTGCGGATCACGATGGATGGTTATGATGACTGGGCACAGACGGTAAATAGAAATGCAACCTCCCTCTTGGTGAATCTGACCAGAAGATCCCTGGTCCTGAATGTCAATCTCTATGATTCAGACACGCTCCAGCCGGTAACCGGGGCAACAATCGACTTAACTGCTGACAATACCACCCAGACAAAACAGAGTGATGCCTACGGTGCTGCAACATTTGGCGTAATTTCGTCTACACTCTATTCCTATGCTATCTCCGCACCCAACTACCAACCCCGCAGTGGAACGGTGGATGTTAAGTTTGATGACCAGAATGTGCAATTCTGGTTGCTGTCCGGTAACCGGTATTCTTTTATTGTAAAAGATAAAGATACACAATCGCCCGTGGTTGATGCCCAGGTGAGTATCGATTCAGTTCCCGTTGGAAAAACTGATTCACGCGGCATACTGATCGTCCCAGTAACCCGTGGGAAACTGGTTACTATTGAAATTCAAAAGGACGGGTACCAGACCATTTCTGAATCAAAAACGATCAGCGATACTGCCGCATTGGATACCCTTTCGCTGACAAGAGTACCGGTTGGAGCATTCGTCTTTGTATCAGATGAAAATAATGCCCCGATAGGCAATGCCGGGGTATCCATAAATGGCACCGTTGTTGCGACTACCAATCAGTTTGGGCGTGCCACCCTGCAGAGCCTTGTTGCTGGCAGTTACCAGATCGCGGTGAGTAAAGCCGGATACACAACGACAACCCGGCAGATTGTGGTATCAAAAGACACCAGCGATTTTTCCGTAGTTCTGCCGTATGACAAGGTAAATCTGACGATCGTTGTGCAGGACAAAGATCAAAAGAATCTTTCGAATGCAACCATCCTGCTGGATGGTGCGACTCTTGGGGTTACCGATGCACAGGGGCAGTTTATTACCCCGGTAAAATATGCAACCTCCTATAACATTTCCGCATCCAAAGACGGCTACCAGCCGGCATCGGTTGCGAAACAGGTATCCCTTGGAAATACAACGCCTCTCGTTACCATAACCCTTGAGAAGAATATTGACTGGGGACTTATCTTGCTGATTGCACTTGGCGCTGTAGGGATTCTCCTCCTGTTTGTCATCATCAGAATCATTGGTCACCAAAATCGGCGAAGGCATGTCATGAAACGGAATGAAATTTAGAACAATCTTTCCCTTTCACCTTTTAAAATTCTATATTTTTTAAAAATAACAACATTCCTTTGTTTTTTCAAAATACAAAATAATATATATTGGTTTGTGCAATCAATCATAATGGAGTTAGGGTATGCATATTCATCGATGGATTATCATAAGTATCGGTTTGTTGCTTCTGGCCGGGGTGGTGGCAGCAGCAGACAACTCAACTATCAGCAGCAGTTCAAACTGGATTGTTGCAAATGGAGTTGATCATTCAACTATTGCTGCCATTGTCCAGAACGCTTCAGCTACGATGTCCGGGGTTACGGTCAGTTTTTCTCTAGATAATAGTACCTTTGGGACGATAAGCCCGGTAAGTGCCGTCACCGATGGATCCGGCCTTGCAACAACGACGTTTACCGCGAAGAAAAAAAGCGGCATGGCAAACATCACTGCAACATTCACCTATCATGATGGAGCATCCGTAAATTCAACTCAAAAAACATATGCCCAGAATATCGATCACGATACTCCCTATACTGTCATTTTTACCTATAAAAATGAAGTGACTGTAGATACCTGGACGCCGTTTGCCATCTCTTTAAGTGATGCATGGGGCAATCCCATTGACAACAGAAATCCAAATAACATTCAGGTAATTGCACTCCATATCGGTTCGGTTGCTGGAAATGCGGCATTCACGGGAGGTGTTACTGACGTCACCCTGACACCGGATCTCCAGGGAAATGTATCGGTTCTTGTGAAAACCGATACCGTGGCAGGAGAAAATATTATCTGGATGAAAGCACTTGGTGCGATAAAAGACCAGTATAAATCAATTGTCGGTGTGACCGATGCAATCCCCTTTTCCATCACTCAGGCAATCCAGCCTGATAATCCTGCGTCTGAACCTGCAGATATGGCAGGCAATCACAAATTCACGTTTATCTACACTCTGCATGATAAGTACGGCAATGTTGCATCCAACCAGACCATATGGGTTCATACCAGTGTTGGAGGAGAAGATCAGAATTTAACCTCCAACGTTTTTGGTCAGGTATGGATGAATTATGGTCCGCGGGGAACTGCCGGGATTATTACAATTACCGCTACTTCGGTCACAAATACTTCTGTCTCCTGCACAAAAAATGTCGAATTTTACAGCACCGCGCCGGTAAGTGCAGTGTTCTCGGCAAACCCTGATACAATACCGAGCCTTGATGTAAACGGCACCAGCAGGGCGGTATTACAGGCAAAAGTAATGGACATCAAGGGCAACCCTGTCAGCGGACAGACTGTTTCATTTAGTTTAGGTACTGCGATTTATGATGATCCCTATGTAATACGAACATCGGAGCCCGCACTTAGTAATACCTCAGCCATCACAGATGCGAATGGATTTGCCGAGGTCAATTTTATCCCCGGTGGTTTTTCTACAGATCAATCAAATGTACACTACAATCCGACAGCAACCGGAAAGGTGTATGTTACTGCAGTATGGAATGGCGTTCCAGAATCTGCCGTGGTGACCTGGAAAAACTATCCGTATCTTAAAGTTGGGACGAGTGTGAGCAGCTCGTCTATAAATGTAAATGATACGTTTGATGTTACAATCTCCATGAAAGGTGACGGATGGGCGTTACAGGGGCAGCCTGCTGATGTAGTGATAGTGACTGACCTTGCCGGTGGTGTTGGTGGTGGAGCATTATTGACCGCTACAAAAAGTGCAGATACGACATTTATTCAAAACGCGAACAATATTACCTATATTGGCCTGGTATCTTTCGGGAACAGTCCCGTGCCCTACAATAATGATGCAAAATCTCTTTATACCGCCCAAGGGGGAGGCGCTCCTCCGTCATTGAAATTGTTTAATCCCTATGGTAACTTCTGGGACTGGTGCCTGGAAGACCCTGTATTGTGGAACACAGGACGATCACCAAGTGATATTATCATTAATGGATCTGCTGCCTATAAGTTTACGGCAAACACCGGATATAATTATTTCAATTCATACTCCGATGCAACCATCGATTGTAATATTACCTCTCACCAGGTGGAAATGAGTAATACCATTGTCCCCCCAAACACGGTCGCGCACCCCCTCCAGACAGCAATTTCACAATATAATGGGGTTGGAGGAACGAATTATGCATCGGGTGTCAACGCGGCTCTTCAGGTATTCAGTGCAGATCAAAATCCAAGTCATAGCCAGTCGATCATCATAATGGGCGATGGCATCCCCATGGTAGCCCCGATCTCTCCGGGATCCCTGAAATCCTACTGGCCTTCGGACTGGTATCCCCGGTCAAATCTTGCCTGGGAAGATGAGAGTGATACAGCAATAAATGCGGCAATTGATGCGGCAAACCAGGCACGAGCTCAGGGAATTACCGTATATGCAGTTGGTTTACCCCTCAATGGCCAGATTGACGAGAACACACTCAAAGCGATGGCAGGCCCACCCGGACAGCCGGGATCGCCAAACTACTACTTCAAAACGGATGTAAACGGCTTAACAACAAAGTTCGTGCAAATCCAGGGGTTGATCCAGAATGATGCGGGTGTAAATACGTCGATGGCTGTGTCATTTAAAAATGTCAATCTTACCGGGGTCACTGTTCCCGGAGCACAGTTGTTTAATTACGTTTACGACCCTGCCGCCTCCACCAAGATCACATGGCAGGATGGGAATACGAATGTAACCGATCAAACCAGCCAATGGAATACCGATCAAACGTTGCATTTCACCATTGGCACGATTAAACTTGGTCAAACCTGGACGGCAACCTTCAGGCTCAAAGCAAAGCAAGCCGGTAATATCGATGTATTCGGCAACAGCTCAATAATCACCTTTAATAATGGCCAATCTTTCCTTGGACTCCCTAAGACCTTCGAAACTGTTATAGCGAATCTTACGAATACCGGCATGACAATGCAGGCTATTCAGATTTCAAATCTTCAGGTTACGCAGACAGGAGTAATCAAGGATTTCATGCCAATCCAGTGGAATACGACATACCCTGGTACCCAGACGGCCACCGAGCGTATCTATTACTCCAACGATAATCAGCAGTCATGGGTACAGTTTAACACAATATCCATTCTCCCGGGAGAATGGACCAATTCTGCAAATTTAGATGTCCGGAATTTGCCCCCGGGCGAATATTATATCCGTGTACTTGCCCAGTCAACGGATGCGGTTGGTGATGAAAAGATTACGAGTGCTCCAATACAGGTTGGTACGGCAGGACGAGCGTACATCAAACTGGATTAACCTTTTTTTAAGAACGCTAAAAACGGACCCAGCGGGAATCGAACCCGCGTCCTTGGGTTCGAAGCCCAAGAGGATGTCCTCTACCCCATGGATCCTTTCCATCTTTTTTATCAAAAGATATTAAGTATTCTCTACCGATAAACTAATGAATGATTCTGTCAGCAGAAGTGATCATCCGGCGCCTCACTACTGAAAATCCGCAGGAAAAACTGGTTATTACCCCCTACGGAACTGAGTGCCAGCAGCCTGCATCCTATGATCTCCGCGCTGCCGATGCGCTTCTCCTCCCGCGGGTAACCTGTACACTTGTTCCCAGTCTTGAATGGGTTGAACTCCCTCCTGATGTTGCCGGAACCATCCGCTGCCGGTCATCATATGGCCGGCGGGGGGTTGTTATGGGTGCAGGATTTATCGATCCGGGATTTCGCGGGCAGCTGACCCTTTGCATGACAAATTTGGGGCATGATGAAATCCTCCTTCAGAAAAACGACCGTATTGCGCAGATGATCCTGCACGAGGTCAGGAACGGGAACCAGCGATATAACGGGAGCTACCAGGATAGCAGAGGAGTGGTGGAGGCGAAAAAAGGATGATACGAACCGAGAGAAAATACATCGAAATCCTGCGGATACTAAAAGAACACCGTGAACCGGTAGGAGCAAAACGACTCTCGGAACTTATGGCGGAACGGGGCTTTGTGCTCAGTGATCGGGCAGTCCAGTATTACCTCAGTTATCTTGACACCACGGGGTTTACGGAAAAGATCGGCAACCAGGGACGGATGCTGACGCCTCTTGGACTGGAAGAGACGGATAACGCGCTTGTCGATGACCGGATCGGTTTTATCATCTCCAAACTGGAGCGACTTGCCTATCGAAGTACCTTCAATCCTGAAACCGGAACCGGTGATGTCGCATATAACTTGTCCATCATCCCCAAAGTCTCGTTTGAAAAGGCAATTGCGGCATTTGATGCAGTAGCACATTCGGGCTGTGGATTTTTCAACTCATACCGGATTATCGATCGCGATCCCCGTATTCCTCCCGATGCGATAGGAGTTATCACTCTGTGCAGTATATCGATGGATGGCGTGTTCCAGCGCAATGGGATCCCGGTAAAAATGGCATATGGCGGACGGCTTGAAATGGAGGAGAACGCTCCCTTAGGGTTCAGGGACTTAATCGGGTACCGGGGTACGACAATAGATCCTCTTGAACTTTTCATCTCTTCCGGTTTGACATCCATTCATGCATTTACAAAAACAAAAACCGGGATCGCACTTGCAAATGTTCGTGAAGTACCCGGTTCAGCAAAAGAAGCGGTGGAAGAAACGATCCACCATATGAATGACTGTGGATTCATCTTCCCGGTTGCGATGGGGAATGCAATTTTTAACCTGCCGGAAAATCCCTACCGTATCTCCATTGTCGCGTTCAGCGGTATGAATTATATCGGCAACTGCGTGGAGCAGGGCATCAAGATCCAAACAGAAATCGGGGCTGGAAATATCTCCTTTTCAAAAGTGATGGAGATTAACTAAAAATCAGATCCTGAACTCTTCATCATCCACGGCTGGACTTTCCCTTTTTTTAACCCCACGCATCGATCCGTGTCCATTTTTTTAGGTCAGGGGGTCATTTTTGTCAGGAGATTCTTCATAATCAATCTGCAGTTTTTTGGATTTTAACCGGGTTTGGAGGAGTGCCTCGTCATTCACCCGTAAAGATGTTTTTGATGAGATCCCTTTTCCCTTGAAAATATCATCGTTTGAACGCTGAACCATCCGTTTCATTTCGACGCGGGGCTCTTTTTGAATGGCATCATCGGCTTCTGATTGTGGGATATCTCTATCATGAGGGATCTCCCGTGCAGGAATGGGCTCAGGCTCCTGTATAATATCAGATATCTCTTCAGGCACAGCAATGCGCTTCTTTTTGGTGATCACCACTCTTGTTTCTCGTTCAGTTGGCTGATCAATCTCTTTTTGTTCAGCGGGCACCTGGTTTCCTTCTTGGCGGGAAGCATGGTGAATAATTGTTTTTGTCTGAACGGGTACCGGATTCTGTGGATGGTGGGCTGGAGGAACGGTCTGCATCTTGTGCGATTTTCCCAGAATTGCCATCATCCGCTGTCTCTGTAGTTCGTTCTCTATCCGCTGCCGGTTGAGATCTTTTGTCTTGAGGAGTTCTTCTTTTCCCTGCGGTGACTGCACACGTGTCGGTTCGGGTTTCTTTTTCGATGCCACTAGGGGGGTATCTTTACTCTGCTCTGTTACTACCGGAGCATTATTTATACTCCCCTGGAGGGAATCCGGTGCCCTATCAGCCAGATCATAGTCCCTTCTGATAATGGTATGACGGGAGGGTATTCTGGTCTGCTCAAAAGGTTGCTGGATGGTGTGAGACTCCTGTCCAGCGGGTGTAATGCCCCGAACTTCCGGTGGTGACAATGTCGTTTTTTGAGAAGATCTCCTATCCCCGTCAGGATCATATTTTGATGATGTTGCGAGTGGAGACTGACCACCCGGGAGTATACTCTGCCCATCGGGCACCGATTGAACGTGCCTCGCGGTCGTCTGATTGGATCGTGAAGATGCTTCCGGTGACAGGGTGGGAACACGCCGTTCATCTGCACGTCTTTTGCCGGGGATGACGATCATCTCATCCCGTTTACCGGAATAACCGGATCCTGAAGCCGGCATATCTGCTGGCACACGATCCCTTCCATCGATGTGCCGACCGGCATCGGGATCGATTCCCGCGTTCCTCAGTGCCTGCCGCTTTCGGCCGGAGATATACTGCTCCCGGATTTCTTGTAGTTCTGTAATGCGGGGGATATTTTCAAGACCGGTAAGCATGATAATGATCGCCACATACTTCGTATTTGTGACCGGATAATCCCCGGATCGTGTTTCCAGTCCTGCGATGCTGCGATCAATCCATTTGCGGACGGTCATAAACCCTTTCATGGAGAGTTCATGCGATGGCCCGGCAATCAGGATAAGTGCCTTTGCCGCACTCGTCATATCGCAGGGTGTTGAAACTTCGTTATATATTGCCTGTTTGGCAAGCTCAACGATACGCGAATCCCTCTTTTTATGTTCATCAGCAAAAAAGCCGATCGGACTCAGGTGCGAGAGAAAACCCAGCGGATGGTGTGGCAGGTGCTCGACTGCATACCCGATGGTGATAAATCCCATACCCTGCATCGTATTGAGTACTTCCCCGGAATCCATCACAACTTCCGCAAGTTCAATTCCCCCGTCGGCTTTGAACTCTCCCGCCCGAAGGATGAGACTAATTCTTTTGACGATTCCCAGATTCAACGCGGCAAACGTGGGATGAATGGGTGATACTGTCTTCCGGGACTTTTTTGCCCCAAACAATCCGGCAAACCCTGTGTCCTTTTTTATCAGGGGAATCGCCACACCTTTCATTTTTTTAGACCAGGTCTCGTTATCAAAAAGGATCATACCGTCAAGGAGCGGTGAGAGCATGTCGATATCATCAGCAGCCTTGGCAGAACGTTTCTCCCCTTCAGAAAGGCATGGCAGGGTGATTAATCCGAATATTGGTTCGACAACCGACGCCCTGAGTGCGGTGATCATCTGTGGCGCCACATCCACCATGCTACCGCCAAGCCCACAGCAGATGAAGATCGCGTCGGTTTCCCCGCTTTCGATATTCTGGATCCGTGCAATTATTTCGTTTATATCGATGGTCGCTGTCTGGGCACGGGTGGAGGGAACACCTGATACTTCTGGTTCAAGAGCGGGAAAAAAGATCTTCGCGTTTTCCGGAAGATCCACAAGATGGGCCAGAGTGTCACTATCAACATCCACAGCGAGCGCTTTAACACAGGCCACCTTGCTGCTGCGCCGATCGGTGGAATAAAGATGGCTGACGATACGACAGCCTGCTCCGCCCAGTCCTATTGCCAGAATCCTCATATCCTGTCCTTTACTAGTAAAATACGATGGGAGTCCATATATCCTTTATATATACTATTGCTTGTGGAAGCACATTATGTTATAGGATAATATTACACAAGAAAAAAAATACTCCCTGTTTTATTGAGTGGATAATTTTGGTATAAACCCCCCATATTGATGATTGCTGTCATGCACTATGCTCCCCATACGATCATGCCTCCATCCTGAAATGCTTTTCTTTAACGATTTGGTTCGGCGTTGTGAGAAAAAAATACAAATCCCCGCATGCTCGTTACGGGCAGGGATGAAGTAGTAAAAAAAGTGCATTACAAAGATTTTGCGTGCCAAAAAAATACGCCAAGCACATCCTGCCTGTCGAATCCCAGCTTTTTTTCTTGTAGTGCTTCCAGGAAAGAACCGGTATGGTGAATTTTCACGCTCATACTAGAATTTTGTAGCACGACAAAAAATAAAAACTGCCCCAACTTGGGTGAGATGGCGGAGATCTAACTGCGTTCATCCCAGAATCGTGGGCCGGGATCGGTACCAAAAACCAAATAATCGATTTACGGGCTTCAATTCCTTTAGGATGCCCGCCGAGCCCAACGTTAAATCATAATTTATTTAAACGCGTGGACGGAATACTCAATTGAGGTGAACAAACCTTGACATATGGAATTGAATTTGTACCAGGAAATGTCAATGTAAAGCAAGTTGTCAACTTCTGTAAACTTGCTGAGTCAAAAGATATTGACTTCGCGTGGATCACGAACCACTATAACAACCGCCACTGCTACCCGACACTCGCCGCCATTGCTCAGGCAACAACAACCCTGAAGATGGGACCGGGTATCATGAACGCTTTTACCGACACACCAGCCGCGATGGCGTCCTTCATCTGTACGCTTAACGAAATTTCCGACGGCCGTGCAGTTCTCGGTATTGGACCCGGTGACCTGTCAACGCTCCCGAAACTGGCAATCAACCCTGAAAAGCCGGTTGCCCGTCTTGAAGAGGCCGTTGTTCAGATCCGCAAGCTCTGTGCCGGTGAGGAAATTAAGAAATCCGGCATGCAATTCTTCGACTATGACGGAGCAAAGCTGACTGGTGTCACCCTCCCCGGAAAGAAGAGTATCCCGGTTTACATCGGTGCACAGGGCCCCAAGGTTCTTGAGCTTGCCGGAAAGATCGGTGACGGTGCATTGATCAACGCATCCAACCCCAAAGACTTCCAGATTGCTATCCCGATCATCAAGAAGGCGTCCGATGCAGTAGGCAAGAAGACCTTCGATGTCGGTGCATACACTGCCATGTCGATTGACCGGAGTGAGAAGAAGGCCCGCAATGCAGCAAAGATCGTTGCAGCATTCATTGCAGCCGGCTCCCCGGAGGCACTGCTTACCCGTCATGGACTTGACCTCGGCAATGTCGCCAAGATTAAGGCAGCACTCGGCAAGTTCGACTTCAAGACTGTTGGAGAGCTTGTTGGGGACAAAGAGATTGATGCATTCACCATTGCCGGCACCCCGGAAATGGTCAAGCAGAAGTGTGAAGACCTGACAAAGGCCGGTGTCACACAGATCATCTTCGGTTCACCACTCGGTCCCGACATGACCACGTCAATCCGCCTGCTCGGCAAGTATATTGTATAAGCCTGCATTGCCAGGATAACTGATACGATACAAGCCGGACAAGGCACTCGTGCCTTTGGCAGAAAAACAAAAATTCTTTTTTATTGNNTATTTTTAATCAGGTTTTGAATTATTCCCGATCTTTCACTGAGTACCGGCTTTAAATTTTCTTGAGGATGAGGGAATTCACATTGGGTGCGGGACGGGTTTGCGTCGGATATAATATGGGAATTGACGGAGCGATTTTTTATCTTCCCAAGGTGCACAGGAATGATCGATTGCTCTCACGCGCATTCCGTGTGGCAACAGTGGGGGGCTACCACCCCCACTGATTGAGGGTCTACCCGCTGCTGCAACAGTAATGGGGGTATGACCATGGCAATTGGGCTTTTTTTAAATCGCATGTGCAAACGACTATGAATTCGTGCCCGATAATATATCCTGATAGTGAATGTTTACCGCATCTGAAGTTGCCACGCCGAATGGAATATTGCAATACCGTGAAGAACGTGTCACCGGTCTCCGGTGCAGGATCAGCCCGGAGCGACTCAACCGGCACATCGACCAGATGTCAACAGTATCTTCCAATTCCGACGTTTGTCCTTTTTGCCGTGAGCGTATTTTTTCAGTTACTCCTATATTTGCCGACGGAAACCGGATCCTTTGTGGAGAGAGTGTAACATTTCCTAATCTCTTTCCCTTTGCACAATGGCATACCGTAACTGTCATCACCAGCGATCACATTGTTGACGCATTTACCCAAACACAGATTGCTGATGCCCTTGCTGCACAGACAGAATCCCTGAAAAGATTCGATGGATATCCAAGCATCAACTGGAATTTCCTGCCATCGGCTGGAGCAAGCCTTGTCCATCCCCACATGCAAGCAATTTCAGATTCGCGCCCTTCGTGGATGGTAGAGCGGTACCTTGAAGCATCGCAACAGTACAGGAAAAAAGAAGGCAGAGGATACTGGGATGCCGTAAAAGTACAGGAGCGGTCGTCCGACCGGTACCTCTTTGGCGACGAAATTATGTGGTCTGCGCATGCAGTTCCCGTCGGTGAACGGGAGGTGCGAGGCATATTGCCCATTTCTTCACTTAATGATCTGGAACCGTACTGCAATCTCCTTGCAGAAGGTATACTCAAAATCCTTACGCTCTATAAAAAACTCGGTACGCATGCATTCAATATGGCAATCGTTTTTGATAAGAAAAATGAAGATCATGGTTTTGTTGCATTCTGTTCCATTATTTCACGGATCAATCCGAATCCATTATCGACCAGTGACTCTGCATTCATGGAACGGTTGCATCTCGAACCGGTCATCCTGACTCTACCGGAAGAACTCGGGCGTTACTACCGGAATGAATATGCATAATTCTGGAAACGTTCATTAAAAATAAAAATTAAAAATTTTTACTCGAATTTTGCAACGAGTTTGTTCTTGCAGACAAGCGTGCCGTCTTTCTTGTGGGGCTGGCGCTTGATGCTGTCTCCTGCTTTCTCGAGCTCGCGGGCCTCGTCACAGAGCACTGCTGCCACTCTCATCATTTCGTGAGCGCTTGCAACGATCGG
>PNBP01000055.1 GCA_003136075.1 Methanoregula sp. | reverse complement strand
TCATTTTTTCCCGTCGTATCTTTAAAAAAAAGTTGGTGGTTGAAATGGTATTATACCCTTAAAAAGAATCACCGGGCTACGTAACCCCGGGAACAGGCGAGAGCAATAACATCACTTATCTGCTCTTCCTGTCGTGGTGTCAACTGCCCGCCTCGCTGGATAAGCCTGCCAATCCTGACGATACGAAGTTTTTCCTCATGGGAGAGTTCCGGGGTTGCATGTGCCCATTTTACCAGTTCAAACCAGTGTCCGCGGTTGAACTGTAATCTTCCCTGCGGTATCCCGACATTATATTCTCCGGGAGTCCCGATATCTGCACTTGTCGCGTCTCCGGTATTTTCATCGTCCGGAACCTGATCAGGAACGTCCCCGTGTTCAGTAATTTCCGGTTCTTCAGCCGGGCTTTCTGCCATTTCCGGTGCAGGGAAATCATGGTCATCATCAGGTTCTTTTGGGGGAATCTCAATTGCTGCCGGACCGTCCGGGTTGTGTACTACCTTGTCATCTTCTGAAAATACCGCCGGATCAGCAGGTGGGATGTCAACTCCAACAGAGTCCTCAACACGGGATTCCGGTGTTGCATCAGGGAGATCCCCGACATCCATTTCATCATGTGTTTCAAAGAGATCGTCAACATCCTGTGAAAGTGGCATAGGTTCCTGATCGGGAACCGGAGAATTAACCCGTTCTGAGGATACAGGTTCCGGGTGTGCGCTCGTGGTTTGTGGTGTGGTGAGCGACTGCGAAACGGTTTTAATGACCTGGGGGAGTGCCGGTTCTTTTAGTGAAATGGCCTGACTTTCATCAGGAGTGGCAGAGGGAAGTATGATGATATCGTGCGCATGGCGGTAATTTTCAAGTGCCTGCCGGGCAGCGGCCAAATCTTCCAATACGGCATACCGCTTCTCTTTCTCTTCCTTTAACGTTGCCTGCATTGACTCGCACGTATCAGAAAGATTATTGAGTGCCTGTTCTTTTTCTTCACGTCCAGAGATGGCCTCCTTCAATTGCTCCTCGAGTGATCGCTGGCGGACAAGTATCGTTTCCATCTCAGTTTTAAGTTTCTGGATGCTGGTAATACCGCTCGTAATCTGCCGGGTATTTTCTGCGGCAACTGCCTGCATATTCTCTTCGACGCGGTTCTTCTCAAGAGCGATCTCTTTGAGATTTTCCTCAAGGACTCTTTGCTGTCTCCGCTCATTTTCAAGGTCAGCCCTGACCTGTTCCATTTCGTAGGATATTGACCGTGCCAGTTTCTCGGATTGTGCTCTTCCACCAACCGCTGCAGCGAGTTCATCTTCCAGGGCTTTTCGGGCATTTTTGAGCGTGGCACGCTCATTACTAACGACTGCAAGTTCTGATTGCAGGGCCTGCAGTTTTTCCTGGAGATCCGAACATTCTTTTTCCATTGCCTGCACCGAGGCACTCTGTGCGGTACCAGATTCCTTGTGGCTCTTTTCTGCAATCAGGCGCAACTGCTTCTCTTCTTCCAGGGCAGTGCCGGCAATATCGAGTCGCCGGAGTAACGTGCGCATGTTTGATTCGAGCAGTTCTTTTGCTTCTTTTGCTTTTTTTATCTCTTCTGCCAGGGATTCATTTTTTTGTCGTTCTGCACCAAGCGAGGCGGTTGTCGCATCGAATTTCTCCTGCAGGGTATTACGCTGCTCGACAAGACTTGATTTTTCAGCACCCAGGGTTGCTTCCCGCTGCATTTTTTCCTGCAGAAGTGTCTCGATCCATTGTTCCGATGCAGTTCGCCGTTCTTTTTCTGCACTCAGGTCCGCATTCAGCTGCTCCTGCTCGGTTGCCTGCTGTTTAGATCGTGTCTCAGCCGCTTCGAGTCTCTGTTGCAAGTCGGCTTCAAACCGGGTTTTCTCCAAGATGGTTGCCTGCGCTTTCTCTTCGGCATCCTGCGACTCAGTTTTAACTGTTTCAAGAGCGAGTTTCAGATTTTCTATGTCAATGGAATAATCACGAATAATTTTTTCCATCTGTGCCTTGTCCAGAGTGAGCACACCAATATCTGACTCCAGTGATTTCCGTCGCTCTGATTCATCCGACAGTGTATCCTTTGTCGCAGCATGTTCGCCGGCAAACGTGTCCCGTTCCTGGGCAAGTGCCTGAATCTTTTCGTTCAGTTCCCGTTCGATCTGGTTTTTATCGGCAGTGACTGACTGGATCGTTTCTTCGGCATTTGACAGGAGGTTTGATTTTTGCTCAAGTTCTCCGGAAACGCGAAGCAGTTCGGCAATTTTTTCGGAGATGATTGTCTCCTGCTCCTGAATCTGCATACGGAGAGTGGTTTCCACGTCTTCTTTTTTCCTGATAACAGATTCCCGCTCATTTAGTACCTGCGCCCTCTCTTTTATCGCGACATTGAGACGCTCAATCTCACCTGAAAGATCCTGTGTCCGCTTTGTTACGCGCTGTTCAAGAGTTGATGCGAGATCCGTCAGATTGGCAGTTATCCGCGCACTGTCCGCTGCCTGCTGGACCGCAATCTCAAACGCGGAGAGGAGCAATTCAAGNNGTTTACGGCGATCTGCAGAGATGATGTATTCGTTTTCATCATACCGGATTTTGAACTGCGTTTTAATTTTATCCGGATCGGGTTTTTCAGGAGGGGTTGAAATTGTACTATCGACAACCGACAGGAGATAGGGGATGTTATAGGGGCGTATTATAAAATTGTCTGCGTTGCAGTCGAGAACTTTCAGGAGGTCTCCCAGTCCGGAAATACCGGTAATGAGAAGAACCGGGACCATCCAGAGATCCCAGTCATTTTTTACTTCCCTGCAGAATTCATAGCCATTTAATTCCGGGCTGGTGGTATCACAGATGAGGAGATTGGATTTGCCATCGCGCAGGCTTTGTAAAAGGTGTGTACTTTCGGTGAAAAGTGTTACCCGGTATCCCTGTGGTGCAAGCTGCTCACCCAGTGCTTCGGCGTCCTGGGAGTTCCCACATAGTACATAGATATCGATGGTATGTTCTGGACCACCAATGTCTTCTTCTATGTCTGATGGATCGGTATTCATCACCATTTCTCTCTAACAGAATTAAATCCTCTATATAATATATGTGTATTTATACGATCTTACTTAACGCACTATTTCTGCCTTACCAGAGCATTGAATATGGGAACTTGGAAATCAGATAACTTTCATTCATTTTACGTCGGTGACGTTTATCATATTATTTTCTGTTCAGGAGGAAATCATTGATTTTTTTTTAAATGCAAAAAAATTCTGTTTTATTTAGTTAATTTCCCGATAAGCGCATTCGAATGAAGGACTTTTGGGAATTCTTTGAAAATTGTTGCATTTTCAGATCGAACTGCAAGTAAGGGTGGTATTTCAAAATTTCAGGAGAGATTTAAAAAGATCTGAATTGTTTATAATTGGCTTATTTTTTTAAGAAAGGGCTAAAAAGATTACTTTGTCTTTTTCTCTTGTGCTGTATGTTTCAGCCATACGTGCACCCGCTCACGGGCGTCCTGCATTTCAGACGGCATAACAATTCTCCCATTATCAATAAACCGCACAAGGAGAGGCACAGCTCCTGCCGGAGGAACGGATTTGACTGGCAGCGTCCGGTGATCATCGCAAATGAGCCGGTACACCTGCTTGATACCGCTTCGCTTGCCTCGTTTTGCCTTGGGCTGCCCCTCGATCTCCACAATGTCCATGGCAAAATCTATCACCGGAGCATTCGCGATGGCACCGCCGACACCAAATGCATCCACAGATGTCCGGTACGCGATAACATCTTCTTTGGTCACACCGCCGGACAAGAAGATCTTTACCTTTGAAAACCCGTGTGCATCCAGTTCCCAGCGCACTTCATCAATAATTGCCTGCATATTCCCGCGCCGCGAACGTGGCGTATCAAGCCGGACAGCAGTCGCTCCGCATGCCGCAGCACGAAGGGACTCTGCCTTTTCATCACAATAGGTGTCGCACAGCATGATGCGGGGCACATCTTTTGGCGTGCGACGATCAAAGGATTGCCACGCATCCTCGGGCTTTTCAAAACACATCACCATTGCATGCGGCATTGTCCCTACTAATGGCAAACCTTTGGGGGCACAGGTATTGGAAACGCCATCTGCCCCGCCGATCCACGCGGCGCGCTCAATCATCGTTGCGATTGCCGGATGCTGACGCCGGGAACCAAACGAGTATACCGGTCGCCCGTGGGATTCCTGCATGATATGCGCTGTTGCAGATGCAATACCGGATGCATGGCAGAGAAACCCAAGAATTGCCGTCTCGTACCGGCAGAAATCCCGGTATTTCCCCGATATACGGAGGACCGGTTCATTCGGGTAAAAAATCGTTCCTTCCGCCATTGCATCAACCGTCACGGGCAAACCTTTCAAAAGAGAAAGCACATCCGCAAGACCGCAGAAAACAGCCCATGAATCCGGCAACGCGGTAGCAGTCACTTCCATGGAAACCTGTGGATTGATATTTTCAGCTCTGAGAATCTCTTCA
This sequence comes from Methanoregula sp., assembly GCA_003136075.1. Classification (GTDB taxonomy): domain Archaea; phylum Halobacteriota; class Methanomicrobia; order Methanomicrobiales; family Methanospirillaceae; genus Methanoregula. Next base: position 1,024 of record PNBP01000055.1, on the reverse strand, counting down.
GTGCGGACAAAATAGATGTCCGTGCATTCACCATTTTTTATGGTTGTATCGCTGACGGTATCAAAAATGCCCATAGCATGATATGTGCGCCCGGTATTTTTACGGTTACCGAATCTTTGTTTCATGTGAGGTAGCTATTAGTGGAGGTGCGCACAACCTTTTCGTGAGCTATGATGGTCATTCAGCCTGTATCCCTCATTAGATCNNTCCATATACAGAAAAGCGCCGGGGCGTGAGTGCTGATATGTTGGGCATCATTGGCGGGACGAGCCTGTTGTTTGCCACGCTTCCGTCGCTTGAAAAACAGACCGTGCACACACCGTTTGGCCCGACAGAACTGCTCTGCGGGGATGTGGTTCTCCTCATGCGACACCAGCACCAGAAACCCCCGCACCGGATCAATTACCGTGCAAACCTTGCGGCTCTTGCGCTTGCCGGTGTCGATCAGATCGTGGCATTTGGCTCTTCCGGCTCACTCAAAACTGAGATTNNGATTGCTCCCGGATCATTGCTGATCCCCACCGATTATATCAGCATGACGGACGTGCCGTCGATCCATGACCATGCCATGGAGCATGTGCGTCCTGAATTATCTCCTGAATTGGCACGCCAGATAAGCAAGATTGTGCCATCTGCACGCTATGGGGGCATATATGTCCAGACCAAAGGTCCGCGAATTGAGACAGTAGCGGAAGTGGCTGCGCTTGCAAAGGTTGCCGATGTTGTGGGGATGACCGTAGCGTCAGAGGCGACTCTTGCTTGCGAACTGGGCATGGACTTTTCCGCGCTCTGTACGGTAGACAACTATGCAAACGGACTGGGCGGGGAGCTGCTCTCGTACGAGCACATTCTTTCCACGTCGAGGACTCACCGGCATCGCGCTGAAGAAATTGTAAGTACCATTATCAAAAACATGGGTTAGAAAGGCGGAAAAAACACATGAACGATATTTTTGAGGGAAATCATTCGCTTCTCATCACCAATGTGAGCGTGGACGGCAACCCAGTCGACATTTTTGTTGATG
>PNBP01000005.1 GCA_003136075.1 Methanoregula sp. | reverse complement strand
GGCGGCTATAAACATATTGAGAAAAGTATCGGCGCGTATGTTGCCGCACAGTACCATAATGCCGTCGAGATCGGTATAGGACAGAACACTGATGCCGCCCGGGTTCTTATAGATGCGGGCATCAGGGTCCGGGCAACGGATATCAGAAATTTCCCGCAACCGGACTGGCTGACTTTTTTCGTTGATGATATTTTTGCCCCGGAAAGTGCGCGATATACCGGCGCAGACGTTATCTATGCGATCCGCCCGGCTGAGGAAATGATCCCTCCCCTGATCGCACTGGCACAGCAACTGGACTGCGATCTGATTGTCTACCACCTCGGCTTTGAATTGTTCGGGAACGGAGGGGAGCGCATCGATTGTGGTGTCACCCTCCACCAGTATTACCGTTGTCAGAACCCGTCAAAGAGCGTAGACTGAGTATGAGACGGCGGTTTCTTTTCAACGGGCTTTTCCTGCGACGGTTGTGCCATGGGTTCCGGCAGGGGTTGTTCTTCCACGGCAGTCACGGGCTTTTTTGCTTTTGCCTTTTTCTGTTGTTCCTTCTCCCGCTCGCGTTCCTCAAGGGCGATGGCTTTTACGATTGACTGGGAACGCTCTTTGTCATTGAGGAAAAAGTTCAGCTGGTCGGCATCAAACTGCAGCTCGCGGGTATAGGTTTCCGGATCATGTTCAACCAGAAGTGAGATGGTGCCAAGGTACTTCTCACGCAGGGTGTTCTGCGGAAGGTGCATGGTACCGGCAACCTTGGCAAGCACCATCGCCCGTATCGCTTTTTGTTTCTTTGCCGTTGACATCTTCTGCCAGCGTTCAGGAGGCATGATCCGGGTATGAATACCGCATCCGTCAGCCGCATCAGCAACGCCAAGCAGCATGATCGCCGTGGCATACCGCCAGAGCATGTGGTACTGGCGCCGGTAGGTATACCCAAGGTACTCATCCGCCCGCGAGAGGTGCTGGTATGCCTGCTCCACAGAATCCGGATCGGGAATGAGGTGTACGCTTCCCTCCACCCACTGCTCGATATTCTCCGGGGTGTCGTCAACATCCCACGAAAGCNNGACAAGCGAGAAGATCGAGACACGTTCATCCTTCTGTGAAGTGTGCACCTGCTGGTCACTCAGGTTGTCCCGCCCGATCGCTGCCGCGTAGAGCATGTTTACCGCTGATCGCACATCACCGTCTGCACTTTCTGCGATCTCATGAATGGCAGATTCAGAACAGGTGATCTTCTCTGCCGAACAGATGAATTTCAGGCGGGGCGCGATTGAACGTGCGGGAAGAGCCCGGAACTGGACAGGTTCACAGCGGAGGCGGATCTCCGGGGAAAGCCCATAGAGATCATTTGCGATAAGGATAATGGGCTGCCGGGAATTCTTTATGCATTCAATGATCGCTTTTGCACCGCCGCGATCGGCAGTTCCCTGAAGGTTGTCTGCCTCATCCATAATGATCAGCTTTCGTGACGACCCGGTCAGGCTTGCCGTCATGCTGCCGGCACCGGCGATCCGCTCAATCACTGCTGCCGTCCGCTGATCACTCGCATTGAGCTCAATGACATCCCATGCCATATCAGAAGCAAGCGCGTAGGCGCTCGACGTCTTACCGATGCCGGGCTTACCGTACAACAGAAGCGGTTTTGACCTGCTTGTCCAGTTTTTTGCCCAATCCGCCATCTGGCGGACTGCCGTCGTGTTACCGACAATGTCCTGCAGGTGCACGGGACGATATTTCTCTGCCCAGTCCATACCAACACGTTGACCCTATATCAAATAAATTATCTCTGATGACACTAAAATACCCTAACGACATATTATCAGTATACAATTTAAGGTGACAAGCGTGGTTCACAGCTGCTCCACAGAGGCGATTGCAAAAGTCGTCCGGGAATACGAAGGTGTAAAGCGGAAACATGCCATCGGAGAGATGGTGAAGGGATTGGTTATCTTGNNGTGAAGGGATTGGTTATAGATGCCCCTCATGTCGTCGCTTCATTTGGTGAAGACGCAGCGGTGATCGAGCATAACGGCGAAGCGCTTCTTCTTGCAGCAGACGGTATCTGGAGCCGGCTCATGGAGGCAGATCCCTATTGGGCGGGGTACTGCTCGGTGCTCGTCAATATTCATGATATCGCCGCAATGGGGGGGAAGCCCATTGCCATGGTTGATGTGTTCTCCATGTCGAAAAACACCGAGATCCTCGGACTGGTGGTAAAAGGAATGCATGATGCGTCTGCCCAGTTCGGCGTCCCGATTGTTGGCGGCCACCTGCATCCCGATGCTCCCTACAGCGTGATCGATGTTTCCATTCTTGGTTCTGCCCGGCTGGACTCGGTCATTTACAGTAACCGGGCACAGACGGGCGATCGGGTGGTTGCCGCAATCGATATCACCGGCAGAGTCCACCCGTCCTGTGCGCTCAACTGGGACTCGGTGACGATGAAATCTCCCACAGTTGTGCGGGCGCAGATCGCACTGTTAGAAGAAATCGGAAAGGATCACCTGGTCACGTCAGGTAAAGATATCAGCAACCCGGGCATTATCGGCACGATCGGGATGCTCCTCGAAGTAAGCGGGAAGGGTGCAGAGATTGATCTCGGGTTGATCCCGAAACCCGACCTTGCGGCAAACAACATGACCTTTGAGCAGTGGGTGAAGATGTACCCGGGTATGGGATTTGTCCTGACCGTGCAGGAGAAGCATGTTAAAGATGTGATCCAGCGGTTTCTACGCGTGGGGATGTGTGCAAAGGCGATAGGGACGGTAAATGACTCCCGTAAACTCACTATCTGCTATGAAGGGCACGAAGCAGAAGTCTTTGACTTTATTGATAACGGGATTATGCACCTTCGTTATGGGGACAATCAATGTCCGCAGCAGTAAAACGGATTGGCATCGGCATTGGGGAAGATCCAGAAAAAGTGCTTGCGAGTGCCACCCCAGTGAAAGGGGCGTTTGAGGTTATCGGTTACTGCCGGCCCGGTACCGTGAAACCCGGGTCTGCATTGAGGGGTGTTGTTCTCCATGAACATGCTGAACCGGAACAGGCGCTTGTATCTGATCTGATGACCGGAAAAATTGATGCGGCAGTACGGGGCACGCTTCCCGCTAACGTGACGCTAAAGGCATTAAAAACCGCAGCAGGTGTCGATCACCTGGAGCGTATTGCACTTCTTGAAACGGCACACGGGAAAAAATTCCTGCTTTCCCCGGTCGGGGTAGACGAAGGATGGACGGTGCAGGACAAACTGGAACTGATCAGGAGGGGTCGGATCATAGCACGGAAATTCGGCCTGCCCGAGCGTGTCGGCATCCTTTCCGGGGGCAGGATTGGAGATATCGGAAGACATGAGATGGTAGACAGGAGTCTTGCCGATGCTGAACTCGTGGCACGGCTTGGCGATGCAACGCACTACGAGATCCTCATTGAAGATGCCGTGGAAACCTGCGGGCTCATTATTGCTCCGGACGGGATTTCCGGTAACTTAATCTTCCGTACGCTCGCCTTTTTGGGAGCCGGGCACGGACATGGCGCGCCCGTAGTAAATATCCCCAGAATTTTTGTGGATACCTCGCGCGCCTCACCAAATTACACCAATGCACTAATGCTCGCAGCATCATTGTTGGAATAATTTTAGAGCCATTAAAGAGCCCATTTTTTTAAAATATTTGTTTTAAAGGGTTTTAAAAATATTCTGCGACATTTTAAAGCGCGTTTTGGCTGAACGTTGCGGCAATCCCTCCGATACCGTAACGAAGGGTAAAATGAAGGATTTTCCCAAAAAGTATTTATATATTTCAATATACTTTCTCTTTGAGGTAAGAAACATGGCAGATTTACCAATCGCCGCAGTTGTAAGGATTGCAAAGAAGAACGGAGCCGAAAGAGTGGGCAGCGATGCAGCTGAGGCACTTGTCATCAAGGCGGAGAAATATATCGCCCAGCTGACCAAGGAAGCCAACAAGCTCGCAGAGCACGCCGGCAGAAAGACCATCAAGAAAGAAGACGTTGACCTGGCAGCAAAGCCCTGAATTCAACTCTTTTTTCTCTTACGATCCGGGTTATCAACAGAACTCTTTTCATAAGACCGAATAAGGCTCAATAAGATTACTACTACGATACAATCAGTAACAGTTGATGGACTTTTTTGGTTTCGGCGCTCGTTCATTTGGGTACGTTGATGGATAAATTCAGTTCTTATTATTGTTTCTAATTTCAAGTCGTTTAAAAAAACCAGCATAAAATCAATAGGTTTCACACTAGAGTATTGAAAATTTTTTGTAAGGTCAGATAATTAAATTCATTGATAGAGTGAGCAGCCCCCATACCCCCGATTACGATGAACTCCGCCGCCCCCGACGGGGCACCCCCGCGGCGGTTTGAGTGCAGTTTTTTAATGAATAGAACTTTTTGCTCTGTAGAAATCATCCGATCTTTTTTTGTGACGCTCTTGGGGGTTTAAGCCCCCGCCGCTATGGCACCCCCGGTTGCGATAGTGTAGTATTTCCTGTTCCAGCATCATCACACTGCGCCCCGTCCCCCTTGGGGGACTGGTGGCGCAAGAGGGGGGCTGCGTGGTATGAAAGAGGTTTTCTCCAGTGCCGAATTTTGGGGCAGCGCTCCGGCTGGCCCGGGAGAAGATATACCTGGATCGAGTGCGTGATGACCGGTGCCAAAATACGCCCAATTCGGGCTCCGTTTCCCTAACACCATTGAGTAAAAACCCTGCACAATCCTCTTTTTTGGTTCCGGTGGAAAATACGTCTTTTTAGCGCTCTGTTTGCCAAAATACGGCAGATTTGCCCCTCCCCTAACGCATGCCAAAGGCCCTCAAACCGATGTTATTTTTGCCCCTTGGTTTACCCCATCCGGACCTCAAAAACGCTGCCAGAACGCGAATACGGGCCTTGTCTTTTTCGACGGCATTATTATAAAAACGGCAAAATGGGCGGTAAGCTAAAAAAACAGAGTTTCAGTACTTCTCCAATTTCAGATAGGACAACAACCCCACAAAATGAGGAAGATTCAATAAACCTGACCTATTGGAGTTTTTCTGAATCTCAACAATATTATTCGTGGTATTCAACTCATGATGTGCCCGCAAAGTACCGGAGGGAATCGGACCGGAACTGCACCATCTTTTTTCGTGGGCCGCGGGTCGGGGGGGTCGCATACCCCCATGAAGAGCCGGGCCGTGGGGGTCACCGCAAAACGGGCGAGGCATGGTAGGGGGGTCGTGCCGGCCGGCAGCGTGACCCCCCCGCGGGTGACCGATACACATGTAGTGGTTTTTCGTCGTGGACACGGCCGGGTTCCCCAGCAGTCCAGATGTTCGCAGGGGGGTCACACCCTCAGGGGCAGGGGCAGCCTGAGGGGGCACCCCCCACCATGCCGGCCTGGTGCGACCCCCCGGACCCAAAAATCTTCAGATTCTCCGTCGTGGAGGTTCCGTGAGTTCAGCAAAGGATGGAGCCGGAGGGTGGGGGGTCGGGCACTGGTGCCGGGCGATGGGACCAACCCGCGTCCCGCGGATCGATGTGACCCCCCCGACCCCAAACCCGATAACCCTCCCATGAAGTGCACGATCCCAACCGTCAGACCCGGTCGGGTCATACATACTCTTCAGGGATCCTTTACCGGCCCTTCAAACACCGGGGCATTATGACGGATCCGGTGTGAAATACCCTCCAACACTGTTTTTGCACATCCGCTTGCCCGGATACCGTAACCGGCTACGCTGCGCCTCCGGTTCGGTACACCCCGCTACCTATTTAGATCGTGTGTCCTTCTTTTGTCCGGGCTAAAAATGAGCGAAGTACTGAGTTTAATGGAGATGGTTTCAATGGATGTAATCCCGTAATAATCCCCGCAACCTGCTGCGCCGTTACCGGGTCCACCACCCGGGCCAAGCACTACCCTGGCCATCGCGATTAAAATCATTTTATAAGAAAACGGGGGTGTATTGAGAGTGGACTGGAAGTTTCATTTATTACACAGATTTGCCGGATTAATTTTCATGGGGATATTTTTTACCGGTGACCCTTTGAAAAGAGGAGGCACGGGCACAATGCGATGTTTTGTTCATGAGCCCTCGCAAAACCCCGGTTCCGCGAGACAAACAGACCGGCTAGTTCGTGCCCGGTTCGGTGTGCTGTTCTTTTCTGTGGGCAAGTTCGGCACGGATTTGCTCAGCCAGATCTTTCGGGTGGATGGGTTTTCTGATCACGCGGGCGATTTCCGGACCAAAGCGTTTTCGGTCTTCCTCGGGAAGATCCCACGCTGACACGATACAGACCGGGATGGCTTTTAAAATCTCATTTTTTCTCCGTTCTTCGAGGAACTGGAGTCCGGTTATGGGTACCATCATCAGGTCGAGCAGAATAAGTGCCGGCAGGGGGTCCTCTTTGGGGATACACCCGAGTGCCTCTTCAGGATTTGTATAAGGGCTGGGCTGAAATCCAAAAACAGAAAGCATCTGGGAGAAGACTTCCACGATCGAGGGGTCATCGTCAACTACGGCAATTTTTTCCATACGTATCTCCTTTTTATTGAGTGTATCTGGTCATGGGCAGGGGGTCGTTTTTTTCAAGTTTTTGCAGAAAGTCCAATCGCGCTTCCAATAATGTTTGTTGCGATGCGCATGGCTTCAAGCTCTTCTGAAGGCCAGGTCCGTTCCCCTGCGTCAATAAAGAAGATCAGCCCGTAGGGCTCGTCGTTTACCTGTATCGCAAAGATCGCCATGCTTGCGAACCGGTAGGACGCAAAGGTATCCTTGATTGCCGGATCGAAATCATCAATGGTAAGCGTGACGGCGCTCCCCCGTTTCAGTTCCGCCATATGCGGCGCAAGCCCGAATTTTGTGGGATCGAGAGCTTCCCGACACGGGGGTTTGGCTGTCAGGGGGGCAGAGCCCTCAAACGTCCATTCTCCAGTCAGGGACACGGTGGTTGCGTCCCGGGTATCATAGCTGAAAACTGCAATCCGGTTGAGGTTCATTGCATTGCCAATGTTCTCAAGAATGGGGAAGTATCCCGGCTGGCCGAACACTTCGTGGCACTGTTTTGAAACGATCGTGTGGCGGCTGGCGAACTGCCTGAGAAACCATTCGATGCCGGAACCAAGGGCGAGGAGGNNAGGCGCTTTTTGATCTCCTGTTCCATTTTGTGCCGGTAGAGCGCAATCTCGATATTCGACCGGATCTCACGTTCATTGAATGGCTTGACGATATAGCCAAACGGTTCTGTCTTTTTTGCCCGGGTGACCAATGCCTCGTCGGCATATGCCGTGACATAGATCATCGGGATGGCATGTTTTATCTGGATCATGCCGGCGGTGGAAATACCGTCGAGCTCTCCCCCAAGCATGATATCCATGAGGATGATGTCAGGATTTTTCTCATCGGCCAGTTTAATAGCGAGCTCACCGGACTCGGCAATCCCCACGACATCATAGCCTAGGGATGTAAGAGTCATGCGGAGGTCTTCAGCAACAATCAGTTCATCTTCTACAATAAGTATTCGCGCCTTGTTCATTTTGTCACCGTTCCGTGATCCCTGGGGATTCTGATAATGAAATGTACTCCTTTTTCGCTGGCAGCTATGTCAATTGTCCCATGCACCTGTTCGATCAGGGTCATGACGAGATGCATTCCCAGAGAGGGGGAATGCCTCCAGTCACAACCGACCGGTAACCCAATCCCGTCATCCTGCAGGGAAAGGACAATGTCCTCTCCTTCGTACCCTCCGGTCATCGCCACCGACCCACTCCTTCCCTCAGGAAATGCATGCTTCAGGGCATTGGAGATCAGCTCGTTTAAGATAAGGCCAATCGGGATCGCCCGGTTGATATCCAGTTCAATGTCTGTGAGCGTAACACGGAAGGTCACCTGTTTCTGGTTGACAGAATAAGTGCTGAACAGGTAATTGGCAAGGGTTTTGAGGTAGTCCCCGATATCGATATGCGCCAGATCAGCTGACCGGTAGAGTTTTTCATGAACGAGTGCCATTGACCTGACCCGGCTTTCGCTGTCCTGAAGAACTGACTGTATCTGGAGATCGGTGATGTGGCGTTTCTGGAGCCGGAGAATGCTGATGATGACCTGGAGATTATTTTTTACCCGGTGATGGATCTCGCGTAACAGGACCACCTTCTCCTTTAAGGACACATCCAGTTCCTTTGTGCGCTGGGCGACCCGCTGTTCCAGCGCACTGTTCAGCGTCCTGATCTCTTCTTCCATCATTTTACGATCGGTGATATCAAGGAGGGAGGACTGGAACAGGGTCTCCCCATGCCGAAGTATCCGGGAACTGTTGAGAATTCCGGTGAAGGTACTGCCATCGTGCCGTCTGAACAGGGCCTCATAATCAGTAATTATGCCCTGATTGAGTAAGGTCTCGACCACCGTTCGCCTCGTGTCCGGTTGTGCATAGAATACGGAAATATTAATCGACCGGATATCTTCCCGGGTATACCCGAATATCCCAAGCATAAAATTGTTTAGTTCCCGGATATTTCCCGCCGTATCGGTGAGGACGATCCCGACCGGTGATCGGTTGAAGAGGTCACGATATCGTTCCTCGTTATCGTGTAGCGCTTCTCCTGATTTTACTATATCGCTGATATCTCTGCCGACAGATTGATATTCGACAATATTTCCGTCAGGAGCAAAAATAGCCCGATCACTCCAGCGCTGCCACCGCACTTGACCATCCGGCATGATAATGCGGTGCCTTATCTCGCCAATCGGGTGGGTTTTTGTCAGAGATGCAAAATGCTTCGTGATAGCGCTCAGGTCTTCAACCGGAATTTTTGGGACAAATTTTTTCCCGATGATATCCTCCCGCTTTAAATCGAAATACCGGCAGTATGCTTCGTTGACAAAGACATGCGTGCCGTCCGGCCTGAAACGGCTGATAAATTCAGTCTGATCCTCAACAACATTCCTGTACCGCTCCTCGCTATCTTGCAGAACCTGTTCCATCTTTTTGCGCTGTTCGATGGGGCGGGTCGTGATCACAATACCGTCAATCCCGGGAACACCGAGCAGGTTCACGCCAATGGCATCCACCCAGATGTACGTACCGTCTGCTTTCCTGATCCGGAATTCTGTGGGGATACCGGTATTTTTCCGGTCAATAACCTGCTGGAAATCTTCCGTTACCCGTTTCAGGTCATCGGGATGGACATAATCCGAGGGATCTGTTCCGATCAACGTCCCCGGCGGATAGCCAAGAATGCGTTCTGATGAAGGGGATTCATACGCGATCTTCCTGTCCCGATCGATGATCCGGATCAGATCGGATGCGTTCTGGATAAGCATGCGGAATCGCTTCTCACTCTCACGGAAGGCTTCCTCCGCGTGTTTGCGCTCGGTAATATCCATAATGTTGCCAAAAACGCGGACGATTTTGTCCCCTGTGCGCTCGGCCTTCCCACTCGTATGCACCCATATTCTCTTTCCCCGGGCGGTATCCATCTGCAGTTCGAGATCATAGGGTATTCCCTGTTCGATAACTCCTTGGAATGCCTGCGCGATCTTCACCCGATCATCGGGAGAATAAAACTGGATGTCCTGGTTCAGGTTACTGGGATCATAGTTTTTCGATACGCCATAAATACGAAATACTTCATCTGTCCAGATTGCCTGGTGTGTGGCAACATCATACTCCCATCCGCCGGATTTTGTAATATGCTGGATCTCGTTGAGCAGCTGTTGACTTTTTTGCAGCGCTTCCTGGCTCGCGACCAGCAGGTCATAATTATGCCGGGTCTCTTCTTCGTTTATCAATATCCTCTCGTAAGCCGCTTCAAGATCCTTGTTTTTTTTCTGGAGTGATTCTTCCGCCAGTTTGCGCTTGGAGATGTCCCGGTTGCTCCCCCGTCGTCCGAGATAGTTCCCTTCCGGGTCGAAGACAGGACGCTCGATATGCCCGATCCATACCGTGGTGCCCTTTTTTGTGATAATACGGAACTCCGTGTCTTCGGGATCCTGACAACCGTTCACGTGACTGGCATGCTCCCGGACCAGTTCCCGGTCTTCAGGGAGGACGATCTGGTCCATGAGATCCTTGTTATGGTAGAATTCATCCGCCGTGTACCCCGAGATCCGTTTGCAGGTGGGAGAGATATAGATAAACTCCCCGTCAGGACCGATCCAGTACTCCCAGTCAAAGGTATAATCGGCAAGAGTACGGAATTTCTGCTCGCTTTCAAAAATGGCATCTTCTGCCCATTTCTTTTCAGTAACATCGGTCAGAACATTGAGGATTGCCGGTGCTCCTTCGAACATGATGATGGCGCCCCGGATTTCAACCACCCGTACCGAACCGTCTGGTATGCGCAGCTTGGCAATATACGGGGTGATGGATCCGCCATCATGCCGCATTTTCATTGCCTGGATAACAGTTTCACGGGATTCGGGAACAATATAATCGAAGATACTGGTATGGAGCAAGTTTTTGGCGGAACCCCCAAATATCTTTGAGATCGAAGGGCTGATATACAGCAGCTCGCCCTGCCGGTGCACGATGATGAAGTCCGGGATCTCTTCGATCAGGGTCCGGTACCGTTCCTCGCTCTCCCGGAGCGTTATTTCTGCAAGTTTAAACCCGGTAATGTCCCGGATGGACTCAATTGCTCCGGTAATATTCCCGTCTGGATCATACAGCACGGACGCTGTAAACCAAAGGTGTGCCCCCCTGCCTTTATTGAGGTGGGGTATAAAGATCTCGGAGAACAGGGTGCTACCTTCCCTTTTCATCACGGGATATTTTGCTTTAACTGCCGGGTCATCGTGAAGGACAAGATCGATTGTCATCGGACGCCGTTCGTGGTAGAACGGGAGAGCATATTCATAATTTGCTTTCCCAATCATCTGTTCTGCAGGGACGCCCGTCATCGCCTCTATCGCATGGTTCCATGCAATGACTGTTCCGTTTGTGTCTATGGCCAGTGTCGCATCGGGCAGGAAACTGATAATATCGGCAAGGCGTTTCTCCGACTCCTGTATTGTTCTATTTGCGATCATCAGATTCTTGTTATTATCCCATTCTTTGAGTGCACGTTCCACGATATGGGGCAGGTCATCGAAAGCAGCCTTTCCCTTCACCAGATAATCAATTGCTCCTTTCTCAAGGAGCCGTGCGGCGAGCTCATCATCCCCATGGCTGGTCATGACAATGACCGGGAACCGGATCTCCTGCGGGTTCTCCGGCAGGAAAGCCTCCCCATTCCCGTCAGGGAGAAGCAGGTCGAGGATAATGAGTGCCGGGGGATCGGTGGCAATCTGGTCCCGGGCACCGGCCAGCGTGGTCGTCACCGTCAGCCGGTATGGCTTTTCAAAAGAGAGAAGACCGCGCCGGATCAGTTCAGCATGTGAGGGGTCATCCTCAACGATGAGAAAATGGAGCGGTTGGGCAGGAGAGGGTTTTTTACTACGCCTTTTTTGTGGTTTTTTTTTGGGAGAGGTCTTCATGCACTACTCTTCAAGATGGGGAGGGGCATTCCAGCCCAGCCAGTAGAACCCCAGGTCTGCCATTAACTGGGTAAATTTTTTGAACTCAAGGGGTTTGACCACATAGCTGTTCGCATGGTAATCATATGACTGGACGATATCGGTCTCGGCGTCAGAACTCGTGAGGATAACGACAGGAATGCGTTCGAGGTGGGGCGTCTCCTTGATCACTTTGAGCACCTCAAGCCCGTCAACCTTGGGAAGCCGCAGGTCAAGGAGTACCAGGTTCGGGGACGGACTTTTTGCCTTTTCGCTGAATTCTCCCTTATGGAACAGGAAATTAAGTGCCTGCTGGCCGTCAATGACATGGTAAATAATATTTGCTACACGCTGGTTGCGCATGCTCCGCATCACAAGTTCAGCATGCGATTCATTGTCCTCGACCAGCAGGATGACCAGAGGTTCTCCGTTCAGTTCCACCATATAATTCACTCTCCTTTCTCCTCCTTATTATGTATATCTGTTTTCCCCGGCAGAGGATCGGGAAGGGTGAACCGGAATATGCTCCCGGTACCAGGACCTGCGGATTCCACCCAGATCTTTCCCCCATGGGCTTCGATGATCCGTTTTACAATGGCGAGGCCGGCTCCCGACCCCTCCTTTCTCGGGTCCAGTTTTTCGAACAGGTTAAAGATCCGTTTATGGTATCGCGGGTCGATCCCGATACCATTGTCCTGAACAAAAAATACCGGTCGGCCCTTGTCATACTGTACGCCGATATCAATTTCCGGGTGCGGCTGGTCTCCCATGAATTTTATTGCATTCTCGACAAGGTTTATCAGCACTTCACGGATCCTCACCCGGTCGACAGTGACTGCCGGCATATCCGGTTCGATCGTGACCTTTACTTCCCGCTCCTGCAAGGGAATGTGCAGGAGATCCACCGCTTCGTGCGCAATTTCGGTTAACGGCATCTCTTTTGAGGGATTGACAATCCTGCCAATCCGTGAGAGGTTCAGGAGATCTTTTAAGAGGGTATCCATCTTCTGGGCTGCTTCATTGATGCGTTCGAGGTCCCGTGCGATGTTTGCCCCATCTTTTTTCTGGATATCTTCGTCAAGAACACCGGCAAATCCCCTGATCGTGATGAGCGGGCTCTTGAGATCGTGCGAGACGGTATAGGTGAACTGCTCCAGCTCGGTATTCTTCTGCTCGAGTTCCTTGATCAGCCGCTCCCGGAACTCCTCTGCCTGCTTGCGCTCGGTAATGTCCTCGATCGCCAGCAGGATAATGCGCTCTTTGCCGAGCACGCGCTGGATCTGGCGGGCGTTCAGAAGCATGATGCGGCGCCCGATGGCGGTGAAGTCGTGCTCCACCTCGTAGTTGTCAAAGGTCGTCTCCTGGGGAAGGATGGTTTCCAGCAATTCCCGCAGCTTGGGGATAT
>PNBP01000154.1 GCA_003136075.1 Methanoregula sp. | reverse complement strand
AGACGGGCGAAAGCGATATTGATCTTCTGGTGGAGTTCTCAAAGCCGGTGGGGTTTGTCACCTTCATGCGGCTTGAACATTTTCTTTCCGAACGACTCGGTGCCCGGGTTGATCTGGTAACCTCGGATTCCCTGAAGCCGGTGATCCGGCAGGATGTGCTCGATGAGGTCATCTATGTCTAAGCGCGAGGTGAAACTCTATCTCACGGACATTGACGATGCGATCTCGGCGATCCAATCCTATACGGAGGGCATGACGTACGAGCACCTGCTCGGCGACCGGAGAACACGCGAGGCGATCATTCTCAATTTCGTGGTTATCGGCGAAGCAATTAAGAAGATCCCTCCGGAGATTATCGAACAGTACCCTCATGTTCCCTGGAAAGAATTTGCAGGAATGCGGGACAAGATGGTCCACGGGTACTTTTCCATAAGCCCGACGATCATGTGGGAGACCATCCGGCACGACCTGTCACCGCTTGCGACTGCCGTGAAAAAAATGCTTCGCGAAGCGGAAGGCAACTGATGGAATATTCGATTCTGATCCACAAGGCCAAAGAGGGCGGGTTCTGGTCTGAAGTGCCGGCCTTACCGGGCTGCCTCTCGCAGGGGGAGACTGTCGAAGAGGCCATGGCGAATACGAAAGAAGCGATCGGGCTCATGATCTCCTGCTTCAGGGAAGATAACCGGGAGATCCCGGTTGAAGATGAGTTCACCGTCCACCGGGGTTGTGTCGATACGGTTGCGGGATAATCTCATGGCACTCCTTCTGCCGGCCACGTGCGGTGGGGCGGGGCCGTGCTCGAACCGATTTCGCAGACCCATGACCGGATCTGGTACCGAGGCCGTCGTCAACTGCCGGGACCGGCCGGAGAAAATGGGGTGGATGAAATATTTTCCAACTATGGGTTTCTGAAAAAAATCACTGGTTTATTTTTTTCAACAGCCACGCCATGTTGGCGCCAAGCGTCTGCATAGTCATCAGGCCTTCCTCGTCACCTTGTGCATCTTTAGGGTCGTGTCCGCCGATACCGATATTCCAGTAGGATGAACCGGGGACTACCATCTGGCTGATGAAGAAGAAATGGTTCATGGTATCAAACGCATGAATTGCCCCGGCCCTCCGGACCGCAACAACTGATGCCCCTACCTTGCGCCGGAACATATCCGCGTTTGCTTTTGCCACGAGGCCGGACCGGTCGATGAGCGCCTTCATCTCCGGGGACACATCAGCAAAATAGGTAGGCGAGGCGAGGATGATCCCGTCGGCGTTCAGCATCTTTTCGATACAGTCGTTGAGGATATCATCGGTTATACCGCACCGCTTGTCCTGGTCCGAAAAGCACGTGCCGCATAAATTACAACCCTGGATCCCCGTTCCTGCCAGCTGGACCAGCTCGGTCCTGATACCTTCTTTTTCCAGTTCTGCGAATACCGCATTGACGAGGATGGCAGTGTTGCCGTCCTTACGGGCACTGCCTTTGAATGCAACAACCTTCATGATCAGGTCCTTTTTTGCATTCTACTGCCGGACATTTTTCTTAACCGCTGAAACGGTTATGCTCGTAATGCTTATGTCAAGTATTCCAATGATCCCGGCCAGTTCTGCCGGAGGTATGTCTACCTGAAATCCCAGGCTCTTGATCGCGGACCCAAAGTCAATCGGGGAATTTTTTACAATATCAGCCTTTGCAAAGCCGGCAGCCCGGAGCATTGAAAGGTATTCCTCTTTCATGAGTGCCCCGGAAATGCAGCCCATGTACGCGGCAACGGATTTCTGGATCGGTTCGGGAAGTGGCCGTGTCATTACGGTATCGGAGACCATAAACCGGCCGCCGGGTTTCAGGACCCGAAGTGCTTCTGAAAACACCCTGCTCTTGTCCAGTGCCAGGTTTATCACGCAGTTCGATATGATGACATCGACGGAATTGTCCTCAACCGGCAACGCTTCGATCTCCCCGAGACGGAAATCAACATTGGCATACCCGCCCGCCTTCGCATTGGCCCGTGCCCGTTCGATCATATCCGGTGTCATGTCGACACCGATCACTCTGCCGGACGGACCGACTTTTTTTGCTGCGAGGAATGCATCGAAGCCCCCGCCGGATCCCAGGTCGAGAACGGTCTCACCCGGTTGGAGTGAAGCGATAGCGACCGGATTCCCGCAACCCAGACCAAGGTTTGCGCCACCGGGTACTGCAGATATGTCGTCATCAGAATAGCCGACTTTTTTCGAAGCGTCGGAAGCGGGCGAACTCCCGCAGCACGATCCGGCCGTCCGGGCAATGGACCCGTATTTGTCCCTGATCTCTTCCTTGATGGTTTTTTCCGGAATGGTTTTTGTCGTCATGATTCTCTCTCCGGATTCGGATAGTGTAGTTTCCCAGGTATCCAAATCGCCAAAACAGTGTGAGCGTTCAGAATATTTAAATTCATCAGATTAATCAGAACTGTAAGATTGTGCTGAATATATTAAGCGAAAAGAGTGCAGGGATGCCGGGGCCTGCGTTCCCGTTGTTAAGAGCATGGGAGGAGATAGAGGTCCGGAATTCTTTTCTGATTTTTCTGAAGAATTAAATAGTCAGGAAATAATCAGTAGTGCACGAGAACATGACCAAGAAAAAAGATGGTATTGTCGTCGGAGTCTCCGGGGATATTTCCTGCGGATGTGTTGCCGGGTCGGCGTACAAAATGGAAGCATTGCTGAGTGTGGATGAACGCGGCCAGATGGTACTGCCCAAGGACCTGCGGGAGAAGGCGGGCATACGGCCAGGCGATAAACTTGCCTTGTTCACTCTCGAAAAGGAGGGAGGTTTCTGTTGTATGGCACTCGTGAAGGCGGAAAACCTGGGCAGCATCATGACGACGATCCTCGGGCCTTCCGGCGGGAACGTCCCGGAAAAATAACTATTTTTTTATCCGTCAGGAGTTCCGGGTAAATCCGGTCGGGACGGATGCGGCGGGGCCGGGCTTGTGGTGAGCGGACGGATCCGGGGCCGGATTTAATATCAGACCCGTCGTCAATTGCCGGAAATGAGGGCACTGATAAGGGCGAGTACTGACGGGTTGGGACGCATATCGAATTAAAAACTACGCATTTGTGCTCATCACACGATACATGAAGAGAATGTTGCCTGTTTCAATCAGCTCTCAAGGGTGATCAGAACTTCCGGTAATCCATAGGAATGACTAAAAATACTATAGAACCCATCGTCCCCAAATAGAAATTCCGGGCCGTTCACTAACATGTTGCATCATTCCTGTCATACTGCGGTCTGTTCTGCCCTGGCTTTCAGCGCTTTGTTCATCTCCTCAAAACCGCGTTGGGTATCGGTATCGAGCATCAGTGCTAACAGGGGGACGAGCAGGCCCGTGAAGATCTCCCGCTGGGTAAAACGAACCCGGCCTGTTCCCATCGGTTCGATGGTAAAGATATGCTCGCCGTCAAAAAGGCCGGGTACGAAGAGATGGCCGATCCACCGAAGCTCCCGGTCAGCCTCAACATTGAGAACCGTGGGCGAAAAAGTCATTCCCCTCGCCCCGGAAGGCTGCATCATGACCTCGAGCCGTTCTCCCTCCAAAAGGTTTCCACGTGCCCGGCGAATGAATGGATTCCATTGAGGAAAACCCGCAAAGTCGGTGAGGATTTCCCACACCCGTTTGGCCGATGCTGCAATTTCAATCTCACTCCGTAGTTCTTTCATCACTCCTTTTAAGGATGTGATTTCTGATAAAAGGTTGACATTGTGTTTATCGGTGTGGTTGATGTGGTGCGGGGCTTTGTACTGATCGGGCGGACCCTTGGCCGGATGGTGCGCATCGAAGGAAAACAGGCTTCCGCATATTATTTTTTCTGCACTAATCCGGCACCCAAGGCGTACGCTTTCTGCAATAATTGTGCATTGTCAGCAACACTTCGGGGTCCCTTCATGGAAGGTGCAACCAGTAATTCTGCCGGCGTGTCAAAATTTCCCTGAAAGATAAGGTGCAGGATGCCTCGCAAGGGAGTGAAAGCCGCACTATACTGCGTGTATTCTTCCGGAGCATTTTGTGTGATAAGCAACGCAACATTTTTTGAAGATTGTATCGTTGTTCTTAATTCCCCCGTTTCGGTAACCGAGATATAGAGGTACAGTCGATCAATGACAAGTTTGAGATTTCCTGCAATTCCACCCATATAATTCGGTGAAGCGAGAATAATAACATCAGATTCGTTAATTTTGCTATAGATTTCCTGCATATCATCGTTCAGAACGCATTGTCCGGTCCGTTTGCACCCGTCGCAATTTGTGCAGTCACGAACAGTCAGATTATTTGCAGAAATCGTGGTTGTAGTGGCACCCTGTGCGGCTGCGCCCTCCAGTACGTGGCGCAACAGCGTTGCCGTGTTGCCGTCCGGACGCGGGCTGCCAAGGATCCCCAATACCTTCATGATGATGTAACACCGTCCGGCCGGAAGGCCTCCCGTGCGCGAACCGGATCAAAGTATTCGCGGTAGAAAACTATCCGTCCGTCGTCACTTACCTTTACCACGCCGATATAATCCTGATCGTATTCTTTTCCTGTCGACCGTATGTAAAACTTCAGGGAGATTTCAAAAACCCCGACCCGTGGATCGGAAGACAGGTAGGTTACCAGAGGTCTTTCCTCACGCAGTTCAAAAGCCGGTGAGACATTTTTGTAATATTCATAAATGGCTGGTTTCCCTTCCAGCCGCCGGGGAAATTTATCATGAGTGAAAGGGAATTCCACGACGGCATCTTCGGCCCAGATATCCATCCACGAATCTATGGACGCGCCTTTTACAATGGAGAGATATTTTTGTGCAGCAGTTATCACTGAAGACGGGTTGTTAATCATATGAGGCACCACTCTTTTTTGCATTACCTGATTTTTTTACGTGGATGGTAATAAGAAGGTAAATTAGTTAAAGTACAGACGAACATTATGGTTAGATACTCACTCAAAGGAGAGTGATCGCATGAAAGACGGGCCTATCGATCCCTTGGTCTGCCCCATGTCATATACCGCTTCTATTGTCGGAGGGAAATGGCAATGGGTGATACTCTGGCTGATATATTCCGAAAAAATACAACGATACGGACAGCTGAAGAAAAGGCTGCCGACGATTTCGGATAAAATATTAAGCCAGCAGTTACGCGCCCTTGAACGGGAGGGTTTAATCCATCGCCAGGAATATCCGGAAATACCGCCCAAAGTAGAATATTCCTTAACGGAAAAAGGGAAAAGCCTGCATCCTGTCCTGGAACTTATGGCTGCATGGGGATCGGAGCATATACCCCGGGGCTGACAGTTCTCCAACGCAGAGATCCTTTTTTATTTATTATCAGACAAGGTTTTTTTCAACAGCAGCCGGCGTGAATGGTCTCCCGTGCCCCGTGTCCGTCCGAGTCTGCTGCATGCGGTGGGGCGGGGCCGGGGTTGTGGGGGTTGGGCGGACCCGGAACCGGATTTAGTACCGGTGCCGTCGTCAGGTGCTGGAACCAAGGGCACTAAGGAGCGCCGGTACTGATGTATTACCACGAAACGAGGGTTAAAGAACGAATAAGATTTGAGCACATTTTCCTTCAATTCGGAAATAAGGAGTATATAAGACGAGTCAAAAGCGAGTATTCATTTTAGGGGCTGTACTAGATTAGAGTTTTATATATCCCCCCACAGCCTCAACGTTTCGAGTTGTTGCATGGGTGTTCCGTAATTAAACATGAACTCACACTTTGACGAGCCGCCGAGTGTAGCTCAGCCGTCCCGGCCGTTGACAATCCGCCGAATATCCCAGCTGCCTCACATCACCGCGCCATCAGCGCGAACACACCCCATCCGAGGTATTCACGCGTGTACGCGGCGTAGCGTTTTGGTTCCAAAGTCAGTTGGGCTCTGACATCTTTCGCGAAGTCGTCATCGGGATTCGCTTCGAGCCATCGGCGCATGGTGAGCCACTTGGCCGCTTCGTACCTGTCCCAGCCTTCTTGGTCAGCCAGAACCATTTCCACAACATCGTAGTCGAGGTCGCCGAAAGACGCGAGAAGTTCCGGGAGCATGAGAAAGTCGGAGATAGAATTGGCAAAGCATTCCTTGGCAACGTCTTCCGTCGGGGGTAACCGCACCCAGTAGGGCTCGCCGATGAGGATGATTCCTTCGGAGCGGAGACTCTTCGCCAGAAGCTCGATGGTGCCGACGACTCCCCCACCGATCCACGTGGCACCGAGACAGGCTGCCACACCGNNGTGAACAACTGGCTCATGTCGATGCCGACGCCGATGATTCCGTAATCGCGTGCCCAGGTGCACAGCATCTCGCCCGAACCGCTGCCGAGGTCGAGCACACGAGTCCCCGATTCCAGGCGCAACGCTGCGCCGAGAGTGGCGAGATTTTCTGGTGTGAACGGGTTATGGATGCGGTGAGCACTTTCGGTGATGTTGAAGATACGTGGGATGTCCAATGCACAACCTCCTTTTACTAAGTTGTGTAATAACTGGAACATATCGTTTGTGACTGTTGTGGATAAGGGTTTTAAAAATCACACAACAGCCTCAACGTTTCGAGTTGTTGCTTTGGTGTAAACCGGCGCGAGCGAGTTGGGCCCGGGAAATTTTCTGCTACAACCGGAACCCGGCCAAAAATTTTTCCGGCTCATACCGGTTCCGGCCGGAAAAAATCCGGAGCGATCGCATCCGGAGTCCCGGGAAATTTTCCGGCTGCCGGAAAATAATCCGCTGAATTGCCGGCCGGGTTCAGCGGAGGATGGCCGCGATTGCCCCGGTAACGGCCGCATGCGGTGGGCGGGGCCGGGCTTGTGGTGATGGCGGACCCGGGGGACCGGTGGGGAAGGGGCCATCGTCAAGGGCAGGGAATAAGGGCACTGAGGAGCGCCGGTACCGGACGGGTCGGGCCGCGTGCGTAATGCGAACCCGGCCTTTCTTTGGATTGACGGACCCGGTGGATCCGGGATGAGACTGTCGTCAATTGCTGGTCGTGTTGATCGGATTTATTTCCCGTATCCTGCATTGCGGTAGTAATCTTCTGAAAACATTACAACCCTTTCATGAGATTTCGTTTCTGAATAATCCGTGCAGCGAGGATAAAAACGGCAAAGATACCAATGAGCACCCCGCAATCAACAGCCGGTGAAAATACCGATGTCCCGGACATGGCCGCGTTGAACAGGTCGACGAGATACGTCAGCGGCGAAAAGTACGCAAGCGTCAGCCCAGGCCCCTGCATCTGCGATAATGGGATGAATATCCCGGAGATGAAGATGAGAGGGAACCGGATCAGGTTTGAGAAGATCATTACGTTGGGTGGGTTGTCGGATCCCGGCGATACAATCAGGACCCCCATTGCGGAACAGGAAAATGTACCGATAACGAAAGCGAGTGCAAATAACCCCGGATTCGTAACCGCAACCGGAACGTACAGGAAACTCGCCAGCCATATAACCAGGGAGATCCCAATCCCGAAGATCGCACCCGCTGCAACATCCCCGAGGATGATACTGTCCTGCGTTACCGGGTAGGAGAGGAGCCGCTCGTAGGTCTTGTCCCGTTTTTCCCACGGGGTTATCAGCGGGCCGACCGATGAAGCCGTGAAGAAGAGCATCATAGCGAGGAACGCCGGGAAGAACGTGACGAGGTCGAGTTTCCGGCCGACAAAGAACGCGAAGAACATAAAGAGCGGGAAGAGGAGCCCGAACATCAGGACCGGTGGCTTCGTATAATACAGCCTCATGTTCTTCCTCGTGATCACGATGATACCCCTGATGGCCAGCGGGATCTCCATCAT
>PNBP01000037.1 GCA_003136075.1 Methanoregula sp. | reverse complement strand
ACTGGACGATGGTGTTGAATGCATCGATATCCGTGAATGGTTCTGCAAGTTTGCGAACCGCACTTTTTACGTTGGTGTTCTGTATGAAATCTGCCATTTTGGTTTCCCTCTTTTGGTATGTTTTTTGGTCTGTCTCGGGGCGCCCTTTGACATACCAGTATTGCCCGGAGGGGATATTACGACTGAAAAAGAAAATGGATCCGGGGCCGCAGCAGAGCGGATTTGCGATTTNNGGTCGGATTGGCATTGATCGGGGGATGTGACGTGAGGTTGTGACTGATCGCGAGATGGCGGGCCGGAGGTGCTCGGTAAGGCATTCGCTGGCAGGCTTTGATCAGGATAAAAATAAGAGACTGACAAAAAACGGTTATGGGGATTTCTGCATTTCAAGAATCTCGTTTCCGGTGCTCTCATACACGAATGGCAGGGGGAGGTGAACATGGGGATAGATTTCCGGGAATGATTCAGCATATTTCCCGGACTGGCCGTCAACGCCCCCAAGGGTAGTGCCCTCGGGTTTGGCTTCAATAACCCCGACCGCTTTCCGGTCGATGAAAAGAGCATAATCTGCTTCTCCGGAACTTAATGGAAATTCACGAACCGCAACACCTAGGGATTGATTGGGATTGTATCCCTTCAGATCCTGCACAGTCCATCCGGCAAGTTCAAGAATGGTATCGATTTTTTTACGAGCTTTCTCTTCTGGTGTCATTACCCTCTTTATTCATAGAAATTCTGTCTGGAAAATTACGGTTGTTTAATCGCTAAAAATAGGGTATATTTTAAACATGATTATTATATCGGGAGATTTCCGAATAATTTGAGTCATGTGAGATGGAGGTTGTCTGACCAATAGTTCTTTCATTTGTTACAAACCTGAAAATTCTCCACCAATTTACAGAACCTTTTTGTTCTCCCGCACCAACCAATCTGTAAATATCTGTAAATTTTACAAAAATTTTTAGATCCTGATAGGAAGGTACAGGATGAAAACGCCACAGAAGCCACCGGACATAAGCGGGAGTTTTACGGATGAGTACTATAAATTTGTCTCACGTTTTTACCAGGGAGGAGAGGAAGCCGAAAAGATTCGACAGTTGATCCACAAATACAACGAGCAGGAATACATCCACTGGGACGATCTCCGGCACAAAAAGATCCCGTACGACCCCAAAATATTCTGGTACACGATACGGACGATGCGGAGCACCAAGTATCGGGAGATCCGCATCGGTGAAGAAAAATTCTGGTATTACCTCCCCGAAACCTTCCACAAACAGCTCCACCGAATCGACAAAGCATCCCCGGCATCGTTCGACTGGCTGTTCGGAGAATCCCCGAGCGAGGCGAACAAGAAACAATATCTCATCAACTCCCTGATGGAGGAGGCGATCGCCTCCAGCCAGCTCGAAGGAGCGGCGACCACCCGGCCGGCAGCAAAGAAGATCCTGCGGGAAGGGAGGAAGCCGAAAAACACCTCGGAACGGATGATCGTCAATAACTACCGCACGATCAGCCGGCTCAAGGAACTGAGGGACAAGCCGCTGTCCCGGGAATTGATCCTCGAGGTCCACCACGAGATCACCAGCGGGACGCTTGAACACGAGAGTGATGAAACGGAATTCCGTGCCTGCGATAATATTATTGTAGCGGACAAGGTTGATCCGACAAAGATCTATTACTACCCTCCAGCGTGCGCAAAAATTCCCGCGATGATCGATGACCTCTGTGCATTTGCAAACAGTGACGACGAGTTCATCCACCCCATCGTCAAAGCGATTATTATCCATTTCCTCGTCGGCTATATTCATCCGTTCAATGACGGCAACGGGAGGACTGCCCGTGCGCTCTTCTACTGGTTCGCTCTCAAGCACCACTATGACCTGCTGGAGTACATCTCGATCTCGCGGATCTTCGTCCACGCACCGGCCCAGTACGTCCGGGCATACTTGCTGACCGAGACCGACAGCAACGACATGACCTATTTCATCGACTTCAATATCCAGATCGTGAGCCGGGCACTCGAAGACCTGAAACGCTATATCATCGGTAAGAAAGAGGAAGAGTCCCAGTCCCTCCGGCTGGTTGAAGAGATCCCTGATCTATCCTTCCGGCAGGCTGAAATTCTCCGGGATTTCATCCGGCATACCACCCGGCGTTACGCAATCAGCGAGATTGCCGGAAAATATAAAGTGTCCCTCCCCACTGCGCGAACCGATCTCATCCTTCTGGAAAGCAAGGGCAAACTCAGGAAGTATCAGGATGGGAAACGGCAGGTTTTCATCTATAAGACCGGTGAAATGCCGTGAGATACCTGACCATGCCGCCCCTCTTTGACGAGGAAACGTGAGTCGTCAGGGATCCGAAATGCGGAAAGGCAGAATTTGGAACTGCACCACGTTTCTGCCTCTCTATTGCACCATAATCCAATCTGATCCAGACAACCCAAAAACCCGCTGGCACCCCCCACCCACCCCACCAAAAATAATTCCGGCTCAACTCAGTACGCCCCAAAAATATTTTTGCCGCACCTCCCATTGCGCCAAAAAATTTTCCGGCGCACCACTGATCGCGTCAGAAAAAAATCCGGCGCGTACCCGTTCGGGCCGTAAAAATTATTGGAACCCCCCTCCCAAAACCACAATTTCCGTCGAAGCCATCTTCCGGGAAGGGGGTCAGACCGTGCCGGAAATATTTTTGCCTCATCTCCCATCGCGCCAAAAAATAATTTGTCGCATCTTAGATCGGCCCGAAAATATTTTTGGCTCGTACCGGATCGCGCCGGAAAAATAATTGCCGCGATCGCGATCGGGACGGAAAAATAGTCTGGCCGGGCGGGTGCCCGGTCTCAACATGAGAGTTCCAGCCATGTTACGGATGTCAGCACCATGGTTCCCGATATGTCGAAATCAGAATGGAAAAATCCGGGCGATAACCAGTCGCGATCCCGTGCCCGGCGCGTTTATCTCCCCCCGTCAATAAAAATACCCCTTTAAAATCGTTTAAATTCCTGCACAGGGGCCAAGTGTATATGCCGGTATCATAAGAACATGAACTAGTGGCAAAAACCACAATGAACGAAAAACCACTGAAAAGGAAGTGATAACCACGTCAAATAAGGAAAAGAAGGCAGCAGCCCCCGCTTCAAAGACCGGTGCCGTCGCAGCGAAGACCGATGCCAGGAAATCCAGCGGAAAGAAAGCGTAATACTATTCTCATTTCTCATATTTTTCTCGTTAATTCTCTTTTCTCGAAAGACCGTTTTTACAAGCACCGATAGGCCGGATCTGAATGGTTTTGTCCTCAAAAAGACCACATAAGCATCTTTTCAGCAACCTGAAGTAACGGTGCAGAATGAGAAAAAAAAGTTTTTTTGGGAGTGCGGTTTGTAACCGGTTATCGCGACACAATCGACCGCATCAGCGTCATAACGCCCGGCTTTGACGGTTTCCTGTGTGCTGAAGGCCCAAATGATCCAATCTCCATCATCGGGGTGTTGAACATCTCCTTGTTCATCCGGTCGTTGATCTCCCCGAAGATCCGCTTGTAGGCAACACAGTGCGGATCGACACCTTCGATTCTTCCCGGCGTCGGCGCCATCGCGTTATACGGGCACCCACCCCGGCAGTATTTGATATGCGAACACTCTTTGCAGGCCGAGTCCACGAACTCTTTGAACCCGCTCATCAGCTTCCCCGCTTCGGACTGCATCAGGTCACCCATCGATGGATGATCGTACACGTTTCCCATCACGTATTCCGGCATCCCCACGAACCGGTAGCAGGGATAGATACTTCCGTCGGGCCCGATGGCAAACGTGTTCCCCATGCAGTCCACGTAGGTGCAGACCGTGCCCCGGCGGGTGAACACGCACCGGCACAGGTCGTTGATGTTCATCACCTCGATCTCGTTCATGTGCTCAAGTGCCTTGTCCAGCAGGTAGACCAGCAGGTCCCCGTATTCCGCCGGTTCCAGCGCCCACTCCTTCGGGTTCTCCGAGCGAAGTGAAGGGAGGGCGGGATGCAGCTTCAGCGTAAACCCGTTTTTCAGGAAGAAATCAAAGATCTCATCCCGGAACTTCACCGACTTGTTCGTAAACGTGCAGATGAACCGCACCGAAAGGCCGGCTGCTTTTGCAATCTCGTATCCCCGCATCGTCTTTGCAAAATACCCGTCCCCCCGCTGGGAATCCGTGATCGCCTCCGGACCGTCAATGCTCGACCCGATTGGCACCTGGTACTTTGCAAGGACTTCTGCAATCTCCGGAGTCATCCTCCAGAGATTTGTCTGCATTGCAAACTCCGGTGTCAGTTCCTTTAACCCGTCCGAGAGCAGGGGCAGTGCCTGCCGGTAAAAATCCGCACCCGCAAGCAGTGGCTCGCCGCCATGGAACGTGAATGTTACCCGGTCAGACCGGAAATTCTTGAGCCACGCCACCACTTCTTTGATTGTCTCGATGCTCATGATCGGGGATCCCTCCTCTGAACTCCAGCAGTATTTGCATTTGGACGGGCACCCGAGTGTCGGGATGAGCATGATGTGGAACGGGTTTTTCATTACCCTTTTTTCCCCTCGTTACAGTATAATCGTTTTCATTCTGCCGTATGTGACGTTTGAACATCAGATCAGGTTTAATCCCCGGAGCCTTGGGGGATAGTTCCGTGGTTTGACACGGGGTCATTCTGCAACCTTCTGAAATGAAAACGGAAATGTACAAAAAAAGAATGAATGGTTTAGACCGTCATTATCAGACGGTTGCCAGCCCAAGTCTTGCAGAGGTAATATTCGCGGGGTTGTTTGGNNTTTGCTGAGCCGGTCCTGCTGGCTTTTGCTGCTGCCCGGGCAGCGGTGTAGTGAGTCTTGACGCTGTCTTTTGTCTCCTGTGCAAATTGTTTCCAGAGTGACTGGAGATCCGCGTTGATGGTCCTGAGACCCGCTGTGTCCTTGTTTGTCAGGGCGGTGTCAAGCGCTGCACGTTCGCTGGTGATGGTCGTAAGGGTCGCTTGTACCTGGGTCGTGTCGATGCTGTACTTATCGAGAATCGAGATGACGCTGTTTGCCCGCTGGACATTCAGGTCGAATTCCTGCAACCGGTACTGGTGGTGGTTGGCCCAGAGATCGTCTTTGAGCCCCTGGTCGATAGCGTTTCCTGTCGTTCCCTGTCCGGCCGGCGCCGCTGCTGCCGGGAGCACCAGCATGCCGACGAGGCAGAATGCAACGAATGCGCCTTTAAGAATAGTGTTTGAGTTCATGGTGTCTCTCCTTTTTGTTCCTGCTTGTGGGTGCTCTTCGCATCCTGATCCAATGTTTACAACAGGAGGTTATGTATTGGTAAAATGGCGGCATTCCCAGCTGTAAACGTATGTGGGAATTCGTATAACCCGTTGGTTCAATAGGGTGAATAGGGTAATTCCGTGACTGCATATCGCCAGCTCGCTCAAGCGTCACCCACCGGTTTTTTACCCGGCACAACAACAGTACCATATTACATTTCGCCAGACGCTGGCGTCAAAAAAATTATCGGGGGATGATTAACTATCACTGATAAAAAAACCGTATCCATCTCATCGGATCCCGTTTTCTTGGAAGAACTCTCTGAATACCTCGAGGTTCTCTCGAATCCCCTGCGGCTGAAGATCCTTAAGTTCATTGAGCGTGAGCCAAAGGAGATTACGGCCATAGCGGACCATATCGGCATGACCTACCAGAACACCAAAAAACATCTTGATCGTCTGGTCAGTATCAGTCTTGTGCAGCGGGCGGCCGGTTTTGGCCGGGAGACCGACCGCGGCATTGCCCCGGTGTGGAAATATTCGCTGGCGGCCGGTGGCCTTGAGAACCTTAACAAAACGCTGGGTATTTTTTCAAGTATCGTGACCCCTATGGGATATAACGATATCCGGGAGCGGATCCGTGAAGTGCGGACAACCCTTGACAAGAGCGGTATTCCGGCAGGGCCGGTCCTGTACCTCATTGGGGGTACTGAAGACGGGCGGGCGTTTATCCTGAAAAACGACCGTATCCCGATGGGACGTGAAGATCCCGATCATCCGCCTGCCGGTAATGAAGCGATGGTTATACTGTCGGATGATTACCGGGCGGTCACCCGGGTGACAAAATCCCATGCAGTTCTTATCCGGTCTGTTGAATCCTGGGAGATCGAGGATAATGCCAGCACCGGTGGGACGTTTCTCAACTCCCGCCGCCTTGACCCCCTGAAAAGAACAGCGCTGAGAAACGGCGATGTTATTGACCTGTCTCTTGGTGCAAACGCAGCACGGTTCTTGTTTATTTCCGACGATTGATGAAACGAGGGGGAGCAACAATGTACGCGAGTGCCACAGGAAATCGCCGTCCCTCTCTGCTCTGGCGAGTTTTTGGGGTCATCCTGCTCCTGGTGTTCCTTATCCCACCGGGAGCCGCGCTCATGGCATCCGGATCTGTGGGGACGGGATACGTCCCAGTTGTCTCCACGGGCAGTCCGCTCATCCGGGGTGCAGAGCCGGGGACCGGGGGGACGCTTGCCGTGTCTCCCAAGGCCGTAGTTACGGTTCGGCCGATTGTAATCCCTGCCCGGCAGAACCGGACCGCACTTCTCCAGGAATTATTAAAAACTGCGGCGGCTGAGCGGCCAAAGGAAATGGTGCCCGCGTTCTGGTTTATCATCATTGTCGCTATTGTTTTAATCGGGCTTGGAACAATCCTGTATACTCTCCTGAAAAAAGGCGACGGATCTTCATCGGCGCATAAAAAATCCGGTAACCCTGTTTCAGGCAATGTAACGCTCATTGATCCGTCTCCCTCAGGAACACCTGTGAAGGCAACAATCCCCGACCGTCCAGGCCCCGCGGTATCGTTTCCCACGACTCTTGAAAAGAAGTTTCTGAATGCAGAGTTTATCGGAGAAGGCGGACTTGCACGGGTATTTCGCGCAACCAATGCAAAAACCGGAACGATCGTTGCTGTCAAGGTGCCTGTCCGGTTCGATGAAATTACCGGCACGCATTTTACCCGGGATATGGTCTTCTGGCAGGGGCTGGAACATGAAAACATCATACGGATCTATTCCTTCAATATCCTCCCTGTTCCCTATATCGAGATGGAATATGCACCATCTTCCCTTGCGGCTATATCCCTACCGCTCCCCGAGGAAAAAGCGCTCGGAATGATTATGGGTATTGCCTACGGGATTGCATATGCTCACGGGAAGGGGATCGTGCACCGGGATATCAAGCCGGAGAATATCCTGATCGCAGCCGACGGAACCCCCAAAATAACCGACTGGGGTCTGGGAAAGGCAATCAGCGACCCCCGCCAGTCCAGCATGATTGGGTACTCCCCGTCTTACGCTACACCGGAACAGATTGCCCCTCACCAGTACGGCAAACCCGGGCAGGCAACGGACATTTACCAGCTCGGGATGCTCCTGTATGAGATGTTGACCGGCACCGTCGCGTTTGACCGTGAGGGAATGCATGACCTGCACTGTGCAACTCTTGAGGATACCCCTGCAATACCTTCATGGAATGGCCGGCATGAGGATGAGATCAGGAAAATTATCCTGAAATGCCTCGCGAAGCGGCCGGAAGACCGGTATGCATCGGTTGCAGACCTGATCAGCGATCTCGAAGCAGTGCAAACTCACCGGTGAATTAACATCTTTTAAAAACCAGATAAAAAAAGAGGGTTGTTCCTCGACGGTTTCATAAATTGCACCGGATTGGATTTTGGTTTTTGTAAATGTGGGGTTATTGGTTTCCGGTACTGCAGTTTTCTGGATAGTGGATCCAGTCAGTCTTTCCGGTCGTCTTCAGTAACCGCGGCAAGGATCTCGGCAGTGGTACCGGTCTGCACAATCTTCCCTCCCCGCATCAGGGCAAGCCGGTCACAGATGTCCCGCACGAAATCCATGTCATGGGAGACAACAATAAACGTCTCATCCATCTCGTCGCGGGCATGCAGGATGGAGTGTTTCACGTCCTGCTTGGTGATGGAATCCATGGTGCCGGTCGGTTCATCAAGGATCACAAGCCGTGGCTCCCGGATGAGCACCTGTGCAAGAGCAACACGGTGTCGTTCGCCATCAGACAATTCTCCGGGAAGCCGGTTGAGTATCTCCGTTGCTTTCTCTTTGGTAAACCCGGCCATCATGAGGGTAACAACCGCTTTTCTGCGTGCCAGTTCCTTGGGGAATTCAAGACCAATCGAATCGGTCAGGTTATCAAGCACATTCCGGTGGGGGAACAGGTCGTATTCCTGGTGGAGAAGCCCAATATACTCTTTTGCTCTGCCCCGCTCTTCGATGCCGGGCTTTGTCATGTCCACCCAGTCGTCACCGATCCGGACGTTCATCTCCCCGCTTGTCGGTTCGATGATACCGGCGATGATCCGCGAGAGCGTGGTTTTTCCCGCCCCGCTCTTTCCGATGATGCCAAAGATCTCTTTTTTTGCGACATCAAAGGTGACCATGTTCACTGCTTTCACCACGCCCCGGTCGACGGAGATATAGCGCTTGGTGACATCGCGGGCCGAAAGGATTTTTTCTCCCAGTTGGGGTGGTGCAGCTTCATCGATCTCGTGGAAGTCCCGGGCAAACGCTTTAATCACGGTTCGTGGTGACCCGATTGACGCAATTTCTCCATCAACAAGCAGGATTGCACGGTTTGCCATATCTTCGATAACCTGTGAAAAGTGGGATGTGACGACCATACCCATCATGTTCTTCTTTGTCGCATCAATGAGCATCCCGTGCACCAGCCGTGCAGTTTCGGGGTCGAGTGTACCCGTAGGCTCATCGGCAAAAAGCATTGCCGGGTTCTTTGCCAGCTGGCGGGCGAGCACAACCCGTTGTTTTTCTCCTCCTGACAGGTCGCGGGCNNTCGATCAGGTCGGCAGCGCGGTTGATGGCATGTTCCTGCGGGTAGTTGATGTCATCAAGCGCGTGAAGGACGTTTTCGATTACCCGGTCGTCTCCATACAGTGCGAACGTGCGCTGGAACATGATCGCGGTCCGGTGCATCACCCGGGATTTCATGCCGTCTGTTTTCTCGTCCCAGAGATCGACATCAACGGTGACAAGTTCTCCGCCGCATTCCGGGCATTTCGTACCAGCCCGGCTCTGGACATCCATGAAGGTGCAGTGGTCGCAGGCTGCCATGTGGTAGATGATGGAACCTTTTGTCGGTGGCTGTTCGACGCCCCGGAGCAGGTGCATCAGCACGCTTTTTCCCGCCCCGCTTCTCCCAATAACTCCGATGATCTCTCCTTCCGGGATCTCAAACGACACGTCATTGAGGACTTTTGTGCCGTCAAAGTCCATACAGAGATTATTTACGCTGATGAATGGTGGTGTCATGGCTCGTTTCAGTCCCAATACTTCACGCGGCAGGCTTTTCTTCCAGCAGGGGTTCGCCCCTCGTATCATCTTCGCATGGTTTTTCATCGGTACGGTTCGTGCAGGTACCCATTTTTCGCCCGATTATCCGACCTCGTTTTAGGGGCCCGGTTCCGTCAAAGTTCGGCATAGCGATCACTTCCATATAGGTATGAATAATATTTACACATATGCGCATAAATATTTTAGCGTAGTGAATCAAACAGAAGAAATAAGCGGAGACCCGCCATGCATGCATCTCCCGGTGACCGTAAAAGGCTCCGGCATGCCTGGCAGTGCTCTTCCGCCCGATTATCTCTTCTATGAGGATTGTTATTTTGAACCGGGTGCAGCAGTCACGATCTTCAGTGCAGTGGTAAGTTCGGAGAGCATCTCGGCAGGGAAACCCATCACCATCTCATCATCGGCAATCCCGGAGAATTTCCGTGAACCGTCACAACCCAGCGAGAAATTCGGCCGCCCGGTCAGGTAGGTCTGGGCTGTAGCATCGGAACAGACTGACTGGATACCGGAGAACTCCGCATGAATCCTTCCACCCAGCCGGAAGAGTGAACTCTGTGCAAGTTTGAGCATGTTACGGGGGGTCGTTACCATCATAACAACATGCGGGGTGAACGGTGTTTTTTCAAGCGGAGCATACAACGTTGCGTAGGTATCCCCGGAACCAAGATGGGGGACGTTGTCGATGGTCCGTTTGCAGGCAGCAGCGCTGTCATATTTTCCCAGTTTAAAGTAAAAATCACCGGTCTTTAATGTCGGCGTTATTTCCCGGAGGCCCAGTGCCCACGCACCGCCGTTGCATTCGTGTTTTCCAACGGTTGCATAGAATATTTTTCCTTCGTTCCGGGCAAGGTTCACCATCGAGCAGTGGCGGATCGTTTTGTCCAGTTCCTCCATTATGGCAGGAATCTCATCCTTGCTCATCGCGAATTTGATTGCCACCGGAGAACCTTTCAGGCCTAGGACTTTTATAAGGGTTTCAGATGCATCTACATAATTGACAGGTATTCTCATGGGTTCGTTGCTCATATCGTTGCCTCAAATCATCCCGTACCGGGAAGCAGTAATTACCCATATGAGCGAAAATACTTAAACATTGGTGAACGGACAAAAAGAGCGTGTCCCTTAAGAGGGAGATCTTACCGGGGGCACTTCGGGCACCGGCCTTCGGCTGCTTTTGTACAGCCGGCCATCTCGATCCCCTTGCCATTGACCAATGCATCTGCGATCTTGCGTCGGGCTTCATGCAGGTCGCGCCATGCGGTTTTGCGCGAAACGCCAAGCTTTTCGGCAGCTTCTTCCTGTTCAAGCCCTTCCAGATCGATGAGTCGTATCAGCTCGATCTCATCGGGTTTGAGCGAAATGCCCTCATTCTCTTTTTCCGGGCAGCAACACGGCTTGTAGCACCGTGATTCAGACGCATTGTTGATAATACGCTGCATCCGCGGCCGGCCCCGGCGCGGGCATTCCGGCATTTCAGGTTTTTCAACGTCTGCCATGCATTTTCCTGATCAATCATGCTGTTCTTGATACAATTAATGTTCCCGATAATATCATCAGATAAAATCCTTACCGGGATGAGGTTTCGGCTTTCTTGCATGACCCGGGTCGCCGGGTGATCAGGTAGCGTTTTATCATTCGGGGATGCGGTATATCAACAATCATCTTCTCAATTCTTGTCACCCGGTACTGGCAGGTCAAAAACGGGCCGTGATTGATCCTTTGCAGGAATCCGGAAATTGGCGGCGACGCTGAATCATCCAGTTGGAAAAAGGTACGGAGATCTTTCACTGTGATCCACTGATCAGACCCACCAGAAACCTCCATGTACTGGTCCAGCATTTCGGGGATATCCGGATGTCTGGTCATGTTAAACGGTATACTCGTAAAAAACGGTGGTGGAATTTCCTTACTGGCACCTTGGGCCGTGGCCGCAGCGGTGACGTGCAACTTTCGCGGCCTCACCGGATCCGCAGCAGCAGGAATCTCCGAATTTCAGGGTGGACGTGCATTCATCCCGGTGGCTTTTGCCTTCTTCATGGTGTTCGTGGGTCTCACCGCATGCGCAGGTGTGTTCGGTGCGGGTTGCTTCTGTGGATACATCTGGCTGGTTCTTGTTGGTTTTTTGTGTAGTAGTTTCTGACATTGTGTCACCATGGGTACGGTTTCCCGTACTATAATTACTCATATGCGCATAAATAATTTAAAGGATCGTATCATACCCTGAAAATAACAGAAAACATTACAGGTACTCGTATGGCAATGAGTAGTTCTGTCGCTGGAAAGAGAAATCTCATTATCTCTTACGGGTGATACTTATCCATGGCGCCGCAGCTTTCCCTTACGGTCCTTGTCGATAATACTACGCTGATAGACCGGTATTTCATAGGTGAGCCCGGGCTTTCGTTTCTCCTTGAAACAAAGGGAAAGAAGATCCTGTTTGATACCGGGTATTCGGATGCTTTTCTTGTCAATGCCGGCAGGATGGGGATCAGCCTGCGGGATCTGGATTACGTTGTTCTTTCCCATGGACATCTTGACCATTCCGGGGGCCTTATCCCACTTGCCCGGCATCTGACCGAAGCGAAGATCAATAGTCTTCCCCACAAGGTACCGGATCTGATTGCACACACCCGCTGCTTTTACCCACGGCCAAAATCCCCCCTCCCGAATACAGGTTCGCTTTTGCATGAGGACGAGGTGCGGCGCCAGTTCAACGTAAAACTGACGGACAAACCGGTGTGGATAACCGAGGATCTCGTCTTTTTAGGAGAGATCCCGCGTAATTTCTCCTTTGAACGGATAAAACCGGGAACCCGGAAGATCATTATGCCCAACGGGAGTTCGGAGCCTGATCTCCTGCCTGACGATTCCGCCCTTGCGTTCCGTGCAGATGACGGGCTTGTCATCATCACCGGGTGTTCCCACGCAGGGATCTGCAATATCACGGAGTATGCCCGTGCGATCTGCAAAGAACCCCGGGTTATTGATATCATCGGGGGATTTCATCTCCTGACCGCGGACAACCTCCGGATAAAAAAGACGGGAGAGTATATGCGGGAACTCCATCTCAAAGCCCTTCATGCCTGCCATTGTACATCGCTTGCGGCGAAACTTACGCTGGCATCGTATGGTCCCGTGCAGGAAACCGGGGTTGGGATGACGATTGCATGGCAGGTTCGATAAATGTGCGTCGGAGATATGGGTTAACGCTTAAGGTGAAGATCTGACAGGTGACCGGGGTGTAGATACCCAGTGTTCAACAGGGTTACGTGGGGGGGGTGTCACCCGGACCTCCCTTATTTCCTGGTACGGTTCCTGAGTTCTTTTGGCGTGCTGTTCCAGTCCGCGATATCATTGAGATGCTGGTCATCAACCCAGCCGCTTTTTACCTCATCCCGGTGGTCAAACTGACGGACATATGGTTTGATATCGATCAGGGGTGTCCCATCCAGTACATCGACACCTTCCACTTCCAGAATGTTACCAGCCACATTCTTGAGCCTGACAATCGAGAGCCCCAACGGATTGGGGCGGTTGAAATGCCGTATGGCAAAGATCCCCCTCTCTTTTTCGCCATCAAGAAATGGTTTCTGAAGAAGACAGACATCCGTTGCACGATCAAAATAATACAGCAGGTACAGGTATGAGAACGATTCGATGTCACGCAACCCTTCAGCATATTCAGGAAAGACTTCAACATATCCCACGGACGGGTTAAAAACGCCTTGGATGGGAGTATTTTCCTGTTCATGGTGTTCGGAGTGGATAACACCTATAGGGTGATATGTGATCTCTTTATTACGCCAGTATTTTGCATGTTTGTCGGATAATTTCATCGGTTTGTGTCCTCACAGCAGGTTCGGATTAACCGTGGAAAACGTGCCGGGGCAGGTATCATGCAGGGCTATGCACTGCTGCAGATAAACCCTGCACCTGACACCGTGCCGCCATAGTAAAAACTGGCACCGCTTTTTCCCTGACTGAACTATTTTATCCTGAACTATGTAAAACGGTTGCCATAAAAGCGGACACTATATCCACGTCCTTTCCTGAATGGGATAAAGTGTATAAATGAATACCCGACGGGGATTATAAAAAAAAATGGTTGACCTGATCTTACCTTGCCGGTATGATCAGTGAGCGTTCTCCAGCGGGCATGAACTCGCGGATAGCGCCCTTCGCGAACTCGCGGCGTGGCTCTGAGAAGTCGAACTTGAGCGATGGGTCTGCGAAACAGATCTTCATCAACGGGGATAGGGTCCATGCATCCTGACGTCCATAGTGGGCGGCTGCGGCAATTGCGGCGTACTCTCCCTGGTGACCGACGTTCATTGCGTAGTTCGGGTAGTTGGGTCCACGAAGCTCGCCGATACAGCCCTCGTCTGGGCGGACGGACATACAGTTTGCGGAACCGCACTGGTCCTGCAGGTCGTAGCCGAAGAATCCGAGACGTGACCAGCCTTCCTTGTGCAGGAGCATCGACATGTACCATCCGTTCAGGCCGGCATTGGAGTTGGCCGTTGCAAGTGAGGTGGTGATACCTGATGCTGCGGCAAGGACCGATGCACGCTGGGAACCGCCGAAGTGGTCCTCGAGAGTGGTCGGGTACTGCTCGTACTGTTCCATACCGTAGAGGGTAACCTCTGATGCAATGTCGCTGACGGCTTCCTGGGTCAGTTTTGCCTTGCCGATGCCACCGTGCTTCGACTTGATGTAGTCAAGACCGTAGTAGCAGTAGTCATCGAGGATGTTGTCGGTGTATGCAGCGGTTGCATACTGGGTGAATCCGACACCACCGGACATGTAGGATCCGAGCCAGATCTGGTCGAAGAGCATCGTGCCTGCAGCGACGACTTCAAGGGATGCCTTGACGGGGTCGTTGGGGTACTTGCGGTCTGCCTGGATCATGTCTGCGAAGTGACCGAACTTGATGCCACCTGGCTCGTTCGGGCCACGTGCACGGCGGGCGGGCAGGATGTCTGCCATCTGGATAACACCGGCGTGCTTTGCGGCGAATGCGAGGTCAGCGACTGCTGCCTCACCGGCGCACATCTTGTATGCTCCGATAAAGGACATACCGATCTGCATTGCAGACCAGCGGGAGGTCGTTCCACCATCGCACGTCCTGCTGACGGTCGTGGGGATGTGGACTGCCTGCCACATGGACTTGCCGACTGCTGCCTTGAGCTGTGCGGCCTGCTTTGCCGGGAAGAGCTTGTCGACGTTGAGCACGAACTGGGGCTCGAGGTCGT
>PNBP01000104.1 GCA_003136075.1 Methanoregula sp. | reverse complement strand
AGCACTTAAACACGCTGAAATCATGAACGCGGGCAATCAGCGTGCAGCGGCACTGAAAGTGAACGGTTCAGGCAACCTTTCAAAAGCAGTGCAACTGCTGGTTTCGCGGTTTAAGGAGCAGCTGCATGTTAAAGCCTGAACAGATGAGCCGGCTGCTGATTGTTGCATCGCGGGATCAGATGGGTCCGGTTATTGCCGAGCTCTATCGCCGTCATCTGTTTCATATCGAGGAATTTATAGACCAGGGGAGTGCAGACTATGAAGGTTTTAAGATCGGCACCCCCCTGACGGGTGCGAGTGAGGCATCAACGGACCTGGTCAAAGTCCGTGCCATCGGCAATGTATTCTCTCTCCACAGTGACGATGTGGAACCAAAGGAGAAACAACAGAAAGCCGACCTTAAGGCAAAAATCGAACGTGATCTACCCGGGCTTGAACACGAAGTTGAGATATTATCCGGCAAACGCTCAAAACTTGAAGCAAAAGCAAAAGAGTTCGAGCAGAAGATCACGGAGATCACCCCATTTACCGGTATTCCTGTCGACCTCGGCTTCTACCGGGGGTACCGGGGCTTTAGTGTATTTGCCGGGTTTGTAGCGCATGATGTTGCACTGAGCGTTCCTTGTGAGATCAGTATCACGAAAGGAAAAGACCGGAATTTTCTTGTTGTTGTTACCCAAAATGAGAACAAGAGTACCGTCGAAAAGGCGTTGCAGGAAGCAGGCTACCAGTCCGTCTCTATTCCGGACGAATCCGGATCTCCACAGGCACGTATAGAATTCTACACCGGGGAGATCAATCTTATCAAAAAAGAGATTGACGAGATCAACCGGAACCTGGACGAACTCAAACAGAAGAACACCGAGTTCCTCGCCGCATGTGAAGAGATCCTGAAAGTCGAGGTAGAGCGGACTGAAGCACCGCTCCGGTTTGCCACGACACAGGAAACCTTTGTAGCTGAGGGTTGGGTTCCTTCCACTGCCGTTGCCGAGGTCAGTGCAGAACTGGAGAAGATTACCGGTGGGAAAATCTTTGTCACAGAACTGCCCATAGACCTCGAACATGACGCGGTTCCGGTAGAGTATAACAATCCGTCGTTTGCAAAACCGACGCAGATGCTTATGGACGTCTATTCACGTCCGAACTATACCGAAATCGATCCAACGCTGATGGTTTCCATTTCNNCCCTCTTCTTTGGGTTGATTCTTGGTGATGTCGGGTATGGCTTGCTGCTCCTGGCGTTGGCGCTGGGGCTCCGTAAGATCTTCAAAGGTGAAGAAGGCCGGCAGCTCCTTACAGTATTACGCAACGCAAGTATCTCGACTATCATCTTTGGGTTGTTATTCAGCGAGTTCCTTGGTTTTGAACTGCCCTGGTCTCCGATTATCTTCTCCCGTCACTTAAATATTGGCGGTGAACCAGGAGCAGCAGGGCCGGCGATTCCCGAACTGATGATCATGTCGATCTGGATCGGCATCCTGCATATCACGCTCGGGCGTTTCCTGGGCATGATCAATCATGCACGCCAGGATCATGGGGAACACCGCATAAAGGCAGTTTTGGCCAATTTTGGCTGGATTGCCGTGATGTGGGGAATTCTCATTGCGATCTGGTCGATGTTCGCATTGCCGTATATGCCCGATCTTTCCGGGTTCCCGGTGATTACAGCCGGGCTGAAACTGAGTACCGTTATCGGTGCAGTCCTTATCGTCGTCGGGGTTATCTGTATTGCCCGCGACTCTGTGCTTGAGATTGTTGAAATCCCGACGATTATTTCGCACGTGCTTTCCTATGCTCGTATCGTCGCGGTCGGGCTCTCATCCGTTGCAATTGCCATGGTGGTCAATTATATGGCGATCGGGATGTTCATCGAGCCTCAGTTAAAAAATCTCTCAATTATTGGAATTTTCATTATCCTTGTCGGTGTGCTGGTGTTTCTGATCGGGCACACGCTGAACGTAGCGCTTGGCATCCTGGGTGGCGGACTCCACTCGATCCGTTTGCACTACGTTGAATTCTTCACCAAATTCTATAAGGGTGGAGGAAAGAAGTACAGTCCATTTGGAATGAACAGAAGATTTACGGAGGATTAAATTATGGCAGCAGATGTTGTAGCAGCATTGGATGTTAACTCAAGTATAGCAGCAATTCAGGCATCGCAGATGGGAATGAAGGCACTCGGCGCAGGTATCGCCGTTGGTCTTACCGGTATCGGAACCGGGCTTGCCGAAATGGGTATCGGCTCTGCCGCTGTTGGTGCAGTCGCAGAAAACAAAGATATGTTCGGTCTCGCACTTCTCTTCACCGTCATTCCTGAAACCATCGTCATCTTCGGTCTGGTCGTCGGTCTCCTTCTGTTATTCTAAATTAAGGAGAAGACAATGGGACTGGAAGCCGTTGTTGAAGAAATCAGGGAAAAAGGCAAAAAAGAAGCAGACGCGATACGTGCAGAGTCAAAGCAGGATGTAGATAAAATTCTTGCAGCATCAAACAAGCGTGTGGAAGAGATCAAACTTGCAGCAGATGCGGAATCCGCCAAGCACACGGCCTATATTGTTGCCCAGGAAATTTCTGCAGCTAACCTGCTGGTCAAGCGTGAGATTTTGAATACCCAGAAAGCACTTCTGGACAAGGTGTACGAATCCACGCGGGAAGAAATTGCCCGGCTCCCTGAAAGCTTCCATCGCGAAGCAATTAAAAAACTCCTCACTGAAGCAAAAAAGGAGATCTCCAAAGGTCAGATCTACTGCAATTCACGTGATATAGCAGCAGCAAAGGCTGTTATTACCGAGAATCCTGATTTTTCAGGATTTAAACTCGGGAATCCGGTAGAGATTGATGGCGGTATCCTCGTAGAAAGTGAAGGAGCCGAGTTGCAGATTGACTATAGTTACCGCACATTCCTGGCAAAGGTGTGGGAATCCGGGTTAAAGGATGCATCCGATATCCTGTTCGGATAAGGGGGCATGGCTGCTATGAGCACTGTC
Source organism: Methanoregula sp. (assembly GCA_003136075.1). Lineage (GTDB taxonomy): Archaea > Halobacteriota > Methanomicrobia > Methanomicrobiales > Methanospirillaceae > Methanoregula. Next base: position 17,563 of record PNBP01000104.1, on the reverse strand, counting down.
TCAGCACCGTACATCTATGTATGCACCCGCATGAGGGTGAGAAAAGCCTCCCTTATTCCCCGCGAGGAATACCAGCGGATGCTCAACATGAGCCTTCCCGAAATCACCCGTATCATCGAAGAAACTGCATACAAGCAGGAGATCGATGAGCTCGGGACAATCTTCAAGGGTATTGACCTTATCGAGGTTGCACTCTCCTGGAACCTCGCAAAGGAATACCAGAAGATCCAGGAGATCACGCCGGGCACATTAAAACAGTTTACGCGAGCGTATCTCCGTCGCTGGGATATTCAGAATGTCCTTACGATTCTCCGTGGCAAACTCCAGGGTGAAAAAGCGGGAAAGATCAAGGAGATCCTGATACCTGCCGGCAGTCTCGATCGGGTGGTGCTTGATCGCATGCTGGCAGAGGACAGTACTGACAGGATTATCGATATGCTCAAAGGGCACCGGATGTATCCTGTTATCGCCAGTGAATATCCCGCAGCTAAGGAAAGCGGATCGTTCTCGCATATGGAGAACGAATTATACAAGCAGTTCTATGGAGAGATCATCGCCGATGCAGAAAGCGGCATCAAGGGTGGGGATCTATTCCTTGACTTTATCCGGCTGGATATCAACATCAAGAATGTAAAAACCCTTTTCAGGCTCCGCGTTGACGGTTCGGAAACGGACGCCCGTGAGATGTATATCCACGGTGGAGATCTGTCAGCGGCAGATTTCGCCGCATTGAATGCAATCCGTGAGCAGGGTGAGTTTGTTGATATGCTCAAAGTCAGGATACGGTCAAAGCCAATTCTTTCCCTCCTTGACGAAATGAAAGGTGACACCTCGGTGCACCGTGATATGGAAGTCCGGTTGACGCGAGTGCAGCTGGAGCAGATGGAGAGGCTCTCAAAACGCCACCCGTTTTCCATTCACCCCATTCTTGTCTATCTGGAGAAGAAGAAGTACGAAGTGTTCAACCTGCGTGCCCTTGCGCGGGGAAAAGAATCCAAACTCCCCTCGGAAACGATTGCGGAATACCTGGTGATGTAAATGGAGATTGCAGTTATTGGCAACAGCGAGTTTATTCTCGGTTTCAGGCTTGCGGGTATCCGTAAAACCTACACAGCCGAGACGGATGAAAAACTCAGCGAGTGCATCACCAGTGTCCTCCAGGACGGGCAGGTTGGCATTCTTGTCCTCAACAGCAGCGACATGGATAAAATCCCCCGCAGGCTTCGTGCCACCCTGGACAACTCGGTGAAGCCGACCGTTATTGCGATCGGCGGTGAAGAGAGCGGCATGTCAATGAGAGAGAAAATCAAGAGATCGGTGGGTGTTGATCTGTGGAAGTGAAAAACNNAAGGTCGGCAAAGAAGCGCTGATGGGAGAAGTCATCAAAATCCAGGGTGATAACGTCATCATCCAGGTATACGAAGACACGTCGGGTATCAGACCCGGTGAGCCGGTAGTAAACACCGGACTTTCGCTCTCTGTCGAGCTGGGTCCTGGGCTTCTGACCAGTATTTACGATGGTATTCAGCGTCCCCTTGAAGTACTTGTGGCAAAGATGGGTAATTTTATTGAGCGCGGGGTATCAGCTCCCGGCCTTTCCCATGACAAGAAATGGACATTCAAGCCGCTCGTGAAAGACGGCGACAACATCAAGGCAGGTTCAATCATCGGCGAGGTTCAGGAAACCAACATTGTCCATAAAGTGATGATCCCCCCCAACGCCAAACCCGGCGTTGTAAAGACCATCAAGAGCGGGGATTTCACCATTGATGAGACGATCTGTGTTCTCGATGATGGCAGGGAATACCCGATGATCCAGCGCTGGCCGGTCCGTGTTCCCCGTCCGGTAAAAGAGAAGATGAACCCGACCATTCCGCTGATCACCGGTCAGCGAATTCTTGACGGGCTCTTCCCGATTGCAAAAGGCGGTACCGCTGCTATCCCGGGACCCTTCGGGAGCGGCAAGACGGTCACCCAGCAGCAGCTGGCCAAGTGGTCGGATGCAGAAATTGTGGTCTACATCGGCTGCGGTGAACGCGGCAATGAAATGACCGAAGTGCTGACTGAGTTCCCGCACCTTGAGGACCCAAAATCCGGAAAGCCCCTCATGGAGCGGACGGTGCTCATTGCAAACACCTCCAACATGCCGGTGGCTGCCCGTGAAGCATCTGTGTACACCGGTATCACGATTGCCGAGTACTTCCGTGATATGGGATACGACGTTTCCCTGATGGCAGACTCAACATCCCGCTGGGCAGAAGCGATGCGTGAAATCTCATCGCGTCTTGAAGAGATGCCCGGAGAAGAAGGATACCCGGCATACCTTGCAGCTCGGCTCTCGGAATTCTACGAGCGTGCCGGCCTTGTCAAGACCCTGAATGGCGCCCGTGGTTCGGTTTCGGTTATCGGAGCAGTTTCGCCACCCGGCGGTGACTTCTCAGAACCCGTCACGCAGAACACACTGCGTATCGTCAAGGTGTTCTGGGCACTGGATGCAAAGCTCTCCCAGCGCCGTCACTTCCCCGCTATCAACTGGCTGAACTCGTACTCCCTGTACCTTGACAGCCTTCATGACTGGTATGATAAGGAAGTTTCTCCTGACTGGAACCAGATCCGGTCATGGGCGATGGGTGTTCTCCAGAAGGAAGCAGAACTGCAGGAAATCGTGCAGCTGGTCGGTTCCGATGCACTGCCCGAGGCAGAACAGGTGACAATCGAGGTTGCCCGTATGATCCGTGAGATCTTCCTCCAGCAGAACGCATACGACGTAGTTGACACGTTCTGTGACATGAAAAAGCAGTACGACATGATGAAGGCGATCCGTCTCTATTCAGATCTCTCCTACGCAGCCCAGGCCGCTGGCGTGAGCCCCGCACAGATTATCGGTATCAAGTCCAAGAACGAGCTGCCGCAGATTAAGTTCATCAAGGACTACAAACCGGAACTTGCGAAGATCGAGAAGGAAATGGATGCAGAATTCAGTGCACTGAGGTCGGCAGCATGAAGGAATACAGGACGATCACCAAAATTGCCGGGCCGCTTGTCTTTGTCGAAAAGACCGAGCCGATCGCATACGGGGAACTCGTGAACATTGTCCTTGCCGACGGCTCAATCAAGCGTGGGCAGGTACTGGACACGAGTGACGAACTTGTCGTTGTGCAGATCTTTGAGACGACTGCCGGTATCGGTAAGGACAGCGGGGTCCGGTTCACTGGCGAAACCATCAAGATGCCGGTCGGCCGGGAGATGCTCGGGCGTATCCTGTCCGGTGGCGGTAAGCCAATCGATGGCGGCCCGGAAATTGTTCCGGAAAAGCGCCTTGATATCACCGGTGCGGCAATCAACCCCTATGCACGCAACAACCCTTCTGATTTCATCCAGACCGGTATTTCAACGATCGATGGGACAAACACGCTCGTCCGTGGTCAGAAGCTCCCGATCTTCTCGGGNNTGTGGTCTTTGCGGCAATGGGTATCACCAAGGAAGAAGCAAATGCGTTCATGCAGGATTTCGAACGCACGGGCGCTCTTGAGCGTGCCGTCGTGTTCCTGAACCTTGCAGATGACCCGGCCGTCGAGCGCATCATTACCCCGCGGCTGGCACTGACCACCGCAGAGTACCTGGCGTTTGAACTGGGTATGCACGTGCTCGTTATCCTGACGGATATGACCAACTATTGTGAAGCGCTCCGCCAGATCGGTGCCGCCCGTGAAGAAGTGCCCGGGCGCCGTGGCTATCCCGGGTACATGTATACCGATCTCGCGTGTCTCTACGAACGTGCGGGTATCATCAAGGGGCAGAAAGGTTCTGTGACCCAGATCCCGATCCTGACCATGCCCGGTGACGATATCACTCACCCGATTCCCGACCTGACCGGTTACATCACCGAAGGCCAGATCGTGGTTTCCCGTGAGCTGCATCGTAAGGGTATCTACCCGCCGATCAATGTGCTTCCCTCCCTTTCCCGGTTAATGAACCTCGGTATCGGTAAGGGGCACACCCGTGAGGACCACAAGAAAGTGTCCGACCAGATGTACGCTGCATACGCGGAAGGTAATGATCTTCGTGGGCTCGTTGCAATCGTCGGTAAGGATGCACTGTCCGAACGTGACCGTATGTTCCTTGAATTTGCCGACCTCTTCGAGAACCGGTTTGTCCGGCAGGGACTCGATGAGGACCGGACGATTGAAGACACGTTAAACATCGGTTGGGAACTGCTCTCGACGCTGCCTGTCGAGCAGCTCGTCCGTATTGACCGTGAGCTGATCCAGAAGTACCACCCGAAATTCAGAACTGGTGCAAAGAAGGAGTAAAAAGTCCATGGCGCTGCGTGATATCAAGCCAACCCGTTCGGAACTGATCAACCTCAAAAGGAAGATCCAGCTCTCAGAGCGTGGCTATAAGATCCTCAAGATGAAGCGCGATGGATTGATTCTTGAATTTTTCAAGGTGCTTGCGGATGCAAAGGACAGCCGTGGCGGACTTTTGAAAAAATACCAGCGTGCCGTTGAAATGATGGCCGTTGCAAACACCGTTGAAGGTGCAATTGGTGTCAAAGCCGCCGCATTCTCGGTCAAAGAAGTGCCCCAGATCACCTTAAAAAGTAAAAACATTATGGGTGTTGTTGTTCCCGAGATCGAATCATCGAAGGTAAAAAAGACCCTTGTCGAACGCGGGTATGGTGTGCTCGGCACATCGCCGGTGATCGATGAAACTGCGTCAGCCTTTGAAGATCTCGTTGAGGCAATCATTGAGAGCGCTGAGATTGAAACAACGATGAAACGTCTGCTCGATGAGATCGAGAAGACCAAACGGCGGGTCAATGCCCTTGAGTACAAGGTTATACCAGAACTTACTGCTGCCCGGGATTTCATCAAGATGCGCCTTGATGAAATGGAGCGTGAAGAACTCTTCCGGATGAAACGGATTAAAGCCCGGAGTACCTCATAAGGCGGAGGGTGGGGCACATGCCTATCGGAACCATACAGGAACTGGGGTGCAGTGGCAAGACGGTTCTTCTCCGTCTTGACTTAAACTCCCCTATTGATCCTGCATCCCATCTTATTTTGGATGACAAGCGGTTCCGCGAACATCTCCCTACTATCCGCGCCCTTTCTGACAGCCGGGTTGTAATTGTTACCCACCAGAGCCGGCCCGGCAAAAAAGATTTCACTACGCTTGAATCTCATGCAGAGAAACTTGAGCATCTTTTAGGAAAACCGGTCACGTATATCGACAGCATCTTTGACCGGCATGCCCGGGAAGCCGTTCACGCGATGAAACCCGGGGATGTCCTGATGCTTGAGAATGTCCGATTCAGCGCGGAAGAAAATCTCACGTTAAAACCAGAAGAGGCAAAAAAGACCCATCTTGTGAAACGACTTTCTGCGATGGCGGATTTCTTTGTCAATGATGCGTTTGGCACCGCTCACCGGTCCCAACCCACCGTCGTTGGATTGCCCATGGTGATGCGATCTGCGGCAGGGCTGCTCATGGAAAAAGAAGTATCCACCCTCTCAAAAGTATTTTCCGGGGCGCCCCGTCCGGTGTGCATGGTGCTTGGCGGCACAAAAGTCGATGATTCGATTGAGGTTGCCGCCCATGTCCTGGAGAACGGTATTGCAGATCAGGTTATTGTCATCGGTGTGGTAGCAAATGTCTTTTTGATCGCTGCCGGCTGTGATATCGGAAAACCCTCCACCCAGCTGATTGCGCAGCTGAAATACGAGCCGGAGATCGAGAAGGCAAAAGAGATCCTCGCCCGGTATAAAGATCGGGTGCTGATGCCTGAGTCTGTTGCCGTGAGGCAGAATAACCGGCGGGTGGAGTACCCGATTTCGAAGATCCCACACGACGCACCTGTTCTTGATCTTGGCATGGATACCCTTGGATCGTTAAAACAGGCATTGAAAAAATCCGGCACGGTCGTCTTCAACGGTCCTGCCGGTGTGTTTGAGGATGCGGATTTTGCTACCGGCACCTATGAACTGCTGAGAGCGGCATCAAAAGTTGAATTTTCTGTTGTTGGTGGCGGGCATACAGCGGCCGTCATTGAAAAACTCGGCATCGAAAAAGATTTCACCCATATCTCCACGGGCGGGGGTGCCTGCATCGAATTTTTGACCGGGAAAAAACTTCCAGCCGTGGAAGCGCTGGAAAAGTCAAAACAGATATTCGGGTAATAACCTGTATCTTAAAAAACATCCATCCTAAAACGCTTTTTATTCGTAAACAATTCTGCCAAAAAGTGTAGGGACGGTTAGAATTGTTTAAAAAAGTTAGTTGCAATGGATCCTGAGTGGATCGGTTTGTGGTGTTTTTCTGGTTTTTTTGTTTCGCAGACCGCCCGCACGCCCGTAACTTTTCCCAGGTGAATCAGGGCGGAGTCGATATCTATTTGGCGTTCGATCTCACCGATTGCGTTTCGTCGCCGTTTTATGGTGCTTAAGACGGCTACAGAAAAGATGAGTGCCGTTAGCATGAAAAGGCAGACCGAGAACAGCGTTGTTATTCCCAGAATAAGCGTGATCCGGCTTCCCTGAAGAACTGCCCAGACCCCGGGAAAGAAGAGTGCCCAGAGCATAACGACAGCCAGTTTTGTTGATTCCACGGGGCTTGCAAAGCTCCGCTCCCGCCGGTCGTCCTTACCGGTTGGACAGGCGTCGATCATTTTTCCTAACGCAAGCAGCGCGACGCTGCATATGATCAGGAATACGGCAGCTACACCGAGAAGGAAGAGAAGTAGTTCATTCATCCTGACGACCTCACGACATTCTCCTATTGCCTGCCGCGCCATAAAAAGTATTCCATATGGATTACATAAAGGATACGATAAGAAAAATGGGATTACGTAAGGAATATCACAAGTTTATTTATACGATTTTAGCCCATGTATTTAGGAATGGTGGATAAGATAGCGTCTATTCGCGGGGAACGTGTGGCAATATCCTACAAAATGCCCCCCAATATCTATGAGAAGGTCAATAAACTCGTGTATGAGGAAAAGAAGTTCTCAACGGTCTCCGATTGTATCACACAAGCTTTATTATCTTTCGTCGATAATCACCACGATATGGGGCAGTTCAAAGAGTATTTTAAGGACTATATGGCCTCAGAGGAGGGTCGGGAAGTCATGAAAATGATGATGAAAGAAGTGCTCATGGATGTGCTCTCTACCCAAAAAATCGATGCAAAGGAGCGCAAAAGTAACCCATAAGTAATCTCCTTCCATCCATCCTCTTAATATTTCTTGAGCCACGCGTATTTTTTTATCTATCTTTATACAAGGTTAAACAAGATGCAGATCCGGATTATTGCGGTCGGGAAGATCAAGGAGCGGTTTTTACAGGAGGGGATTGCCGAGTTCGAGAAACGTCTCCGTCCGTATGCAAAACTGCAGATTGTCGAGCTGGCGGATGAGAAACGTCAGGCATCTGCCACACCATCAATCGAAGCTGCTGCGATCGAAAAAGAAGGGGACCGGATCTGTACTGCTATTCCGGACCGTTCGTTTGTTGTGGGACTAGATGTGAAAGGGCTCAGCTGGTCAAGCGAAGACCTCGCCGGTGCCTTCAGGGAATGGGAACTCTCCGGGAAGAGCATGATTGTATTTGTCATCGGCGGAGATCTTGGGCTTTCACCTGCCGTCCTTTCGCGGTGCGATCTTTGCCTCTCGCTGTCGAAGATGACATTCACCCACCCGATGGCCCGGTTCCTGCTGCTCGAACAGATCTACCGGGCATTCCGGATTCTTCGTGGCGAACCGTATCATAAATAACCGTTGTTGACGTCATGGGGATTCGTGCGATAGTTCAGGAGTCCCGGTCGACTGGATCATCACATAAATGAAGATCTCTCTCACTATCTTTGGTGAACCATCTACGAAATTATTTTTTAAAGGAGGAACCCATCTGGAAAATTCTGTGGCTGTGTATGGGAGTTACTGTGAAATCATCTCCCTTGGTTGATCATTGTTGGAAACAGAGGATAACCAAAAATGATCAGATGAGCATTACGAATGGTATCCTTTTGCCCAGTGTCATCAGCATAATATCGACCGGTGCCGGGAAGAATTTTCAATTTAAACCGATTTTTTTATAAGGTAAACTCTCCATCTTTAAATTGCCATGCTATAACATAGCATAGGGGGAGTCCCATGAAATATTCAACACTTGTCATCGCAGTTCTGCTTGTTGCAGCCGCACTCATCGCCGGTTGCTCCCAGCAGCAGGCAACAACACAACAACCTTCCGCCGCATCTTCACAAGGCATAATCAAGGTTGGTGTCATCGCGTCATTGACCGGTCCCGCAAGTAATGTCGGTAACAGTATGTGGCAGTCTGCCCAGGTGGCTGCCGACAAGATCAACTCTGATGGCGGAGTCACTCTCAAAGATGGATCGAAAGCCCAGATCAAGCTCATTGTCGGGGACGATGAGTCAACCCAGCAAGGGGGCCAGACGGCCGCGACTAAATTGATCACCGACGACAAGGTGGATATCCTTGTCGGTGGGTACTCAAGCGCAGTCACCTCAGCCTATGAACAGACCATCGCGGAATACAAAGTCCCGTATATTGTAACCGGTGCGTCGAGTCCGATAATCACTCACCGTACAGATATCGACACCAGTTATATCTTCCACCACTGCCCGACAACTGACAGCTACGGCCAGTACACCACAACCTTCATTGATCAGGTTTTGCGTTCTGCCCTTGATAAAAAATTCAGTTTTGCAGCTGACCGTCCGATCAGGCTGGCCCTCCTATACCAGGACACCGCATTCGGCAAAGGTGTTCAGACAGCAGTCAACAACACCATAACGAATAATAAACTGAACATCCAGTTGGTTGCCCAGCAGAGCTTCAAGATGGGCGAGAGCGATTTCAGGACGCAGCTGACCTTAATCAAGGCAGCGAACCCCGATGCAGTCTACCTCGCGGCATTCCCCAACGAAGGAGCCCCCATAATTACGCAGGCACGCAGGGATATCGGGCTCAACACGATTTTCCTCAACGTAGAGAACAATGACAATGCCCAGTTCTACAAAGACCTCGGGCAGTATGGTGAAGGCGCCATCATCGAGAGCAGGTTCTCTCCATATGTCGCTCCAACCGGTGCAGTTGCTGATGCGCAGAGCACGTTTAAGCAGAGTTACTTTACCAAGTTCAGGACCTATCCAGATATGATGGGGGCCTCAACGTACGAAGGTGTCTTTATCGGGGCACAAGCAATTGGGAACGCAGGGACCACGGACAAAACAGCCGTGAGACAGGCGCTCGTCGCCTTAAAGATGCCCCAGGTAATCGAGGCGATGAAGGACAAGACTATCTCGTTCTCACCGGACTACCGGGAGTCGTCGTTCGATCTCTGGATGGAGCAGCTGTCGTACAATGCCACGATTGGCGAAACCCGGCCTGCGATCGTCTGGCCTGACAACCTGAAGACATCGGACTTTACCCTGCCGTCATGGTACGTGGCAGGCAGCAGCTCGTAACCCCTCACATTTTTTTACTTGTACGGACTGACTGATGTATTGTATGTCTACGGGCAGGTGCTGACCAGATCATGGATACTCTCGGAATCTTTCTCCAGATTATATTCTGGGGTCTCTATGCCGGTTGTATCTATATCCTGCTCGCTACCGGGCTGAACCTGATTTTTGGCGTGATGAAAATCGTGAACTTCGCCCATGGCGAATTCCTGATGATCGGCGCCTACATCACTGCAACGGTCTTCTTCCTGACCGGCATCAACCCGTATCTCATCATCCTGTTATCCATGCTGGCGCTTATCGGCATAGGTGCGGTTATCGAACGGTTCTGTTTCCGCCCGATCCTTGGCACCGGCAAGCTCAACGAGATCTTCCTCTCGATTGGCCTCATCTATATCTTCCAGAACGGGGCCGCCATGATATGGGGCGACAGCTGGCAGAGCGTCAAAAGCCCCTATGATGGTATTACGGTTCCCGTAGGATCGCTCTCCGTTCCGCTCGATTATATCCTCATTATGCTGTTCACCGCGGTCATTCTCTGCGGGTTGTATCTTTTCTTAAAAAAGACGACGATCGGGATGCAGATGCGGGCAACAAGCCAGAACCGGAAAGGCGCGATGCTCGTCGGGATCAATGTCGAACGGATTGACATTATCAGTTTCGGACTGGGATGCGCACTTGCCGCGGCAGGAGGGACGCTCTGGGTCGTGAGCGGGCAGGTCTTCAACCCGTACATGGGTTCGATCCCTGCGGTCAAGGCCTTTGCGATCATTATTCTTGGAGGTCTTGGCAGCATTCCCGGTGCGATCATCGGCGGGTTGTTGATGGGTTTAGCGGAGAACGGCGCGGCGGTTCTTCTTGGCGGTATATGGAAGGACGCGATCTCGTTTGTCATCCTTATTGTTGCGCTCGTTGTAAGACCGACCGGGTTATTTGGGGAAAAGGGGGAGTAAAGAGCCATGTATTTCAACCGGGATGAACTGGCAAAGTACGGGATGATTGCCACGCTTGCCATCGCAGTGGTCATCCCGTTTCTCACCGACAGCATGTTTATTCTCAACCTCCTCGTCCTGATGCTGATCTTCATCATCTTTGCCTCGTCATGGAACCTCCTCGCGTACTCCGGGCAGGGATCGCTTGGCCACGCCGCATTCTTTGGTATAGGGGCATATGCATCGACGCTTATTGCAGCACAGAGCGGCATAACACCGTTTGTCACCATTTTCATCGGTGCAGCCGTAGCGGCATTCATCGGGATCCTTATTGGTCTTACCTGTGTCAGGCTCAAGGAATGGTTCCTTGCAATGGTCACGTTCGGGTTTGCCATCATTGTCCAGACCCTGACCGTCAGCGTGCTCGCCCCGGTTACCGGTGGCTGGGATGGGCTCTCATCGCCCCGTCTCCTGAGTCCGTCCATCCCGGGCTACCAACTGATCGAATACTACGCTATCCTCGTTATCACGATTGCGTCCATCGCCGCGATTTGGTATATCATGAAGTCACGGATCGGCCTCGCATTCCTTGCGATCCGGGAAAACGAACTCGAAGCCCGGGCTGCCGGCCTTGATCCGGTCCGGTACCGGCTCCTCGCGTTTGCGTTCTCCGCCTACATCGCGGGTGTTGCCGGGGCACTTGAGATCCACCATATCGGCTATCTCACACCGGAGCTGTACGGGGTCGATAACTCGTTCTGGCCGATAACGTATGTTATCCTCGGCGGACTTGGAACTCTTGCCGGCCCGGTTGTCGGGACGGTCGTGCTTACGGTCATATGGGAAGGACTAAAAGCAACCGGGCTTACCTTTGGCAGGTATGTCATTGTCGGGGTTATACTCATCCTTGCCATTATCTTCCTGCCACGGGGGCTGGTGAGCCTGCCGGAACAGGTACAGGAGTGGCTGAAGAGACGGCGGAGAAAAGAGCCCCTGCCGGAACCGGTAGGGGACTAAAACGGATACCGTCACTTTTTTAAATAATCTCGTATGCTTTTTCTGGAATTCACAGAGTGACCGGCAGCGTTGACAAAGACCTGATAAAAGAGAACGATCCGGATTCGCTCCCTATAATTTAGAATCCAAGATATGCTTTCTGGATACGCGGGTCGTTTAAGAGATTTTTTGAGCGGCCCACCTGTACGATCCTGCCGTTTTCCAGCACGTACCCCCGGTTGCACATGGCAAGCGCATTCCGGACATTCTGCTCGAGCAGGAGGATGGTCATCCCCTCCCTGCCGAGCTGTTCGAGTGACCGGAATACCTGGCCGGTGAGAATAGGGGAAAGTCCGGTTGACGGTTCATCGAGAATGAGGAGCCGTGGTTCCGACATGAGTGCACGACCGATGGCAAGCATCTGCTGTTCACCGCCACTCAATGTTCCGGCTACCTGCTGTTTCCGCTCCTGCAAAACAGGGAAGAGACGAAAGATGCGGGCAAGGGTTTTGTCAGGATCGGCATTGGCAGTCCCGCCAAGGAGAAGGTTCTCGATCACGGGCATCTTTGGGAAAATCTCCCGTTTCTCGGGCACAAGGGCGAGTCCTTTGCTGAAGAGATCGTACGGGTGGCTGCCGAGAATACTTTTACCGTCAAACAGGATCGAGCCGGTTGCTTTCCGGTTGAGCCCTATGATCGTCTCGACCGTGGTGGTCTTCCCGGCACCATTTGGACCGATCATGGTGACGAGTTCACCTTTATTGACGCGAAACGACAGGTCCCAGACGACCTGCAGGTTGCCGTGAAAGACATTGAGCCCCGAAACGATAAGCATGAACGGCTTCACTCCTTAAAATGCGTCGATATCCCCGAGATACGTGTCGATGACCCGCTGGTTGTTCACGACCTCGTACGGCCTGCCGTCCGCGATCTTCTCACCATGGTCGAGCACGACGATCCGGTCGGAGACTCCCATAATAACGCTCATCACGTGCTCAATGATAAGGATGGATGTCCCCCGGTCCCGGATTTTCCGGATGATCCCGACTGCTTCGTTGCTCTCTTTTGGGTTGAGGCCGGTGGTAAGTTCATCGAGCAGGAGAAGTTTTGGGTGGGACGCGAGGGCCCGGGCGAGTTGCAGGCGCTTAAGCTCGACGACATTAAGGTTCCGGGTGAGCGTGCCGGTCTTCTCTTCAGGAAAATTAACCTCCGCGAGGATTTCAAGAGCCTCTGCCTGTGCCTCTTTCATTCCCGGTACATGATCATTGCCGAACAACACACCGATCATGACGCATTGTTGTGCGGTCAGGTTCGGGAACGATTCAGCGATCTGGAACGTCTTGGCAATTCCTTTGCGGCAGATCCTGTCCGCTTTCATGCCCGTGATATCTTCGCCGCAGAACGAGACCGTTCCTGACGTAAGGGGTAATATACCGGAGATAATATTCAAAAGAGTTGTCTTGCCCGCACCGTTCGGGCCGACAAGCCCAACGATCTGGTCATTTTCGATAGTCAGATCTACCTGGTTCACTGCAGTAAGGCCGCCAATCTGCTTGGTCACACCGGAGAGGCTGAGCGTTTTTTATCACCTTTAACAGCGCGGAGTTATCTATGCTAGTGGTTAGCACGTTGCACTATTAAACCTAGTATTACACCTGTAAGCCGGAAATAATGGTGACTTAAAAGTGAAATTCTGCTATTGGCTCCAATCATATGAATAGGTGCCCCCACAATGGAATTTTTATGGGAAGGGTGGATGAGGCTCTCCCCTTATGTGCATTTCCTCAACACTGCCGCCCGGTTCACAAAGAATAACCGGGTCTCAGCCAGCCGGAGCCCAGCTTCCTGTGCCAGCGCAAGGTTCTCCCGGAATTCCCTCCCTGATACAATGAGCGGGGGCTCCGTGTAAAAGAGCAGGCCGCTAGGTATGAGCAGGGCCGCGATTTCCCGGAACAGCTTTTGTGCATCGGGGACTTCGTGAACGACAAAGATAGCAAAAGCAACATCGACCTGACCGTCACGTTCCGGGGAGAGTGCGAGAGAGTCCGGACGGCACCGGTGAGTCCTGATCCGTGACAACAGGCCCTCCGGCTCCAGTTTCTTACGAAGGATGGTGAGCATTTCTTCCTGCACATCCGCAGCGATTACGGAGCCTTTCTCGCCAGCTTTCTTTGCGAACTCGCGGGTAAAGAAACCCGGGCCACACCCAAAATCGAGGACCCGGTTGCCGGGTTTCACATACCGGTCTGCAAGACGGTCAGGGCGATAGAGGAGGCGTCGGACGCGGGTGTCGAGATGTGCGGCATTTTTTGCAGAAAAAATATGGTGGTGTGGTTCAGAGGAAGTCATAGAAGAGATATTGGGGAAAGAGTGGGATATGGATTTTGGGGTTATATGTGGTCTATGTCAATCTCACGTTGCCTGCATCATCACAAATTGGTACATTACCAAATAGACGCCGTTGGAAATGAACACGGCCATAAAAACAAACTAAAACTAAAAAAAAGACACTGGTTATTCGGTAATTTCAACCGGAAACCGGTTTCTGTCCGTTTTTTGTTCCGGCGATTTCTTCACTCTCTTCTTCGCCTTCTGTCAGTTTCTTCATTGAGGGGAAGAGGATAACTTCCTTGATGGAATTATTGTTCGTCAGCAGCATCACGAGTCGGTCAATCCCGATCCCGACGCCACCGGTGGGCGGCATGCCATACCCGAGTGCATTGATGAAATCGTAATCAATCATCTGGGCTTCGAGATCCCCAAGACGCCGTTTCTCGTCTTGTGCCTCGAACCGCTCCTTCTGGTCGACCGGGTCATTGAGCTCGGAAAACCCGTTTGCCACTTCCATGCCGTAGATGAACAGTTCGAACCGTTCGGTGAACCCTTCCTTCTCGCGGTGCCGTTTTGCAAGTGGTGAGTTCTCGACAGGGAAATCGTAGATGAACGTCGGCTGGATCAGTTTCTCCTCGACCATTCCCTCAAAGAAGAGGACGAGGAATTCGCGTTGCGTCTGCGGTTTTTCATATTCATCGAGCTTGTTCTGTTGTGCGAGTGTGCGAAGTTCTTCAACCGTATGGGTGAAGATGTCTATTCCGGTGTATTCTTTTACTGCATCTGCCATCGAGAGTTTCTTTAATCGCTTCCCGAAGTTGATCGTGGTATCTTCAAAGGTGACCTTATCAGTACCGCAGATACTCGTCACGATGTATGTGAGAAAATCCTCGGTCAGCGCCATCATGTCCCGGAAGTCGCGGTATGCCCAGTAGATCTCCACCATCGTGAACTCGGGGTTATGGTGGGTGTCGATATCCTCGTTCCGGAAGTTCCGTGCGATCTCAAACACTCTCTCGAAACCACCTACGGCAAGGCGCTTGAGATACAGTTCGGGTGCGATCCTGAGGAAGAGCTTCTGCTCGAGGCAGTTGTGGTAGGAAGTGAACGGCCGGGCGTTCGCCCCGCCATCCACCGGCTGGAGGATGGGGGTTTCAAACTCCAGAAATCCCAGTTCATCAAGAAATTTGCGGATGAGAGAGATGATCCGGCTCCGGTTCCGGAACGTCTGCCGGCTCTCGTCATTGACAATCAGATCGACATATCGCTGGCGGTACCGTTTTTCGATATCCTTTAACCCGTGGAATTTTTCCGGCAGCGGGCAGACTGCTTTGCACAACAGGGTGATTGTGTCAACCCAGATCGTGATCTCTCCCAGTTTGGTCCGGAACACATGGCCTGTGACACCGACAAAATCCCCCCGTTCGAGATACTGGTTGAAAAAATCAAACTGTGCATCACCGACATCATTCTTGCGGATATAGAGCTGGATCTTCTCGGTGCCATCGCCCAGATCGGCAAACAGCGTCTTTCCGTGGTTCCTGATAATATACAGGCGCCCTGCAGTGGAAACGGAATCCACACTTTTCTCGTGGGTGATATCCGCAAACCGGGACTTGATCTCCTGAATGGTGTTCTTCCGGTCAAACGTGTGTGGGTAGGGCATAACGCCATTTTCCCGCAGTGCACGGACTTTATCGAGTCGGGTCTCGTCAAATGCAACAATTTCAGAAGGATCAGTCATGGGTGTGCTCCGGGAAATGTCATATAATCTGTAACATTGTACTTCGGTTTCAAGCGTAATAATACCTACAGAATTTACGGGAACCGGGTATTCTCTCTAAAAAAGAAGAAAAAAGAGAAATAAACGGTATCCTCATTGCAATCGTTTGCAGGCACCCATTTACGGCCCGTTTCTTTTTTTGAGGATCTCTGAAGTGTATTTTGCGAGGCCATATACCCCGTCCGTGGATGGGTGAACCTCAATGAACTCCTCAAATTCATGAACGGTGATATGGCGCTGCATGAGAAACGCCATGTATCCCGCAATCAGCCCTCCACCGGGCCCAGCTGCACACATACCGGCAATCTCGCCGGAACCCGCGTCAGCCATAATTTTTGCAAGCCCGGTATCTCCTGAAGGGACCGACCAGAACGTGCCCGGTCCGGCCGGGCCGGGGATCGCGAGGGATGCGCTCTCTGCCCCACCCGCACCACAAAATGCCAGTTCATGGGTGAGGTTAATCGACTGGGGAATGAACCGGTAATCCATGCGACGGTCCAGCCCGAGGATGTTATCTGCCGCGACAATGCCTTCGTGTCGTGCAACCGGTGTAAGGTAAGGAGAGCCGGTCACATCCCCTGCGGCATATACCCCGGGAACACTGGTCTGCATACGGTCATTGACCAGCAGTTCTCCGGACGGGCCCTTTTTTACACCGGTAATCATGTCAGAATTTGGGAGGAGTCCGGCAGCGATCATAACGGCATCCGCATCAACCGTTTCCCGAATAGATCCTGATGCAAACTCCACGGCTTCTGTTCGCGAACTTCCCAGAATCAACTTTACATCGGCGTTTTCCCGGATTTTCACACCTGAAAGTTCCTTTACTGCAATTTTATGGAGATGCCGGTCAATATTTTTTAAAAATGCACTCCGGCTCAATACCGTCACCTGGCTCCCGAAGCTGCTGAAGATGTAAGCAAACTCAGCCGCCATCACGCTGCCCCCGATAATGACCATCTTTTCCGGAAGGCTTTTCATCGCAGGCAGCGTGTGGGGTGTGAAGACTCCCGGGAGCGTAATGCCATCAACAGCAGGAATTTGTGGCCGGGAGCCGGTAGCGGCAATAACTGCTTCTGCTTGTACCTGTTCATCCCCGATATAAACGTACGGGCCTTCAATTCGTCCGGCTTTTCCATACATGATATCGACACCCGCGGTCCGGGTTTCCTGGTCAAGAATCGATGCGATCTTTTGCTGGATCGCGTGCATTTCTGTTAAAAGATGAGGAAAATTGATGTGGGGGACTCCTTCCATGATCCCGAGATTGGTAAACATGCGTGCCGAACTGACCATGCGGGCGGCATCGTTCAGGGCACAGACGGGCATACACCCAAAATGGAGGCATTGCCCGCCAATCCCCCCGGATTCGACGAGCGTTACCTTTTTTCCTGCGGATGCAAGCCGTATTGACGCGATTCTCCCAGCAGGACCCCCGCCAAGAACAACGATCATGTCTTTTGCCGGGTTTTTAGAAGACTTCTACGCCTTCATCCATGGGTTCTGAGAGCAGCTCACCGGTAAATGCATTGACTTCTACAATCTTTTTGCCCCGGATCTGCCACACGGGGACGTAGACCTGTTTTGTCTCGACGGTGATATTCTTCCGGTCCGGCTTGAGGGTTTTTTCTTCATAGAAGATTGCATCGCCCTTTTCCTGCTTGATCCGGACTTTCTGGGTGAGGCGTTCGATGAGCTCGTTGACCATACGCTCTGACGCTTCTTCCTTTGCGATATGGGAATCTGATACTTCTGCACCAGCAGGGATCTCCGACTCAACTGCCTGTTTTCCGTCAAGGTCCAGTTTTATCCCGTTGATCGCATTGATGGCGCCCCATCCCTCTGCATCAAAGGGAATACGCCGCTCTTTGTACACCTGCTCGCCGCTGCTGGTATAGTGGAAAAGATAGTAGGGGATGAACCGGAGTTTTGCCGCACCCTGGACCCCACCGGTGCGGATCGCCGCCTGCTCAGAGATCTTAACTGGGAAATGTGAGATAGTGATGCCCGAATGTTCATCTTCGGCGGGTG
>PNBP01000157.1 GCA_003136075.1 Methanoregula sp. | reverse complement strand
CACCAAATCGAATCGGGATTTTCGCGCCTGCATTACGATTACGGGGGCGCACTGTTTTTTTCCCGGATAAACCGATCTCACCCGGCAGGATTTGAAAAAAAAGCCAATTCCCCGCAGAAAACCATTTCCCTGTGGTATGAAAAAGGCCGTGAACTTGCACGGGAACGGAGGGACGCTGAAGCACTTGGCGCATTTTCACGGGTTCTTGCCATCGACCCGGGTCATGCTGGTTCATGGTACTACAAAGGACTTGTGTTCATTCATCTCAGACAGTTCAACGATGCGCTTCTCGCATTTGACCATTCACTTGCGACGAACCCACTCAATGCCCATGCGTGGAATAATAAAGCACTTATCCACAAACAGCTGGGACAACCGGGGGAAGCCCTGAACGCATGTAATCAGGCAGTAATTCTGGATCCCACATATTTTAAGGGATGGTACAACCTTGGTCTCATATTCACTGCCATACAACGGTATTCAGAAGCCGATGACGCGTTTAATGCTGCACTGACCATCCGTCCACACGATCATCGCGTCCTTATCCAGAAAGATCATATCCATGACAAAATACCTTCATCACATATGAAATTACAATCCGGTTGAACGAAACGTTCTGCGGGCGCAGGGTTTTTCTCCCCGGTTGTTTCATTCTCATACAGGAACGATTACCAGAGGGCTACAATGGAACCAGCACAACCAACAGCGCACGAAGCTTCGCTCCTGATGGGCGCGACCATGGTCGTATCCATAATCGGGATCTTCATCGGCATTTTTTTCCTTTTTATCAGCACCGACACTGCAATCAGGATCGCATCAGCAGTCCTTGTCGGTGGTGTGGGAATCATCAGTTTTGTCCGCCATTCCATATACTACAAGTCCGACCAGGTACGAATGGGCTGGCGGCAGGACCACCCGGAGTTCCAGCTCGAGGTCGGGTATGCAAACCTTGCATTTGGCATCTGGGGACTGGTTGCAGCAGCCTTTAACTGGATCCTTGTCTGCGGCGTGATGCTTGCCATCTACGCGATGTATCTCCTCTGCGCTTTTTTCCTTCACCTCAATGAAGCGCATGCATGGGAAGACCTGCACATCACGGGACACCGGTCGCGGGCAATCAAAAGCGTGATCTCGACCGGCTTTTTTGTCGTGGTGCTCTTCGGGTTTGCTGTCGTGGCATTTGCCCGGGCGGGCGTACTGCCATTTCTCCAGATGTAACAGGAACTCCAGCACGGGGAATTGGGACTCCGCGGCCACCCAGGGAACCCCCCTTTTTGATGCAGTTCGGGTCATTGGAACTGCGGGTGTGGAGGCAATTTGTCCCTATCATTGAAATAAACAATAAAACCTTTTTTTTAATTTCATTGCTTTCATCAGGAATCTGTTGATTTCTTGTCGGTTTTTTAAAATCAGGTAATTTCAATATCCCGTCGCGTAATACCATCCGTCGTCTACTTTGACGTGAACCGGTACGGAAAACAGCCTGCCAATTTTTGTGTCTGTCAGGATCTCGCGTTTGGGACCGTCGCTGCAGAATTTCCCGTCTTTCATCAGGATGACCCGGGAAATTTCCGGAATGATATCATGAAGATGATGAGTGACGAGAATGATCCCGGTTCCTGACCGGGCGATTTTACGGAGCAGGATCCGGAATGTGTGGAGCGCATGAAGGTCAAGACTATTTGTAGGTTCATCGAGGATGAGTGCTTTTGGGCGATGGATCAATGCTCTTCCGATCAGGAATCGACGGGCTTCACCGGATGACATCTCATTCATCGGGCGGTTTTTCAGGTGCTGGACATCAAGGAACGTGCATAATTCATCGCATCGTTGCTCCATTTCATCCGTCACAACCCGGTTGTAGAGCCCGATGCTTGAGAAAAACCCTGACAGGAGCACTTCCCTGCCAGACATATCCAAGGTAAAGAGATACTGGAGATCATTTGAGACAATGCCAATCGTGGATCTCATCTCAAAAACGTCCCATTCATCCTGCCCCCGGATTAAAAAGACCATATCTTCGGTAAGGAGCGGGTAATATTCCCGCATCAGTGTTTTGATAAACGATGATTTTCCCGACCCGTTCGGGCCGAGGATGGCAACATTTTCCCCTTCATGGATCGTTACTGATACCGAGTCAAGAACATTCTTGTCGCCTTTCACAACAGTAATGTTGCGAAATTCGAGCAGCGGGGGCTGACTTTTTTTCTTCGGAGATGCACGAGTTTTCATAGTAACCTGAAAACGGATTGTTTGTAAGTACCTGTTTGTAACTGTACATAACAAGTCTTGTGTACTGGTAAAGAGGGGATATTCTGGACATCTCACCGGATGTGTTGTTCTGGTTGCACACGTCTAACCAAGTAATTTCGGTGTATTTTTTTGGGGTCTTCGTTATTTTATACGAGCAAACAGGTTACTAAAAAATAATGAAAAATGGTTTCCTGAATCAGGGCCTCTTTGCGGCACGGCGGGGCAAAGTAATTTTTAACATTTATTCAGTTGCTAAACCGCTGCGGGAGCGTCCCTTTTTGGTGCAGCGGCATTCATTGTATTTCATTGTCCGGGTACAATAGTCATCAACTTTCTATTCTCCTCAATTCGCGTCTTACCAATTAGCAAAGGATGATGACCTATTTTGCAGATGCTGACAATTCCTTCAAACATGCTGTATCACGTGATTATCCCATCACAAAACCAGCTAAAAGAACAAAAATTGAAGGGTATGGCGACACATCATGAAGTATCATTTGTCTACGGTAAAGGCAATTGTGTATACCCGTGTCCCAGCCACATCCTGCGAGGAAAGTACGCCACCCGCACGGGCTGCGAGCCGGAAGAGGAACCCCTTGACCGGAGTATCTCCGGAGAGGATGAAGGGTCCTGTATTTCCGGTAATGTTCATAGTTATGGCATATGTGTCCCGTTCTGTCGTAAGCGTTATCCGGGTTGCGCCAATACCGACAAGGTCTTCGAAAATATAGATAACCAGATCTGAAAAAAGATCCCGATCGACCAGAGCGATGCTCTCTGTGGGGTTCAGTTCAATGGACAGGTCAATATCTGCCAGAAGCGGCTGTGAACCGATACGGGAGAGCAGCAACCGGATAAAGGTCGTATCATCGTCTGCCGATGAAAGGATGTCTTCATCGGAACAGCGGGAGCACGAGAGGTCTGCAACAAGTACCAAGAGACTACTGTTCACGTCGCAATCACAGCGGTTATCCGGAGGGCAGAACCCCCGGAGCATGGTAGTGTAATCAGACAGCAGATGCTCAGCACGGGTTACCAGCGTTGGATCAATGATATGCGCCAGATCATCCTTGATAAATGACCGCTCGAGTTTGCCCATTACCTGCCCTGCTTTGAGAGCGAGATGAATGGAAACCCGGTCTGCGGTATGGTGATCAACAGAAAACGAGCGGAATGCATCCAGCAGTTCATCAATTACGGCACTCTTAATCAGGCCGGTCATCTGTTCTGCAACGCCGGCTTCCCCCAGTTCTTCCATGACATACGAGACATAGCCGAGCCGGCCGGACNNGTGAATAATTCATTCACCTGCTCCATGCAGTCATCCGCACATGCGGCAACCTGTGCTGCCCGTTCCGCATTAAACTCCGCAATATTTTCCAACTGGTATGCTTCTTTCTGCAGGGTTTGGAGCATGTGGATTGCATCGGTAGCCGAGATAAGCCTGCCATGACCGGGGCACACCCAGTCAATGCCTCCATTTGCGATAATCTGCCGTATCCCCGCAAGTGACCTGATGAGGGCTTTCTGGTTCCACCCGCACAGCCCGGCGATGCCGGGATTTGCTGCAAACAATACATCGCCGATAAACAGCAGCCTGCCGATACAGAGACACATGCTGTCCGGGCTGTGACCCGGTGTGTGACAGACCGTANNTAGTAATTGCAGTACCATCTGTTGTACGATGGGTGACAGGCAAGCCCGCGGATACCGGTTTGTTTGCGGGAAGAAGTTTCAGGTCGATTTTTTTGGGGGATACCGTAAACCCCAGCAGGTCTGCCTGAGTCAGGAATCGATCCCCGCGTTCGAGTGCATCGGCACCCGCTTCCTGGACGGCGAATATCGCGTCATGAAAATACGTGTCCGCAGGTGCATACTGGACCGAGAGAAAATGATCGATATGGGCATGGGTGAGGAAGATCACGACAGGGCGTTCGTGAGCATCCCGGAGTTTCTGAATCTCGGCGATCAGCTGGGCGACTTGTTCGGGAAGGCCGCCAGGATCGATCAGGCAGATGCATGCCGGTGTTTCGATCAGGTACGAGTTTGAAGATATCGTATCAATCTTACGGATGAGCGGGTAGATGTTTGCCTCCGAAACCCCGGGCACCGGTTGCCATGTGAGGGGAACAAGAGGAGTCTTACTGCCATCCGGCACGTGCCTCTCCCTCAGACGCATAGATTGAGAACAGTGAAGTGAACCCGGCGAGTTTTAAGACTTTATGCACATCTGCGGTCAGGTAGCAGAGCCCGAACCGGTCACCGTCTTTGCGCAGTTTTTTTGCCGTTGATAACAGCACCCGCAGGCCGCCGCTTGAGATATAGACAACACCGGCAAAATTTAAGAGAATTCTCCGGTTCCCGCTCTCGATCTGGCTGTTGATCTCACGCTCAAGATCCCCGGCAGTTGTTGAGTCAAGGCGTCCATTCATTGCCAGCACGGTTATGCCCTCATGCGTTGTGGTTGTTATCTCCAGCCAAAGTCACCCGGTTTTTTCTGATACGTGCCGGTTATTGCATATGAACAATCGTTTTGTTTCCTCAAAAGTTAATCTTTCTTTAACGTTTTTGAATTGTGCTGAAGTTTAAGTGTGTTTGTGTGTAACACCTACATACGTGCATACATGGCGACGACCATTCTCACATGCCTGAGAGTACTATGGGGGGAGTGACAGGATCATGAATCACCTGGATATTGTCATACCGGCCAAACAGGACGAGATCCCAAAAGTTGTTGCCGATATCGAAGAAATTCTCACCTCACAGGAGTTTTCTGCGGAAGCGATTCTTGATGTGCAGTTAGCCATGGAAGAAGTCATCGTCAATATCATCAACTACGGCTATTGCGGGAGAGAGGGTACTATTGCAATCCGCTGCGAAGCGTCACCATCACAGGTCACCCTGGAAATTTCAGATTCTGCACCGGCATTTAATCCGCTTTCCGCTGCGGAACCGGATGTCACTTCGGCTATTGATGAACGAAGTATCGGGGGGCTGGGCATCTTCTTAGTGCGGCAGGTCATGGACACGGTGACCTACCGGCATAAAAATCATAAAAATCTCCTGACACTGGTCAAAGTTAAGAGAGGGTAAGGAACCGGACTCATACGATGTGGTGTATGAGAGCCTTAAAAAAAGAACATCGTCATGATACGGGATTGCGGCTCGTATGCCAGATCTGTCCGCCCGGCGCCCCCCTCGTTGACGGTGTTCACATTTTTTTATAACAAAAAAAAGACGGGAGTTGTCAGGCACCATGGGGGTGGTACATTTTGTGTGATGGTATGCCCTTATGCAGGACACCACACGCCACTAAGAACGTTCACTCTGGGCACATTCACCGGAGTTTCCGGTCGCCACCCTGCTTCTGAAGGTTCATGAAATTTTCATNNCCCGTGGACATTCGTGCGGATTCACCCCATCCTTTGGAAGCCATTTCCCTTCCATCGGGTTGAACCGGGCCGGGCATGACCATTCGCTTGCCGGCGATGCATTGAGTCCCGGGACCTTCCTGATTTTGATGTATTCACACTCTGTACAAAAATGGTATGTGCTCATATACAGGTCTCCTTGTTGGTTGTATTCATCAGACTGGACGTGGTCTGTTATCTGGTGATGATATAAGCCTTCTCTATGATGTCGTATGCCAGCAGAAAAATCATAAAAATGTATTGACACGGGTCAAGATTGCGAGAGGGTGAGAGGCCGGGATTTTTTTTGTTGTGTTGTTTTTATTCAATGTCAGCGGTTTCCTCAGATCATATAATACACATTACATTGTTAAGCGGCTCATCCCTCACGTGTTAAGGAATTATTCCGGGTGGATATACGGGAACGTATCGCGACCATCTTACAATCCCGTCCGGGTCACACGGCCATTGACACCCATAGTCATGCGTGACCCTGCCGGCACTGAGGGGGTACCTGCCTGATTGTCATGTTAAGTGAGATACCCTGGTGGGGGGGGATCTGTCATACTAATGGAGGTACCCCTACCGGGGGTATCTCATTTGAAGAAGATGTGGGGGTGCCGGGAGATTACCCTGTGGCTGGGTTATGAGCAGGTTGAACTGATCGTGAGGTATTGGGGTGGCAAGTCACCAGATTTGGTCTCTGACGAAATTATCCGGGCATAGATTTATGTCATCACCAGATGGAATATCTCGTCATGAAGTCAACCGTGGAAAAAGTGGATGATAATGCAGGAAACATGGAGATTTGCAAAAAGTATTGTGGATCCTGCCCGACATATAAAATGAATAATCTCCAGAACAACCCCCCACAGGGTCTCTTCTGTGCACGAGGGAAATCATCAGTTGCAGAAAATGCAAAATTAGGCAACTGCTATTGTCCGGCGTGTGAGTTATTTACAAAAGAACATCTGATTATCGGCCACTTCTGCACGAAATAACAAGGCCGTAAAAAAAATCGCCCCCCCACATCATCCTTCCCGCACAATATCCTGGATATAGGCAACGCCAATCTTGGCTTTCCTCAGCCTGGTGCTGTCAAGCAGATGGCGCATATCCACAAACGTGCCATCTGTCACGATCTTCTGCACCTGTGAGTTGAGGTCAAGGGACGCATCGTACGGGACGCCGCGGAACACCACCCCATGGTTGTGCAGGTACATCTCCCGGGATGCCCCCTTGTTTGCGGGGTTGGAATAATACAGGGAACTGAGCAGGTCTGCATTGAACCCTGACAGGTCATATGTCAGGTCGATACCGATACCAAAACTCACCAGCGTATCACCCTTATATCCCATATTCGCGTCGGATGCCATCCAGGTTCCCTGCCGGGCGGTATCCATGATCGATGCACCGGGCGGGAGATTGGTGTCGGCAAGCGGCGACTTCTTGATGCCGGAACTTGCCAGACCGTCAAGAACCCCCCAGATGGT
Organism: Methanoregula sp.; assembly: GCA_003136075.1. Classification (GTDB taxonomy): domain Archaea; phylum Halobacteriota; class Methanomicrobia; order Methanomicrobiales; family Methanospirillaceae; genus Methanoregula. The sequence goes on along the minus strand of PNBP01000157.1, from coordinate 7,700 downwards.
GATCGCAACAACGCCTTTGAAAATCTTCACCCGATCTTTAGCGCTTGAAAAGATCATCCGGTAAATATCAGCAATGCTCACACCCTTGTTATTGGTTGTATCAAGGGTGAGGTATTCATTGAAAGGGCCGTCCAGCGTCACATTGAACCCGGTGTAGATTGGGATATCACCTTTGGCATTTACCGGGGTGAAAAAATCCGGTGTATTGTTCCCATCGGTCGGGAGCCAGACCATGGAACCATACAGGGTGATCATTTCGCCAAGGACCGGCATCGCTTCTTTCACATCAGAGCCAAGCGCACCAAGGCCCAGAGAATACGAGATATCTGCAAACGGCAGGGCAGCAATATCTGATTCTTTCAGTTGTGCATGCAGGATTTTTTTTAAGTCGCCCGTGATTCTGAGTGCCGGAGGGCTTGTCATCCAGCCGGGCTCAATCGTCATGCTGACACCTGCCTCTTCGATCTTTTTATAGAAGATTTCATTGAACAGCGTGGGGTTCTTTCGTTTTTTTGCCAGATCGGCCACCGCTTCATCAGCTGTCGGGTATATATCATACAGGGAAGAAAAACCGGCCATATCAAGGACTTTTTTTGAGTACTCCCCGACCCCGGCAAGCGCGAACCGCCCGTTCCGGCGTTTCATCTCCTTTTTCAATACAAGAAAGGTGCGGAGCCCGCCACTGGAAAGGTACGTGGATCCCGAAAGGTCCAGCACCAGTTCCTTGTCATCATCATGCAGGGTTTCCTTTGTCCAGTCATCCAGCTGCCGGGCACCAAAAGCATCCAGTCGGCCATTGATAAAAAAGATCAGGACACCATCTTTGCGTTCGCTTCGTGCTTCCATAAAAAATGTTCCCTTGTTTTACTATTGCCCGTGGTCTTTTTTTAATGTTGGGATTTTTAAAACGATGGTCTTTTAGACTTTTTGCCAAGGATATCGTATTCACCCGTTCATGCTGATATGTGCCTGCGAAGTGAGCGTAGTATGTTTTTTCATCATGCACGAATGAACAAAAAAACGGCTTTTGTAAAAAAACCCGGTTTACATTCGCCGGATGCATTTCCTGCTTAAAATACGGGCACCATATGTGAGAAGGACATTGAAGTATTACCGTATCAAAAAAATCCCAAAACGGTTCAGGATTTTTTTTAATGTACCGATCACAAAACACGACCTTGTCAGCCCGCAAGAATCAAATCAGCATCCCAAAAGAATTCTGCCACCCATTGCCCGGACAGGTAACCTGATGTGCATCTGACAAGAGAATAATCCTGTACACATGCAGGAAGGAAGTCATCGAGAGCCTATACGAGCCATCCTTTTCGACATGGATAACACGTTGTTTGATCTTGTCGGCGCACAGATTGCGGCATGTGATCATGTTGTGCGATACCTGGGCTGCCACGACGGGAATGAGCTGTTTTCGTATTTCCTGAATACCCATCATGGATTTGAATCTCCCGAAAACATCCGGCAGTACATGACCGAACGGGAGATGCCTGCTGACGGGAAGTTTATTGAGGCATGCCGGATTTACCATACCGAAAAACTACGGCATATCGTTCCCTATGACGGCGTCTGCGATACCCTGCGCACTATCGCCGGTCTGGGATACCCCATGGGAGTTGTAACCGATGCCGAGAAAAAAGATGCCGTGCCGCGTCTTTTAAAATGCGACATTCTCCCCTTCTTTGACTGCATGGTCACTTTTGACATGGTCAACAAAAAAAAGCCGGCTGCCGAACCATTCCTCGCTGCACTTAACGTGTTGAACCTCAGCCCGGATCAGGTCCTGTTTGTCGGTGACAGCCCGCGGCGTGACATCGAACCCTGCCGGAACCTGGGGATCCGGACGGTATATGCCCGGTACGGGGACCGGTTCCTTACAACCCGGGAATGTGTCGGGGCAGATTACTGCATTGATACGATGAACGACCTTCCGGGCATTCTTGAACGACTGTAAAGGATTGGTTCGAAAACCGGAGATTATTGGTTTTAATAAAAAAAAAGAATAAATCTTTTCTATTGTTAAACCACTTTATAGACTTTAAGTGAGATAATCTCGTTGGAGTTCCACTTGTACTTCGACATGTAATCCCTCGTTTTGGCCAATATTTCACTGCAATGATTTTTATTAAATCAATTGCCAACGCAACAGAACCTCTCATCCATATCCCTTCTGTCACATCAGGAATTTCTCATTACAATCTGTACCGCAGTCCCATTACCCCAGAATACAGCTCCAAGATAGATATCGACGGTTACTTCCCTTTTGTCCGGCCTGAGAAGCCGTACGTTGTCAATGTTCATCCGTGCACCGAGTGCGGCTTGGGCAACCCGCTGCCGGAATAGTGCCTGAAATTCCGGATCGATCATACTGATGATATCGCGGCCTGTCAGGTTCTCTCCAAGATCCACTCCAAGTAAACGGGAGCCGGCAGGATTTACGTACGCGATCGCACCTTCTCGGTATACCACAATCCCTTCCGGCAGCCACTCAATAAGAGACCGGTATCGCTCTTCACTTGAGACAAGACCTTCGACATTCGATATATAATCCTTAATGAAAAATGAGGCGACGACTAACACCGACACGAAGAAGACCCGGTCGATAAGAGCGTATTCTACCGACATATCACGTGGGGACAGGAAAAAACTTATGACCATAAGGAGTGCAAATACGCCGGTCATCACCAACGGTGCATATTTCCAGCTGAGGTACACGGTCAGGAACAGCGGGATAAGATACAGAATCCAGATCATCACTCCGAGTGGTGTGCTGATATCGATGACGAATATGAGTACCGTTGCAATAGTGATATATGCGACAATACGGAGGAAATCATCCTCGCGTTTAACCGGCCATGTGAGCCTTCTCGTGTCCGCCATAAATGATCCTGTTAGACCCTTGTATAAAAATCTGGTGGATAATAAGGATGCTGATAAGGTACACTAATGTATTCAGAAGAGGCCTTGATGTAAATGATTTTACACCCCAACAGGGACTTCTCCCTTTTTTGAATATTTCACAGTCAACAGTGCGTTATTAATAAAAATATGCACAATTCAGCTATTTCCCTACACCCGGTGACCGATCACCTTGAATTTTTTCAGATTAAAAAAACAAGATACTGTTGAATTGAAGCTATGCGCTTTTTTGGATAATTACTCCGGGACACATCAACACTACACCTTTAAGAACCAATTTTGTTCGGGATTTTTAACTGTTTTACCAAAACGGGGTGGATTTTTCGGCCGGGAAAAAGGGTATCCGGTTTGTAATTGATATAGTTGAAAAAAAACACGTAGGGAAAAAAGAGGGAGATGGATCAGAGCTCTCCACCATGAGATCGGTGGGGTCCCTTGGGGGGCCTTTGTCTCAGGATAAACGATATGGCAAGAATAATCACGACAATAACCAGGACCACGATCACCATGAAGAGCCCGGAAGAGTTATCAGAGGATCCGGTGGCAGCGGGGGTGGTCACCGGTGAAACCGTAACATGAGCTGGAGCAGGGGTGGTTGTACTCAGGGCTGCCGGAAGAATGGTCGGTACGGTAACAGGTATCGTGGTTGCGGCTTGTGTGACACCGGAAGTGACAACAATGGCGGTACTCGACGAGTTTGTCTGGCTTCCCGCACTATTGGATGCCGTCAGGAGGACCGAATAGGTGCCTGCGCCAAGGTAGACATGCAACGGGTTCTCTACGGTCGAGATACTGCCATCCCCAAAGTTCCAGAGCCAGGATGTCGGATAATTCTGTGAAGTGTCAGTGAACTGCACTGTGAGCGGAGCAATTCCCGTGGTCACATCGGACTTGAATGAGGTAACAGGCATAGTGATGGCAGAAGCAGTGATGTACTTTGCTATGTCCGTTGTGTTGGACCCGGCAGAATTGGTGGCGGTCAGGATGACCGTGTAAGAACCGGGGGTAGTATATTCGTAGACCGGATTCTGCACAGTTGAGGTCCCACCGTCTCCAAAGAACCATAACCAGCTGCCAGGGGCATTTGCCGATGTGTCATTAAACTGGATATAGAGTGGTACCGTCCCTGATGTAACATTTGATGTGAACGACGAAATCGGGGGAGCGGGTGNNCCCTGATTGGGTAACCGTTGAACTGCCTGCACCGTTTGATGCCGTCAGGGTGACCGTATAGGTTCCCACGGAGCTGTAGGTATGCAGGGGATTCTGTTGCAGCGAGGTATACCCGTCACCGAATAACCATACCCAGGCTGTCGGGCTGTTGGTGGACGAATCGATGAACTGGACGGACAGCGGTATCTGACCGGAAGTTTTAGTTGCAGTAAAGGATACAGTGGGCAATACGGATGCAGCGGACACCGTAAGGTATGCNNGTGTAGGTATGAGATGGATTCTGGGTCGTGGCAGTTCCTCCGTCACCAAACGACCATGCCCATGACGTAGGGGAGTTGGTTGAGGAATCATAAAACTGGACCACAAGAGGCACGTTCCCGCTTGTCACGCTTGAGCCGAAGTTGGCCGTAGGCATTGTCGCCACCTTGCTGACCACGATATAACCGGGCAGGGAAATTGTATTGCTTCCAGCACCATTTGTGGCAGTCAAGGTGACCGTGTAGGTTCCGGTTGTCGTGTAGGTATGAGATGGATTCTGGGTTGTGGCGGTGCCTATATCACCGAACGACCATGCCCACGATGTCGGGCTATTAGCGGAAGTATCAAAGAACTGGACGGTTAGCGGGGCTGAGCCGTTCGTATTACTCGCGGTAAACGATGCGACCGGTATAGTTGCGCCGGCTGCAGCCGTCAGGCAGAGGAGCAGGGCGGCCAAGGTTCCAAGGAACCACAGGGTAGTGCGCTTCATGGTTTTCATCTGGATATTAAATCATGATATTCATCTGGCTATTAAAGTGTGCTGACCGGTTCGTACCGGCACCATTAGTAAAATGTATCCAACAATATGTCCAATAAACATTACCATTCGTGCCGGGGCAGAAAAGGGGGAGTAACCGTATTCTGCCAAAGAAGATGGCGATTGACCAGATCAACAGAAAATTTATCCTGAACTATACAGCAGACCTCTTTTTTGCCGGAATACTCATAATATACTCGTCCCTAAAACTCTGGAACATCTGGAGCCAAGGTATCACGAACACCTTTCATAACGATACAGTAAAGCGCGTGGAGATCGACAAAAAAACTCGTTTTGACAACTTTCTCCAGCCCTCAATCGAACTACATGAACTAAAAAAATTCACAAAAACAACATAAAACCTGTTGCGCGATACGCGACGGTCGGCCCAAAATGCGGATTTTTTTATTACCTGCACATAAATCGCGGCAAAACCTAAAAAAGGATGAGATAAAAATAAGGCTATGTACGTTCCAACGAGGATCTTTTTCACGAAAGGGGTAGGTGTCCATAAAGATCGCCTTGCCTCTTTCGAACTTGCCTTGCGAAAAGCGGGCGTAGAAAAGTGTAACCTCGTCTATGTCTCAAGTATTTTTCCGCCCAACTGTAAGCAGGTAGCCCGGGGTATCGGATTAAAAAGCCTTGAGCCGGGCGGAATTGTCTATTGCGTGATGGCACGCAATGAAACCAATGAACCAAACCGGCTGGTTTCTGCCGCGATTGGACTTGCCCAGCCAAAGGATACCGCAGAATACGGGTACCTTTCCGAGCACCATGCGTTTGGCGAAACACAGGATAAAACAGGAGAATATGCCGAAGATCTTGCTGCTACGATGCTTGCAACAACGCTTGGCATTGAATTCGATGCCAATCTTGCATGGCAGGAGCGGGAACAGATCTACAAGGCAAGCAGAAAGATCATCCGGACAAAACATGTCTGCCAGTCCGCGCAGGGCAATAAATGCGGGCTCTGGACGACGGTTATTGCGGTTGCCGTCTTTTTATAAGAAGGTTCACACTTTTTTCGCGTCTGCCATCGAGCGGATTTTATCAGCCAGTTCCCGCACGGCAATGCGTGCCGGGCTGTCCACCGGGATCTGTGACACCGGTGTTGCTGCAAGATCGGCTTGTTCCACAGCGGGATCGTCAGGGATAATTGCGATGGGTTTCTCGTTCCCGATATCCACCGGTGCCGTACCGGTTTTGTACCGGTTGAACACCACAAAAATCCGGTCGTTTGCAAGCCCGAGGCTGGTGGCGATATCCCGGATGCGGGCAACCGTCCGCAATCCACGGGCACCGGGATCGCTGACGATAAGAAGGATGTCCGGTGTCCCGATCGTTCCCCGGCTGATATGCTCCATGCCCGCTTCCGCATCGATCACCATGAACCGGTATTCCCGTTCGAGCTGCACCATGCATTCCGAGAGCAGGTCATTGGCAAAACAGTAACAGCCTGTTCCTTCGGGACGACCCATCGCCACCAGATCAAATCCCTTCGCTTCGACAAGCGCTTTACGGAAACGGTACCGGACATAGTCATGCCGGTTCATGCCGGGCGGGATGGTGCGGGTGAATGCCTCCTCCCGCATGCTGCCCAGCGTTTCATGGACTTCGACACCGAGCGCTTCGTGGAGGTTTGCATTGGGATCGGCATCAACAGCGAGGACAGGTATATCTCCGGCATCAACGAAAGCGCGGATCAACAGCGAACTTATCGTGGTTTTCCCGGTACCGCCTTTTCCGGACAGTGCAATCGTAAACGTATGGGCTGGCATACTGACAGACTCCTCAAAAGTTATGGCTTACAACCAGTTTTTGCCCGGATACGGTTTGAAATCTCTTTAACCGCACCCATGATCTCCCGTGCCCCGGACCGGTGGGCAAACCGGATGCCGCAGCTGGGCGTAATCAAAGACTGGGCATCAAAGACCTTTTCTGAAACCGTGGTACAGAGCTGGGTCCGGAGAGAGAGATAGCGGCTGTACAGCGAATCGACGGTTTCTGTGGAGAATATCTTGTATTCCGCGGGGACGATACCCCACGCAACCACACCGCCGCGCTCCATGTACGCGGCAATCTGGTCGGTATAGAGCAGGAACTCCCTGCCAGTCCCGTACGCGTCCACCGAAATGACTGAAGGGTTAAGGGAAATGATAAATCCCCAGTCGGTGTTCGAACAGCAGTGGACGCCAAGTCCCCCTTCGACAAGAGAGGCAATATCATTCCATCCCGCCTCGACAGTCTCGCGGTCGACCGGCACGACCGATGAGCCAAGTGACGCAAGGTAGGGTTCGTTTAAGACCACCAGCGTCTCATTGACCATCGTCCGTTTCTTCATCTCCACTTCACACCACCGGGCTTTGAGCGCGATCATCTTGGAGAGCACATCGGCCATCTGGGAATCATAGTAGATCGGGCGTTTGTCCGAATCGACGACCTGCATGCCAAACGTCACCGGGCCGGTCACCTGGCATTTCAGCACGCGTGCACCGGGGAGGTGCCGGTTCATCATCTCGATAAAAGCCGAAGCATACTCGGTGTGGAGCGCATACGGGGCAAAATTTCCTTCTACATAATCCATGTAGACCTGTTCCATCGCGGCGGTATGGTTCGTTGCGCTGTCAAAGAGCAGGCGATCGTCGCGGATTACCCTGCCGGGCAGCTGTTCGGAATCGTTAAAGACAATGCTTTCAAGCTGGCCCCGGTCAGGCAGCGTGGGGATATAGGGAAATTCCGGGAACAGTTCAAGCACGTCGTTACAGGCTTCTGCAGGATCGGTGTTTGGCAGCGCACCGAC
>PNBP01000167.1 GCA_003136075.1 Methanoregula sp. | reverse complement strand
ACCCCGGGAGACGTAGGGGCAACCAACAAACCCCTCTATGAGAGACTGGGGAAGAAAGCGCTCTGGCAGGGTGGCGAGGAGCATGAAGTTGCGGGGTTCTCGTTCAACTCTTCCTGCAACTACAAAGATGCCATCGGCAGGCAGTTTGTCCGGGTGGTCTCGTGCAACACCACCGGCCTGTGCCGGATTATCCACGCGGTTGACAAAGAGTTTGGCGTCGCACACGTGCATGCCATCATGGTGCGCCGGGGATCGGATCCTGGCGAGATCAAGAAGGGGCCGATCGATGCGGTTGTACTCGATCCGGTGACTGTCCCGAGCCACCATGGTCCGGATGTCCTGACAGTGCTGCCCCATATATCCATCACGACGATGGCAATGATCGTGCCAACCACGATGATGCATATGCACGCGATACAGATCACGACAAAAAAAGATGTAACCCGTGAGAGAGTGATCGAACTGATCAAAAAGCATCCCCGTATGGGTCTCGTAAAAAAGAGTGCGGCAATCAAGAGCACCGCGGAACTCAAGGAGTTTGCCATGGATCTTGGCAGGCAGCGGGCTGACCTGTACGAGAATTGCATCTTTGAAGATTCCATCTATGCAAACAAAACCGAACTCTGCTTCTTCCAGGCAATTCATCAGGAAGCAGATGTGGTTGTTGAAAATGTCGATGCGATCCGCGCGATGACCGGACTCGAGAAAGATGCAGCAAAATCAATAACCATGACTAACACGGCTCTTGGCTTCACCCCCATCCAGAATAACCATTAACACCGATCATCACCCATTATTTTTAATGGATGCGTACGATCTGGTCACCCGGAATACCGTGGAAGTCGTCACGGATGATGAACTCCGGACTCTTCTCCTGCAACCCAAAAAAACGGTGTATGCAGGATACGAACCAAGCGGCGAGATCCATCTCGGTCATTTGGTCACGATTAACAAACTTGTCGATCTGCAGCACGCCGGTTTTGACGTGATCGTGCTTCTTGCAGACCTGCATGCCTTTCTCAACAGGAAAGGGACAATGGAAAAGGTAGGGGAACTTGCCGAATACAACCGCCGGTGTTTTGAAGGACTCGGGTTAAAGAACGTCAGGTACGTGCTCGGTTCAGATCTCCAGCTCAGCCGCGATTATGAACTGCTCGTGCTCCAACTCTCCCAGCAGATCACGCTCGCCCGTGCGACACGGAGCATGGACGAGGTGGGCAGACAGATGGATCATCCTACTGTCTCGCAGATGGTCTACCCGATCATGCAGATGGCAGATATTGCCATGCTCGGGGTGGATGCTGCAGTCGGCGGTATAGATCAGCGCAAGATCCACATGCTTGCCCGCGAACACCTCGTGAATTTCGGGTATAAAGCACCAGTCTGCATCCATACGCCCATCTTAAACGGTCTTGACGGGAAGAAGATGTCCTCCTCGCAGGGCAACTATATCTCTGTCGCTGACAGTGAGGATGACATTAAAAAGAAATGCCAGAAAGCGTTCTGCCCACCGGAAATTGCGGAGAACCCGGTGCTCCAGATCTTCCAGCACCATATTTTCCCCAAGATTGGAGAGATCACCATCACCCGTCCGGAAAAATTCGGCGGGAACCGGACGTTTGCCAGCTACGCAGAACTGGAAAATGCATATGGTACCGGTGATGTGCACCCGGCCGATCTCAAAAAGGCTTGTGGAGAGGCACTGGCAGAAGTCCTCTCTCCGGTGCGCGAGTATATACATTAAAACAGGAATATTACCTCATAAATGCCGGGGATTGCTCTTTGAGTCTTGAAAAAAAAGAGGATGTATTCGACAAGCGTCTTGAGGAAATGGGCATCCGCATCAAAGATGCCAACAACCTCAAGGTCAAGGATAATGTCTTTGACGAAGTTACTTACCTTGCCCTGTACAAACTTGCCCACAAGAAATGGTTTACAGCGATAGGTGGCTCTATCAGCACGGGAAAGGAAGCCAATGTGTTCTATGGCGAACGGGAAGATGACACCATCGCCATCAAGATCTACCGGATCCAGTCTGCAAATTTTACCACGATGAGCTCGTACATCACAGGTGATCGCCGGTTTTCACAGGTGAAGAAATCTAGAAAAGACCTGATCTTTGCCTGGACACGAAAGGAGTTTTCAAACCTTGTGCGGGCAAGGGATGCCGGTATCCCGGTGCCTGAACCGCTTGTCTGGGACAGAAATATTCTCATCATGTCATTTCTTGGGGAGGGCGAGTGTCCGTTTCCCCAGCTGCGGACTGCGGAGATCCACGAACCTGCGGAAGTCTATGAGACTCTCCTGACATACATCGATGTCCTCTTTAAAAAAGCAGAGATTGTGCATGGTGATCTCAGCGAGTTCAATATATTGTACGGAGATAAACCCTACATCATCGATATGGGTCAGTCAGTAACCCGGGACCATCCCCGTGCACTCCAGTTCCTGATGCGGGACATCCGTAACATTAACCGGTTCTTTAAGAAACGCTGTGATATTAAAACTGAATATGATGTGTTCAATGCCATTACCGGACTTCATGCCGCTGAACCATGATAAAGATTCAGCGCATAGTATGTGTACCACCAGAACATAAGAAATATAAAAAGTATTTAAAAAGAGGGTAAAAATGATTCAGGAAGCAAAAATCGCAACCAGCAGGGTAGGTGTGCTGATCGGAAAAGGCGGCGCCACCAAAAAAGAGCTTGAGACTAAAACCCACACAACCATCACCATCGATAGTAAGGAGGGTCTGGTTAAAGTTGAGGGGACGGATGAACACACAGTTTCTCTTTTGAGAGCAGTTGAAATTATCGGTGCCATCAATTGTGGATTTTCACCGGAACGGGCGTTCGAGATGCTCGAAGATGAGGATCTGATTCTTGATATTATCGATCTTTCCCGTGTTGCGGACAACCCGCAGAAACTCGACCGGCTCCGCGGGAGGATCATCGGAAAAGACGGGCGTGCACGCGAGCAGATCGAGAATATGACAGAGGTTGATCTGTCTGTATTCGGTCATACCGTGGCGCTGATCGGGTACCCAGAGCAGATGAAAATTGCCCGTGCTGCCATCGATATGCTGGTTGAAGGGGTGCCTCACGAAAGTGTATTTGCATTTTTAGACCGGAAAAAGAAAGAGGCCAAACAGGACATGATCAGTTACTATTACTGATATGTCTCTTCAATATAGAATCGATAACAATTACGTATCCTGCGTTTGAACAGGTATGGAAAAAGGGATGAGGCGGTTGAACGCAGGATTCTGGATATGCGATAATCAGTTTGAATGAAAAAACATGCATGAATAGGTTCGATATGCAGATTTCCGATATTGCCATTCCTGACCCTCTTAAAAAGATCTATACGAATTCGGGCATTACCGAACTCTATCCACCCCAGGCAACCTGCATCGAAAAAGGGATGCTTGACGGCAAAAATCTTCTTGTATCTATCCCCACCGCCAGCGGAAAAACGCTTGTCGCGGAAATGGCGATGCACTGCCATATCGCATGTGGAGGAAAATGCCTGTATATTGTTCCGCTCAAAGCACTCGCAAGCGAGAAATATGAAGAGTTCAATAATAAGGGTGTAAAAGTAGGGATCTCGACAGGAGACCTTGACCGGCGCGATGACACTCTAGGTAAAAACGATATTATCGTTGCCACGAGTGAAAAAGTAGACTCTCTTCTCCGCAATAGCACCCGGTGGATCGCTGATATCACGTTACTGGTTGTTGATGAAGTCCACCTGATTGATTCTCCGGACCGGGGCCCCACCCTTGAGATGGTGATCGCAAAGATGCGGTACCGGAACCCGTCAATGCAAGTGATCGGACTTTCGGCAACCATTGGGAACCCAAAAACTCTTGCCGGGTGGCTGGACGCTGAGCTCGTTACCAGTTTATGGCGCCCGGTTGACCTCCGGCAGGGTGTATTTTGTGATAACCGGATTATTTTTAATGAGGGTGAACGCCCCGTTAAACAGGTATCAAAAAATTATGATGATCTCAATCTCTGCCTTGATACGATCGCAGAGGGAGGTCAGTGCCTTGTTTTTGTTTCTTCGCGGCGGAACGCGGAGGCGTTTGCCAAACGGGGAGCAGCAGCGATCAAGAATGACGATCCTGCGCTCGCGGAATATGCCGAACGCTTAATGTCAGGTGCTGAAACGGAGATGGGTAAAACGCTTGCTGCCTGCGTAGCAAAAGGCGCCGCATTTCATCATGCCGGCCTGAGCCGCAACGAACGCTCAGTCGTTGAAGAGGGGTTCCGCAAAGGCCTGATTAAATGCATTTCTTCGACACCGACTCTTGCAGCAGGACTGAACCTGCCGGCACGACGGGTGATTATCCGCGACTACCTGCGCTTTACCGCTGGTGAAGGGATGCAGCCCATCCCAGTAAGCGAATACCACCAGATGGCAGGACGGGCAGGCAGGCCCCGGCTCGACCCCTATGGCGAAGCGGTGCTGATCGCAAAAGATGAAAATCAGGTCAGGGAGTTATTCGATTGTTATATTAAAGCCCCGGCCGAAGAAGTCCATTCCCATATTGCAGAAGAAACTGCACTCTACACCCATATACTCTCTCTTGTCGCCTCAGGTTTTGCACGGACCAAGGCTGAGCTTACGTCATTTATGAACCGGACTTTCTATGTACATGAGCATAAACAGGGCCGTCTCATGAACCGGGTGGTGGAGGGCGCATTAACATTTCTGGTCAGCGCTGAAATGGTCGTTGAGGTTGGCGAACATCTTGGTTCAACGGAATTTGGCTCTCTTGTCTCCCGGCTCTATATTGATCCCCGGAGTGCAGATCTTGTCATCCGAACATTACGTGACGGACACGAATATTCAGATCTGGGATTGATCCAGTTGATCTGCAGCACACCTGATATGCCCAAACTCTATGTCCGTAACAGTGATCTTGCTGCGCTCTCCCGCATGCTGGATGATCATGTTGAAGATCTCTGGCTCCCGCTACCTGAAAACGAAGACGGGGGTGAGTCATATTACCGGGCCTTAAAAACCGCCATGCTCCTCTCGGACTGGACTGATGAAATGCCGGATGCAAAAATATGCGAACGGTACTCGGTTGGTCCGGGAGATATCTATGGAATGGTGGAGAGCATCAACTGGCTGCTACATGCCAGTTCCGAACTCGGCCGTATGTTTGCACCCACAATGCACCAGCAAATCCGGGACTGTGAAATCTGCATGAAGAACGGTATCCGTCGAGAACTCCTCCCCCTTGTCAGGTTACGAGGAGTCGGGCGTGTACGTGCCCGTCGCCTCTTTAACAACGGGATAACTTCTCCTGATGCGATACGGGATCATGGTATTGAGCAGATCGCCAAAATCCTCGGAGCGGGTATTGCCGAGCAGATTTTCAGCCAGTTAAAACCAAAGAAAAACGTTGTAGAGGCCCCGGAAATTCCTGATACCATTCATACGGGACAATCAAAATTATTTCATTTCGGGTGACAAAATGGAGGACATGCAAGAACCCTGCGAAATCCGCACCGCCGAATTTACCGTACAGGATCAGGCAGGACTGCTTGCAGTTATCCGGGATATCGCCAGATTAAATAAAACCCGTATCGTCTGTTTTGATACAGAAAAGATGGCCGGGCATAAGCATGCAAAAATGGCCATATGTCGCGCAGAGCGATCATGTGCCCAAGGGACTCCGGTATCCAACTCGTTTGAGATGGAAGCGCTGTTGTATGCCGCCGGGTCCCGGCAGTGCACGGTGGCGGTGTCATGGGGAATTCATGACGGTTTCAATACCGCGTATGTCTACCGTTGCCCACCCTGCGATGCGGTCTGGAGTGCGCTTTCAGAGCATATGCAGTTTACCAACACCATCCGGGAAGAAATGACGCCCGCCAGAATCGCCCGGCTCATGGCATTGTATGGAATCACTTCGGAAGAACTGGATGCTGCTGGTGGGATCGATCGAATTATTGATCTCGTCCTTGAACGCGTGGCCCTTCTTGAAGTATACAAGTAAATCACTGGCGAGTGAGTGGGCAGATTTCTGGAAATTGGGGAGTGTTGGGTGCACAAGTGTTGCTTCGGTTGCCAAATGGGATACTTCACCGAACTGTTTGAGGACTATGGCGAATTTAATTATCTCGACACCAAAGAGTGCGGGTGCCATGGATGCGACAGGGTCGTGAACCAGCGTTGAGGATTCCGACATCTTTTTGAAAATTTTTGTTTATACCCGCATACATGTTTCCTTATTTCAAACTATGCACCATACACGAATCTTGAGAATGGGTTCAACAGAGCACGCTATGAGCCTCCTGGCTCATAGATGAGCACGAAAAACGAGAATGCTCTGTGCATCTCATAAAAGTAGTTTATACCTGCTCGTTCCTGAAAAAGAGGGTTATTTAAGAGATTTAAGTCGGTTATGGCGGGGCCAAAAAAATTATTTCCCTGCATGGGAAAGAATATGCAAAATTTCCGGAACAATAAGCTCTTTTGTTGCCAAGGTTACCGCTGGTGTTGAGCCGGGAATACAGAAGATTGCCTTTCCCTCGATCACACCGGCAAGTGCCCTGGACAGCATCGTGGATGTTCCAATCTCTGCATAACTTTTCATGCGAAAGAGCTCGCCAAATCCGTCGATTTTTTTCTCGAGGAGGGGTGCAACCGCTTCAATGGTGCAATCATCGTGTGTAAGACCTGTGCCACCGTTGAGAATAATACAATTGGCCTCTTTTAATGCCAAGTTGACTTCTGCCCGGATCGCATCAATACGATCGGTGACAATTACATAGTGCTGCGTTGGTATGTGTGCAGCAGCAAGTATTTCCCGAATAGCTTTCCCGCTGGTATCCGTGTCTGGTGTGCGGGTCGTGGAAACAGTGATCACTGCAGCCGAGATATTGATATTTTTCACATGTTCCTTATTCATACTAATAAAAATGATTTTTATTGCACATTAAAAGTGGCAAATATTTTTAACCATTTCAAAGTTTGGCTCTGTAGAAAACCTGTGCTCATCCACGTTTTCTGATCTTATGTACTACAAGGGTTACCGCCGCTCTCCCTAGAAGGGGAGCGGCAACCCACGGGGCGTGTCCACGTGACCACCGATATCCCACTCTCTTTTGAGGGAGTCATGTGGCGGGGGCAGGGACACCAAATACCGCAGACTTCGAGGAGAGCCTATGTTGAGAGCCGGTGGTTTCTACAAAGCGCCAAGTTCCTGTCATTTTTAAATTATGTACCGGGTATGTTCAAAAGGGGTACTGTGACAATATTTCTTTTAAATTGTCTAAATTTGGGGTAGATGTATTAGCAGAATTTTGGCTTTATTACGTTCCCACTTCACTGTACCTGCAGATATTAGCTTAATTAAGTTATGAGTCCATAGATCAAAATTGAAATGGGGTTTTCAACGAAGTCAAGATTGTATTACAAGTGAAGTTCATAACCAAAATTAAAATTCCTTTTTGTTTTTTCGGCTCTGTTGAAATTTTCAAATCAAGTTTCATATCTTACTGCTTTTCCTAGAACCAACCACAAATATTGTGATTTCGGAAGGATTTCAACGATGCCATTTTTCCCTTTTTTTGGTATTTGGTTATATAATGGGAGAAACCCCTTCGTTTCTACTGGAACACAGATATATTTCTCATTCTGAAATTTCTCGCGTATACCGGTTTGTGAAATTTTTAATTTTAACCAAAAAAACAAAATATTATAACAATCAGTTTATATAAACGTAAAGCCAATCGACAAATAGCTATTTTTTTATTTTTTTTTATTTAACACGTAATTTTTTCTTCTTTCCACAGGAAACAAAGGGGTCCCCCACACGAACCGTAAAATTATCATAGAATTTAGAAAATTGGTGTTATTATTGTTTGAATTCAAAATTAATCCTTAAAAAACAAGCAAATAAATAAAAAAATAACAATCATTTAATTTTGCCGTTGTTTTCAAAACAGACGATTAATCAAAGATTTTCCAATGGAAAACATGGGGTTTATAAATGAAATAAAACGATCGCTTTTTTAATCTCTGCAAACTAAGAATCAGATCCACTGTGTCATCATGCCCGAAACTGAAGAATCCTCAACTGGACTATTTATAAAATATCTATCCAATAACCGGATATTCCGGGATCGCGAAGTGCTCCGGCACTCCTACCGCCCCCAGATTCTGCCCCACCGCACTCCTCAGGTAGATACTATTGCATCAATTCTTGCGCCATCCCTCAGGAATGAAACACCTTCGAACATCCTGATTTATGGGAAAACCGGGACAGGAAAAACTGCCTGTGTCCGATATGTTGGCTATGAACTGGAGAAAGCCAGCAGTAAGATGGGGCCCCTGTGCAGGATCGTTCATCTGAATTGCGAAGTTATCGATACGCAGTACCGTGTTTTGGCACAGATTGCAAAATGTCTGGATCCGGTTGATGATATCGCCAGTGACAAAACCCGCACGCACATCCCTATGACCGGGTGGCCGACGGATCAGGTGTATGCCGAACTGAAAAACCAGCTCGAATCCGGCGGCGGCGTCCTGGTTATTGTTCTTGATGAAATTGATAAACTGGTGAAGAAAAGCGGTGATGACACCCTCTACAACCTGACCCGTATTAATTCTGATCTGAAAAACTCTAAGGTCAGCATTATCGGCATATCAAACGATTTGAGCTTTAAGGATTTTCTTGATCCCCGGGTCCTTTCCTCCCTTTCTGAAGAAGAAATTGTTTTCCCACCATACAACGCGCCCCAGCTGGTAGACATTCTCTCCCAGCGGTCAGCTGCCGCATTCCTTGACGGGGCAATTGCAGAGGGAGTTATCCCCCTGTGTTCTGCTCTTGCCGCGCAGGAGCATGGTGATGCCCGTCGCGCATTGGATCTTCTGAGAATATCCGGTGAACTTGCTGACCGGGACGAGTCAAAACAGGTAACTGAGGAGCATGTGAAGCAGGCTCAGGCGAAGATCGAGACGGACAGCATGATCGAATGTATCGCAACTCTTCCCACGCAGAGTAAACTGATTCTCTTTTCCATGCTGACACTGGAGCAACTGGGACAGAATATCTTTACGAGTGGAGAAGTCTCACGTGTATATCAGGACATCGCACCAAGTATCGAACTTGATGTCCTTACCCACCGGCGGATCACCGATCTCATCTCAGAGCTCAATATGCTGGGTGTCATCAACACCCGTGTCGTCAGCCGTGGCCGCTACGGGCGGACAAAAGAGATGTGGTTTGATAATAACACCGGGAAAATCCGCGATGTTGTTCTCAATGATCCGCGATTGAACGGATTAAAGGATCTTAACGTAAATCAGATGGCAGCAAAGTGGTTAAAAACGTGGTTCAGGTGATAAGGAATGGATGATAAGGATCTTGAACTCCTCCACATCCTGGAGGACAATAGCCGGCTCTCTGCACAGGAAATTGCATCAATGACCAACCTCGCTCTTGCTGAGGTTGAAGCACGGATCCATGCGCTGGAAGCAGCAAAAGTCATTCGTAAATATTCAACGGTCATCAACTGGGAGAAAGCAGGCAACGGCGAGGTCCTGGCTATTATTGAACTGAAAGTGAGCCCGGAACGGGACTTTGGGTACGACCGGATTGCAGAACGGATCTCCCGGTTTCGTCAGGTCAGAACCTTACGCCTGATGACCGGGACGTATGACTTGCAGTTGCTCGTGAGCGGAAAAAATATGCAGGATGTATCACGGTTTGTATCGGAGCACGTAGCCCCGATGGACCGTATCCGTGAAACAGCGACGCACATCATCATGAAGTCGTACAAGGAAAATGGCAATACGCTCTTTGAGCAGCCGGAATCAGAACGCCTTCCGTTTTCATTCTAAGGTGAGGTAATGCGTAACTTTATTTCAACGCGCGCAAATGAAATTCCGCCCTCCGGGATCAGGAAATTTTTCGATCTGGTTCTTACCATGAAGGACGTTCTGTCCCTCGGTGTAGGAGAGCCGNNTTCAGGACTCCCTGGAATATCTGCGAATCCAGCATTTATTCGATTGAGCAGGGCGGCACCCATTACTCATCAAACCGGGGAATCCAACCACTCCGTGATATCCTGTCCACCCATCTCAAGAAACAGTACAACCTGTCTTATGACAGTAATAACGAGATGATCATCACCAGCGGTGTATCGGAGGCGCTCGATATCGCTATCAGGGCAATCGTCAATCCGGGCGATGAGGTATTGATCGCCCAGCCCAGTTACGTCTCGTATGGACCCTGTGTCAGCCTCGCCGGGGGAATTCCCGTACCTGTTGAGTGTACAGAAAAGGATCATTTTAAACTCAATCCTGATGCGCTGCTGGAAAAGATCACCAATAACTCAAAAGCACTGATCATCAACTTCCCGAACAATCCAACAGGCGCAGTCATGAACCAGGCGGATCTCGCAGCCATTGCCGATATCGTCACCGATCATGATCTTGTGCTCATCAGCGACGAAGTGTACTCTGAGCTCACGTATGATGGAGGCCACATATCTACGGCAACCATCGGTGATCTCTGGGAGAGGACGATTACCCTGAACGGGTTCTCCAAGGCATACGCGATGACCGGGTGGCGTGTCGGGTATCTCTGCGCTCCAAAAGACCTCTGCGATGCGGCACTGAAAATACACCAGTACGTGATGCTCTGCGCCCCGGTCATGGGACAGATTGGAGCGCTTGAAGCGCTCCGGTCAGCTGAGGAAGACAAGAACAGTATGGTAAATGAGTACCGGCTCCGGCGCAACATGTTTGTCACCGGGTTGAACCGGATCGGGCTCTCGTGCCATGTTCCTGAGGGCGCATTCTATGCGTTTCCGTCAGTGAAAGGTACCGGGCTCTCGGATGTGGAATTTGCCGAACGCCTCCTCAAAGAACAACGGGTAGCTGTTGTGCCGGGCAGTGTTTTTGGTGTGGGAGGGAATTATCACCTCCGCTGTGCTTATGCAGTGTCCAGAAAAGAACTTAATGAAGCACTCAACCGAATGGAAACCTTCTTAAACGGGCTTTGAATCCGGTTAAATATCCCAGACAAAATCCTTTTTTGCCGCTCATTTCACCTGCACCGGGATACGGGGGATACTTTATTGCTCATTTCGACCTACACTACTTGATATTTCAATGAGCTGTACAATCATCGTTGGTGGATTTTTTGGGGATGAAGGGAAGGGCAAAGTCGTTGCCCATATCGCCCACAAGGATGAACCCGTAATTATTTCCCGCGGCGGTGTCGGTCCGAATGCCGGGCACACCGTCATGGTTGGAGACCAGACCTATGGTGTCCGCATGGTTCCGTCTGGTTTTGTGTATAAAAAAGCAAAACTCTGTATCGGAAGCGGCGTTCTTGTTGATCCCCGTGTTCTCGAACACGAAGTTGAAATGCTCGGTGTCAGGGGCCGGGTTTTCGTTGATAAACGCTGTGGTATTATCACAGAAGACCATATTGCCCGGGACAAGAGCAGCACCCATCTCTCAAAAAAGATCGGGAGTACAGGATCCGGGTGTGGACCCGCAAATTCCGATCGTGTGATGCGGATCTCCCCGCAGGCAAAGGATGTACCTGAGCTTGCAGAATACCTGCTTGATGTCCCTCTTGCTATCAATGACGCCTTAAAGAAAAACAAAACCGTTCTTCTCGAAGGAACGCAAGGATTTGGCATCTCGCTTTATTACGGAACCTACCCCTTTGTTACCAGTAAAGACACCTCTGCCTCGCAGATCGCCGCGGACAATGGTGTCGGCCCGACAAAAATTGATGATGTTATCGTTGTCTTCAAGGCGTACCCGACCCGGGTTGGCGAAGGGCCATTCTCTACTGAGATGACAACGGCGAAATCCGATGCGATGGGTATCCAGGAATTCGGAACCGTTACCCACCGGCAGCGGAGGGTTGGTGGCTGGGATGGCGACATGGCGCGTTACTCTGCCATGATTAATGGGTGCACACAGGCAGCAATTACCGGCATTGATAATATCGACAAGGCCTGCTTTGGCATCACGGACTACAACAAGCTCACCAAAAAGGCGCTCGCCTTTTTAAAACAGGCAGAAGAAGACATTGGCAGCCCCATCACGCTGATCTCAACCGGGCCCGAGATGTCGCAGATCATTGATATCAGGGACGAACAGTAATGAAACGCAAACTCATGGATATCCTCTGCTGCCCGGTGTGCAAAGGCGATCTTGAACTCAGGGTGGTCAGCGAGGATGAAAAAGAGATCCTTGAAGGAGGACTCTTCTGCGCCGCATGCCGTGTTGATTACCCTATTCATGAAGGCATCCCCAACCTTCTCCCGCAAACCAACAAAGATTAACCGGTGATACCATGAACCTCCCGTTGCCATTCACTGCACTGGCTGTTACGGGTGAACTTGGGGATGAGACCGATGTTCTTATCTATCTCAACCGGTCAGGAATAAATTCCATTGAGGTACCACCCGAAAATGCCCATGTTCTGATGGGTGGTGCACTCAGGGTAAAATTTTTGAACCGTGGCGCTCCCACCCACATCACGACAACGTCTTCAAATGCCGGTATGTTTACCGAGTTTTTCCACGAGAATATGTATGTTGTTGATGAGAAGAACCTGGTAATCCCCCTCAAGCGGGAATCACCCCCGGGATTTTTTGATATCGATATTATTGCAGGCTATGGCGTAATGAAAGCCTCAATACGCGTGGAAGTAAACGTAAAGCCTTCCCGCGGTGAACCGGAACCGCAAAAGGAAGTGCCACCGCAGCCGGTTGCCCATGGCCGGCCCCATCTTTTGATGGTGATGATGGGTATCGCCCTCATCCTGTACAGCTCATGGTATTATACAAACCTTGAAATCCTCAACAGCGTGGCATTTATCACGCTCATTGTTGGTGTACTATACGTATGGTACCGCCAGAAGTAGGGCTTGCTGCCTTTGCTCTTTTTGCAGCGCTCGTTGTGGACAGGGTTATTGGCGATCCCCATTCCAATTATCACCCGGTAGCACTTCTTGGGAGGTTTATTGGCTGGTGGGGAAAACCGGCACTCTATTCTGAAAGGGTTCAGCGTGGAGCTGGTGTTTTTTGCTGGGTCATGACAGTCTTCCTGTTTACCCTGCCGTTTTTCCTGTTTGCACATTTTGCGCCCTGGTGGCTGGTCCTCTGCGGTGCCCCGTTTCTTCTCAAGTGTTGTTTTGCCTGGCGGTCTCTTGAAGAACATACGTGTGCAGTTGTATCTGCACTGGAATCCGGTGTGACAAGTGCCCGGGAACAGGTGAAGATGCTGGTATCCCGGGATACGGCAGAACTCGATCCTGTCCATATCCGCTCTGCTGCGTATGAATCCATGACCGAAAATCTCACTGACAGCATCATCTCCCCGCTATTTTATTTTTCCATTTTCGGACTTGCCGGGGCGGCATTTTTCCGGGCGGTGAATACGATGGACGCGATGCTCGGTTATCGCGACGAACGCATTCGTCTTGGGTGGTGTTCTGCCCGGATGGATGATATCCTGAATTTTATTCCTGCACGAATAACCGTGCTCTTCCTTCTCGTCTATTTTATGTTCCGGGGGACTGCACGGCGTGCATGGCAGGTGATGCGCCGGGATGGGAAGAAACGCCCGGGATTCAACGGGGGCATTGTGATGGCAGCAATGGCCGGCGGGTGCGGTATCCGGTTTGAAAAACCGGGGGTTTATACAATCGGAAATGGCGAGTGTTCGCTTAAAGAAGCCGGTGCTGATGTCCTGCGGGCAGTCCGTGCCGTTACTCTCATGTTTGCAATCTTTGGGTGCAGTACTCTGATTTTATTGGCATGGTTGATCAATAGTACCTGCATATGAAGACAGGGCAGAAGAAAGACCAGCGCACAACAAAGAAGCTCAGCCCACCGGATCATAACCTTCTGAATCTGGCAGAACTGAGATTTGGTACTGAGCTTCTCAAGCGCGGCTTTGCATCCATGCAGAAGGGAGGCGTAATTATGGATGTGGTAAATGCTGAGCAGGCAATGATTGCCGAGAGCGCCGGCGCCGTTGCAGTTATGTCGCTTGAGCGTGTCCCATCCGATATAAGGAAAATGGGTGGTGTTGCCCGTATGGCAGATCCCGAAAAGGTCGCAGAGATTATCGATGCGGTCACCATCCCCGTCATGGGAAAAGTCAGGATCGGCCATTTTGTTGAAGCGCAGGTGCTCGAGGTGCTGGGCGTCGATATGATCGATGAGAGCGAAGTGCTGACACCGGCAGATGAACAATACCATATCGATAAAAAGAAGTTTAAAGTCCCCTTCGTCTGCGGAGCGCGGGATCTCGGCGAGGCGCTGCGCCGGATTAATGAAGGCGCGGCTATGATCCGGAC
>PNBP01000083.1 GCA_003136075.1 Methanoregula sp. | reverse complement strand
ATGGCGATCAGCAAACGCCCGGACCTGGTCCTTATGGACATCCAGTTGCCAGGCATCGACGGATATGAAGCTACCCGGCGTATCCGGGCTTCTGAATCTGATGGTACCGTTCCCATTATTGCGCTGACGTCCTATGCAATGACCGGTGATCGCGAACAGGCGCTTGCCGCCGGGTGTACCGGGTATGTTGAAAAACCTATCAACCCGGATACAATCATGGATGAGATCAAAAAATATATCAGGTAATTATATATCATGTCAGTGTGATGCTCTGTAAATCTGGATTGGGTTCAGAACCGGGACCCATCATGAAGTACTTCATTGTCAACAAAATTCCAGAATACCGGCAATTCAACGAGGCAAATCTGTGATAAGGCGCCTGCTATCCGGAGTATGGAAATTGAAAAGATCGATCCTCTTGCATTGTCGTTGAGGAACCAGGCATATTGAGTGAGTCCGGAAAAGATAAAAAGGCAGCATGGACCAGAAAGAAAAACAGCTATTGGAGGGAACTGGCGTGAAAATCCTGATCGTTGACGACATTAGCAAGAACCTCTACATGCTGGAAGTGCTGTTTAAAAGTGCGGGTTATGATACTATCTCCGCAAAGAATGGGATCGAGGCTTTGGAGAAACTCCGTACCAACCAGATTGACGGAATCGTCTCTGACATCTTAATGCCCCTGATGGATGGCTTCAGGCTGATCCGGGAGTGTAAGAAGGATCCTGTTCTCCGGCANNCAGATCCCGTTCATCTTCTACACGGCTACGTACACAGAAAAGAAAGACTATGATTTCGGGCTCTTCCTTGGGGCGATCCGGTACATCATAAAACCAGCGGAGCCTGAAGAACTCCTCAGGCAGATTAACGAGGCATTTCAGGAGCATATGCGATCCCCGCGAAATTACACAATGCAACCGGTTCTCGATGAAATTACCTTCAATCGCGAATATACGCAGCGGGTTGGTGCCAAGCTGGAGAAGAAAGCCCGCCTCCTTGAGGAAAGCGAGGAGCGGTACCGCCTCCTTTACGAAAATTCCATGGACGCGATTTTCCTGACCATCTCTGATGGGAGTATTCTTGCAGCGAACCCGGCAGCCTGTGAGATGTTTGGCCGAACTGAAGAAGAGATTGTTCAGGGGGAAAGGAACAATATTATCGATGCGAGTGATCCACGCCTTGTACCTGCACTCGTGGAACGGAAGCGCACCGGCAAATTTGCAGGGGAACTTACGTTTCTCCGAACGGATGGGACGAAATTTCCCGGGGAGATCTCAACCAGTTTGTTCACCGATCACCAGGGGCAGATCCGGACAAGCATGATCATCCGGGATATTTCCGAGCGCAAACAGGCGGAAGTTCAGCGCGAATTGCTTATAAAAGAACTCGAGCAGAAGAATGCCGATCTCGAACGGTTCAACTATACCGTCTCCCATGATCTCAAGACTCCGCTCATCACGATCAAGTGGTTTGCGGGGCTTCTTGAGGAGGATGTCAGGCAATCTGATCCAGTTCAAATGAAAAAGGATGCTCACCGTATAACAGATGCAGTCGACACAATGGAGGCGCTCCTCATCGATCTCCTTGAACTTTCCCGGGTTGGAAGAATTGTGAAACCGCTGGAACAGATCGGATTTGATACAATTGTTCATGAAGCGACAAACATCCTTGAAGGTCCACTGACTGAACGGGGTCTCAACGTTGAAATTGCGCCGGTTTTCCCGGACGTGTACGTGGATCGTAACCGTATCCGGGAGGTCTTGGTCAACCTCATTGAGAATGCTGTCAAGTTCCTTGGAACCCAACCGGATCCCGTGATCAGGATTGGTGTTGATGATACCGGGGAAACACCGGTCTTTTTCGTGCAGGACAATGGTATTGGCATTAATCCGCATTATCTCAAACGGATCTTCAACCCATTCGAGAGACTGGATACAGCTGCGCCTGGTACTGGTATCGGACTGACGATCGTGCGCCATATTATCGAATTGCATGGCGGAATGATATGGGCTGAATCTGAAGGGCTGGGAAAAGGGGCTACATTCCGGTTCACGCTACCGGATCCAAGAAAAAAATCGGACATAACTACATAGAATAATTGGTAAAATCTGGAAGTGACCAATGGTTGAACTTACTGGAGAACTTCAGCATATTCTGCTTGTCGAGGACAATGAATCCCACGCCGAGGTTGTTATTCGAAGTATGAGTAATCAGCAGTTGCCAAATAAAAT
This sequence comes from Methanoregula sp., assembly GCA_003136075.1. GTDB lineage: Archaea > Halobacteriota > Methanomicrobia > Methanomicrobiales > Methanospirillaceae > Methanoregula. The sequence goes on along the minus strand of PNBP01000083.1, from coordinate 4,808 downwards.
CCACCATGTGGCAGATGGCGAGCAGGCACTCGATTATCTCTTCGCCCGCGGGGCATATGCAGATCCGGTACAAAACCCCCGGCCAGACCTTGTCCTCCTTGATCTCCGCATGCCCCGGGTTGACGGCCTTGAGGTGCTCAAGATTATCAAGACCACTCCCTCGCTCCTCCGGATTCCGGTGGTCATCCTCACCAGTTCAGATGCAGAAAAAGATATTGCTACATCCTATGATTACCATGCGAATAGTTACCTCGTAAAACCTTTCAATTTCAATTCCTTTACAAATCTTATGAAAGATCTTGGGACCTACTGGCTCGACTATAATGTTAAACCCTCAAGGGACTGACATGCGGGGGCACACGGGCCGGTTGATGTAAGTCTGCGAACTTGCACAACCGATAACCGCGATCATNNAAAAACGAAGCCAATAATCAATTTGCTCTCGTCAGGAAATTGCAGGATTATCTCCGTTGATACTATCCAAATTAAACTCAGCTTTTCTTTATACCACCCATTTTGCTGTTTTTATAAAATACCTTCGGGAAAAACAACCTTCATATTCACGTTCTGGCAGCGTTTCCGGGAGCCGGATGGGGTAAAACAGGCAGCAAAAATAGGCTCGGTTTAAAGACCTTTGGAGGAATTTTGGAGAAATGCAATCCTACCGTATTTTGGAAAATAGAGCGAAAATAAGCGTATTTTTCACACGCACTAAAACGGACGCTTTCACGGGGTTTTCCGGATGGGCCCCGGAGCCTCATATCCGTGTTCTGCCATTCCCACGTCCGCTAACCCATTCCGGAAAAGATCTGCCTCCCAATTGGTGCTATTTCAATATCTTATTCTACGGCGTGAAAATCACTCAAAAATCATCATTTCCTGTCGGTTTTCTGTGAATTCCTGTTATCGGACCGGAAAATAAGGGTTATCGGGACAAAAATCAGGCTTTGTTTCCCTAAAAATACCTCGCCGGAAACAGTAAGTCTGCATTGATCCCGGGAGCATGTGAAAACAGGATTTATCAGGATCGCATGAAACCATCTCCGACGTGAGGACTCCACGATGGCTTCCGGAGCCCCATATCTGCGTTCTGTCAGTCCCACATCTGTAAGCCCGTTTTCCAGAAGATCCGCTCCCCAATTCGTGCCATTTCGATATCCAAGTCTACGACGTTAAAATCACACAAAAAGTATTATTTCCTGTTGGTTTTCCGGGAATTCCTGTCAACGGGACGAAAAAATGAGGCGACCGGAGCCCAAAATGGGGTTGAAATACCCGGTGTCAGATTATGGCCTTTCAGGGTGATCATCTCTGGTATCCTTTCCGAACGTACCAAAAAAAGGAGATCGGCCCGGGGGAACCCTCATCCCGGGCCGTCAGTCCTGTCCGCTTATGCGGTTTTCCCCATTCCCCATATCAGCTGGGAGGAGCATCCCGTCGGCACCCAGCTCAATGAGTGCAGAATTTTCGATCCGGAAGAACCGCAGGGTCTCGTACCGTGAATAGAGCCAGAGCTCCCGGCAGACCGGCCCGCCGCCAGGGATTTCCCGGATACNNGTTGGATCGGCTCGCGGTAATCTGCCACAATGTTCAGGATGGAATCCCCGAGCCGTTCTGATCTCTGTATCGATACAAGGATCACGTGGCCGGGTGTGGTGATCAGGAGGTCCAGCGCCCGGTCTCGTCCTTGGTCGATCATGTGGACTTTCCCCCGCCGGCGTGCAACCGGCTCCGCGATCGTGCGCCCCAGTTCAGGATGCCGCCCCCGGGTCATGGGAATCTACTCCCCCGTGTTCCGGAAAAGAACTGCCCGGCATAGTGCGACCTGAATTCCTGGTGCAGGCTGTGTGTCGTGACCCCAACCTNNGAAATATTCGAGCTCATCTACCCGGTACTGGAGATCATTGATCATGACCAACAGAGATTCGCTCATTTTTTCCTGCTGAAAAAAAAGCTCACTGACCTGTGAGCAGTGCGCCGCATCATCCTCGCATGATATGATTTGAAGGCTCGGGATTTTCCGTTCCCGTTTTTTCTCCGGGTGCACATGCTGTAGCGGCCGTTCCTGTCCCGGTGCCGGTTCAATATCGTGAAGCGCGGTCACCCGCTCCACCAGCTGTGCGGGTCCCGGATGCACTGGTTCGACATGCAGAGGAGCATCCCACACAATATGCCGTCGTCCCCATTTCAGGTCTTCATTCTCCTGTCCGGTCCCTGCCGCACCGGACGCCGTCGCATCCGGGTCGGCCACATCCTGATGATTCGTTGCTGCATTTTCCATATACATCACCGTTTCCTAAATTTTTTTATTCACCCTCCCGTTCCCCTGCGACGCCCGGAACCACGTCTCCGTATCGCAAATGCCTCACAACGCCGGCCCGGGACGAGTATGAGTTGGTATCTCCCATGAGCACCACCCCATCCTGTCACGATGCGGACTCCCGGCTGATAGCCATACGCATCATGCAGGATCGAAAACATCAGCACCCGGACCGGGCGTCCGCATGCACTATCCCGGTACCGGTGATCGACTCGTGCAATTCCTGAGGATTACTAAAGAACAGTCCCATCAGCCCGCACGTGACGAGCATGAGTACGTAAAAAATCCGGCCAAACCGGGCCGCTGCTTTCTGTGCGATCCCGAGCCGCCGGAGTTTTCGTGCTACCCTCGTGCAGAAGTTGTGAAACATGCTTTTCCCTCACCATCAGACAACAATGGATTTGCATTTAAATTGGGGGGATGGTAGTGGTTAGCTCATCGGGATATGAGCATGTTCCGGGCGTCTTTTTGCCCGGATTTTTCTGAACAGCATAATCTTACCGGAACGCGGGAATTTTCCCGGTACTGCAGTAACACCCTTGTAAATCCTTGCGGCAATCCACCGCCCCGGGCATCTGTCCGGCGAGAGATAAAAGTATTTGCGCCGTTACATTTCGATTGTGTTATATGTTAGCATACCACAAATTTATTAGGTATCATGTTTGGATTGCCGGATATTACCATTGTTGCCGTAGGCGGTGTGACAATCGTTGCCATCGCCGCACTGCTGTACTGGGGCCTGACCTTCGGGGGGCATGACTAAATGGCGGATATCATCACTGTTGTCGTTATCGCCGTCTATTTCCTGCTCATGATCGGAATTGGCGTTTGGGCATCAAAAAAGATCAAGACCGCTGAAGATTATCTTGTTGCCGGCCGCTCACTGGGGTTCTGGGTATTTATCCTCCTCATGATTGGTGCAGTATGCTCGGGCATGTCGCTTCTGGGCGTCTCGGGACTTGGTTACCGGGCTGGCTGGCCGACCATGTGGGAAGAGATCTTTGTCCCGCTTTCGATCGGGTTCTGTATCATCTTCTTTGGCGTGAAACTCCATAACGTGGCAAAAACTGCCAGATACGTGACCGTGCAGGACTACCTTGCCCACCGGTACGAGAGCCCCACGGCACTCCGTTCGCTCTCGGCAGTCGCCGGCATCATCGTCTCGCTCATCTACCTTGTCGGGCAGTACACTGCAATCGCAATCGTGCTGATGTGGCTCTTTGCGATCCCGCTCTGGCTCGCGCTCCTGATTGCGACGCTGGTCACCATGATCTATACCACTATCGGCGGACTGTATGCCGTCGCATGGGCGTCCCTGATCCAGTCTATCATCCTCATCGTCGGGATCTTTGTGATGGCCCCGATCATTATCTTCCATGCCGGGGGATTCACGCACGTTAACGCGTACCTTGCGACCATTAACCCGAACCTGGTGAACCCGTGGATGCCAAGCGGCGCATTCGCTCCGGCCTATGTGGTCTCGTTTGCAATCATGCTCATGGTCGGCCTTGCCTGCGCCCCGCACGTGATCAACAATGTTCTCGCGGTCAAGGATGTCAAGTACTTCAAGTGGACCCCGCTCGTTGCGTTCCTGATCTACGGGGCGGCCATGTACCTCTTAAAATTCACCGGTCTTGCCGGCCTTGTCATGGTAAAAGAGGGTGTCTTTGCCCTTCCCAACGTCTCGAATGCACCGGACTTTATTATCCTCTATGGCATCCAGTACTCGCTCCCCATCATTGCTCTCTGGGCGGTTTTTGCGGTGATTGTTCTTGCGGCGGTCATGTCGACAACCGACCGGTTAATGCTGACCATCGGCGCGATGTTCTCATGGGACCTTTACAAGAAAATCCTCAAACCTGACGCAAGCGACAAGAGCGTTGTGTTACTTTCCAAGATCGTCGTGGTGCTCTCCGCACTTAGCACGATGATCCTCGCAATCAATCCACCGGAGATGCTTGCAAGCCTCATCTGGATGGGCATCGGGATCATGCTTGCCACTTTCGCGGTCCCGTTCCTCGCCGGTCTCTACTGGAGGGGTGCAACACGCGACGGGGCACTTGCGAGCATGTCACTGGGGCTTGTGTCTGCGGTCGTGTTCGGTGCTCTCAACTACTTCAAGATCACACTCCTTGGCTACAACTTCGCAAATATTCCGGTACACTTCTCGTTCTACCCGTTTATCATCGCGATTGTGGTCATGTATGTCGTGAGTATACTTACCCAGAAAACCGACCCGAAGATTCTTGACGAGACCCAGACAGGCTGGTACATCTCAAAATAATAATTTGTTTATCCTTTTTTTCCATCAGATAACGGTGAATCATTTAAATTCCACCGGCTAATCACTAATGAAGTGAAAACTGCAATCCTTGGCGCCGGATTGTCCGGCCTTACGCTGGCCCGGCTCCTGCACGAAAAAGGCACAGACTTTATTGTACTTGAAGCAGAGCCGGAGTATGGCGGGCTCTGCCGGTCACGTTCTGAC
>PNBP01000070.1 GCA_003136075.1 Methanoregula sp. | reverse complement strand
CGGTCCTACATCGCGCTGGGCGCTCCTGAAGTCGCTCGCATACACACGCAGCTTGTCGAGAGTCTCCTGGTCGATCTCCTCTTTTTCGAGATCGATTTCGGGGAGGTACCTGCGGAGAGCCCTGATTGCAGCCTCACGGGAGAGGGCTGCAAGGTCTGCCCCAACGAACCCGTGGGTCTGCTGGGCGAGCAACTCTATGCTGACGTCTTCGGCAAGGGGCATGCCCTTGGAATGGATTTTCAGGATCTCTATCCTGTCGGGTTCGCTCGGGACACCGATCTCGATCTCCCGGTCGAACCGCCCGGGCCTGCGAAGGGCGGCATCGATCGCATCGACACGGTTTGTCGCACCGATAACAACGACCTGTCCCCGCTCTTCAAGGCCATCCATCATCGTGAGGAGCTGGGCAACAACGCGCCGCTCGACTTCCCCGGTCACTTCCTCGCGACGGGGTGCGATTGAGTCCAGTTCATCAATAAAGATAATCGACGGTGCATTTTCCCGCGCCTCTTCAAAAACCTCGCGGAGGCGCTGTTCGCTCTCGCCATAATATTTCGAGATTACTTCGGGCCCGGCAATCGAAATAAAATGGGCACCGCTCTCGCTTGCTACCGCTTTTGCGATCAGGGTCTTTCCCGTCCCCGGCGGACCGTAGAGCAGGACACCCTTGGGGGGCTCGATACCCAGTTTCTGGAAGAGTTCCGGGTGGCGCAGGGGAAGTTCGATGGTCTCGCGGAGCCGCTGGAGCTCGTCTTTTAATCCACCGATGTCCTCGTAGGAGAACCTCTTGACCCCTTCAAAGCCCGCAGCCGGTTTGTCCGAGAATTCTACTGACGTATTCTTGGTGATGATCACCGCTTCTTCGGGTTCGATCTCCACAACTTTGAACGCGACAATCTGGGGCTGGATAAAGGGGAGCCCGAGCATAATCGGAATGGAGTCGTTTTTTACCACCGGGAAATCGATGAGACCGTTCAACACGTGCGGGTTGTTGGCAATCGGGATCTTCTTTGGCATGTCCTCGGGAGGGGCAAGGACAACGCGCTTTGCCTCAATCTCTTCAGTGAGCGTTGAAACTTTCACGGTGTCACCGATACTCACACCCGCGTTGATCCGGGTAAAATTATCGATGCGGATCTTGCGCTGGTTCCAGTCCTCGACAAGTGCCCGCCAGACTTTTGCGACCGTACGGCGCTTCCCCTCAATCACCACGAGATCGCCGGGGGAGATTTTTAAAAGAAGCATCGTCTCAGGATCGAGCCGTGCCTTTCCGCCACCCTGATCGCCGGGATACGCGGAATCCACCCTCAATTGAACTTCAGGCATTACCTTAAAGGTCATATACGCAGGGATTTATAAGTACTGTAACGTTATGCGAGTCCTTATTTTTGATCCATTCCACGGCGCGGCAGGCGACATGATTACCGGAGCACTACTTGGCTGCGGTGCCGATCAGGAGATCGTTATCCATGCGATGCAGGCTGTCGTTGCCACCCCTACTATCAGCCAGGTTCATCGGGCAAGCGTCGGTGCGATACGGGTAGAAACCCATGCCCCGGTTACCCACCGGACATTTTCAGAGGTAATGACCCGGCTTGAGGCGGCTTGTGAGGTGGTACCACCAGNNGGATCCAACGTGCAGAAGAGCAGGTTCATGGAGAGCATGCACATTTCCATGAAGTGGGGGCGGACGATGCGATTGCCGATGTGATTGGTGCGTGCACGGCGCTGCACACGCTGCATGTTGACGGTGTAGTCATCCACCCGATAGCCATCGGCAGCGGAACAATAAGCGGTTCCCACGGCACCGTCCCTATACCGGCACCAGCAACGGTTGCCCTCCTCACCGAAAGCGGGCTTCCTGCTATTACAGGGACGGGGAACGGAGAACTCTGCACCCCCACCGGGGCAGCACTGCTCGCGGAGTTTTCCACGATGCGTCCTCCTGCATTTTCTGCTTTTACGATTCTTGCAGCAGGATATGGCGCCGGCACCCGCGATCCTCCCCACACACCAAACGTCCTCAGGGCAATGGTAGTGGAAACAACCAGCGACCAAATGCCTGAACGGGCGGACGATTCCGTTGACGTTCTCGAAACAAATGTCGATGATGTGAGTGGCGAGGTGATCGCCCACGCGATAACACGGTTCATGGACGCTGGTGCCCGGGACGCGAGCGCAATTTCGGTTATCATGAAAAAAGGGCGCCCGGGATACCTCATCCGGGTGGTATGCCTTCCCGACACCAGTAGGCAGATGGCTGAACTGATGGCATGCGAGCTCGGCACGCTGGGCATCCGCTGTATCCCGTTTGTTCACCGGTTCATCGCTGATCGTACCGTGGAGCAGATCGATGTTGAAATTGCCGGACAAAAAAGGGCGGTGCCGGTTAAATGCGGGTGGATGCACGGCAGCATCTATACCTTAAAAGCAGAGTTTGATCCGGCGCGGGACTGGGCAGCGGATCTGGATATGCCGGTTCGTGATGTAATCCGGGCGATTGAAGATACCGGGTGGAAAGCATACCAGACAGGCATGTTTAAGAAGGACGTACCATGAGCACCGACCGGCGCACCACCGGAAACCCGGCCTTTGACCGGCTTCTCGGCGGGGGGCTTGAATCCCGGACGATCTGCCAGATCTTCGGTGGGCCGGCGAGCGGGAAAAGCACCCTATGCACGATTGCCGCCGTCGCCTCGTTGCGGGCCGGGCGTGTCGTTGTCTTCATCGATTCCGAAGGTTTCTCGATCGAGCGGTTCCGGCAAATTGCCGGCAGCGACACGGATTCGATTGCCGAACGGTTATTCCTTTTTGAACCCATCGATTTTGAGCAGCAGGGCTCCATGATTACAGAAGCCGATAAGATTCTCAAGGCGGACAAGACAGGTCTTCTGGTGATGGACTCTGCAACAGCACTCTACCGCACGGATCTTGAAAAAGGGAGGGATGCGATGCAGATGCTTACGAGGCAGATGATCCACCTGCTCGGGTATGCAAAACGATACGATATCCCGGTCATGGTCACGAACCAGGTGTATATGGACACGGTAAAAAACACCTATGCAGGTCTTGGAGGGACGTCGCTTGAACATATCTCCAAATCAATCGTCCGCCTTGACCGCCTTGATGCACCCGGTATGCGGCGGGCAACACTCATCAAACACCGTTCCCGCCCGGAAGGGGCATCGTTTGATTTCGAGATTGTAGAGGACGGCATCAGGACATTGGGATAACTTTTTTTTTACCCGGTTATGTTTTTTTAAAATCCGCCCGGTAAAATCTTAACCATTATATCTTCATATACCGATATTACCCGGCCAATGGTTCTACGTCCCGCGATAACTGCGCAGATCAAGGAACTCCTCAAGGAACATCCGCAGGGTCTGAGTATTACCGATATTGTCGATGTAGTCAATATCAACCGGAACACAGCCGGGCGATACCTCGAAAGTCTCCTTGTTTCCGGGCAGGTCGAGATGCGGCATTTCGGTATGGCAAAGATCTACACCCTGTCTCACCGGGTGCCCGTTTCGGCAGTTCTCTCCATTTCATCTGAACTTATCCTGCAGCTGGACCGGAGCCTGCGGGTTATCTATGCTAACGGGCCGTTTCTCTCGTTCATTGACACCACTGCACAAGACCTGTTCGGTAAGAATATCGAATATTCCCCGCTGGTAGTGGTTTTCGATGACGTTTTTGGCCCGTTTGTTGACAACATAAAACAGGGAATAGCCGGCGAGGAATGGAACGGGGAACTCGCACTGAACCAGCGGGGGATCTTCTTTTCGTGCCATATTGCACCAACGGTTTTTGATGACGGGCACAAAGGAGTGTCCGTCATTCTTGAAGATATCACCTGGAGAAAAGAGAATGAGGCTCGTATACAGGAAAGCGAGGCACGGTACCGGCTGCTCGCTGAGTCGTCAAATGACCTGATTTTTATGATCGGCAGGGATGACCGGGTCGAGTATGTCAACAGATGTGCTGCCAGTCTGATCGGGAAAAGTCCTGCTGATATTATCGGGCAGCCCCGGTCCACGCTGTTCCCCGACGATCAGGCACGCCACCAGCGTGCGCAGCTGCAAAAAGTCATCACATCAGGCACTCCCTGCAGGAGCGAAGGAGCGATTGTCGTGAATGGAGAGGTGCGGTGGTTTGACCATTTTCTCGCCCCGGTTCCTGATGGCAACGGGCAGATACGGTCAGTCTTTGGGGTATCGCGTGACATCACAGCCCGCAAAAGTGCAGAAGACGCCTTAATACAAAGTGAAGAGCGGTTCCGGAGAATATTTGAGGATGGTCCCCTTGGTATGACATTGGTGGATACAAATTTCCGGTTTGTCGTGGTTAACCGGAAGTTCTGCCAGATGCTTGGGTACACCACAGAAGAACTTAAGGAACAGACCTTCATGAGCATCACTCACCCTGACCATGTCAGCCGTGATGTTGTGGGGGTCCACAAGATCTATGCCGGGGAGATCGATGTCTACCGGACGGAGAAACGGTATATGACGAGGGGTGGATCGGTATTATGGGCTTCCGTCACCATCACACCAATCCGGGGAGCAGACAATAGAATCCATGCAACGATTGCCCTTATTGAAGATATCAGCGAGCGCAGGAATATCGAGGAAAAGTTGCGTGAGAGTGAACTGGAATACCGGCTGCTTGCAGAATATTCCCTCGATATTATCAACCGTCAGGCACCAGACACTACCCTCCTGTATGTCTCACCATCGGTTACAGCAATTCTCGGGTACAATCCTGAAGAATTTCTGGGCAGAAAAGTGATGGATCTTGTGCATCCTGACGATTTGGACATCGTCCATGATTTTATGATCCGGATTTCACGTGGCGAAACAAACCGGGATACGCTCATTTTACGGATACAACACAAAGACGGCAGTTATGTCTGGTTTGAATCGGTTATCCATGCGATCCGCGATCCGGCGACAGGAAATGTGCGGGAGTTCTATAATGTTTCGCGTGACATTACCGCACGAAAACAGGCAGAACGTGAGCGGCACGAAATAAAAGAGATTTGAGACCGTGGTTTAATCCCTGACGGGAGAGCCAAAAACGCTGACCGGGCCCCTCATCCACGTCAGATAATCCGGGAAAATACCAGTTTCATTACGGAAAAAACTCGTTTTTAGACTCGCGATCTGTCATGCGAGCGTCCCATTGACTCCGTCCATGTGGTCATTCCCTGCTCATTTTAACGTTATGCCAGCAGTCAATATGCTATAACACCGGTAAATACTGTCACTGCCGGCCCTTCCATGCGGACATGTTCCCTGATAGAGATAACTAGAGGGCCCCCGCGGGTCTCGACATTGACTACATCGCCGGTATACCCCAGTTTGTGAGCGATCAGGGCTGATGCAGTTGCGCCGGTCCCGCAGGAGAGGGTTTCGCCTTCCACGCCACGCTCAAATGTCCGGATCCGAATGCTGGTATCGCCGGTCTTCTGGACGAAATTCACATTGGCGCCATGGGGAAATGATGCATGGTGGCGGACAGGCGGGGCTACCTGAGCGATATCGATACTGTCAACATCATCGACAAAAATCACCGCGTGGGGAACGCCGGTGTTTACCGCATATACATCAAATGCCCCTATACGCTCCCGGTAGTCCCCGTCGCCAGTTGCAGGAATGCCTTTCCGGACAAATTCGGGCGGTGACATCGTGATCGTCGCGGTAAATTCATCGTCTTTGTAGCCGAGAGTAACCTTCACGGCTCCCGCAAGCGTTTCAATAGTGCAGGAATCCTTCACGTAGCCGGCATCGAACGCGTATTTTGCAAGGCAGCGGATACCATTGCCGCACATCTCCGCTTCGCTCCCGTCAGGCTGGAGGATCCGCATTTTCAGATCACAGGTACCAGATTTTAAAAGAAACAAAATACCGTCTGCACCGATGCCAAACCGGCGATCACAGTAACAGATGGCAAACTGTGTTTTCATATCATCCGGGATGACGGTTGTCTCATATTCATCGATGACGACAAAATCGTTACCGTTGCCGTGTAATTTGGTAAAGGGTATCTCCATGGTAATGCGTCCGCGTCCGATTATCCTGTTCCACAATATTTGCATGCAGTTGATTTCATACTGATCGTTTTTTGTTCATTTTAGTGTGTTTGGTTCTTACTCCTCATGCCTCCCATTCACCTCTAATGAGGAATGGAACTCCTCAATACCCCAGCCAAGGTATTCTTTGATGATTACATATGCCATCTGCGGCGGAATCGCCCCTTCTTCTGTGACGATCAGGTCGATATATTCCGCCGGAGTGACATCAAATGCGGGATTGCGTACGGTTACATAGGGCAGCGTCCGTGCAATTTCATCCGGCAGCACCTCGTTTCCCGGGCGCTCCTCAATCCGGATAAGCTCACCAAGCAGGGTGCGGGGCGCAAATTTGTAGGTTTCTGCAGCGACCACCATATTCACCCGTGCTCCATGTGCAGCATGTGCCACCTGTGCTGTCCCGATCTTGTTGACGACAGCACCATTTACTGTCACAGCATCGGCTCCCACGATCACCAGATCGACATCATTGATAACGGACCGGACGGCGGAATCCACGATAAACATCGTTTTTATCCCTGCGTCATTGAGCGTCCGTATGGTGATAAGCCCCTGGTTGCGTGGTCGCACTTCCGTTGCATAGACGGAAATCTCTTTTCCCTCGCGGTGTGCCTCGATAATACAGGAAAGGGCTGCTTCCGAGTTGCAGTGCGTGAGGATGACGTCCCCGTCACGGATGTGCCGTGCCCCGATCCGGGCAATTCTTTCTACGGCATGCTGCGATGAGGAAATAAATGTATCAGCCCGTGTAACCACACCCACTCTCGCCTCTTCTACCGTTTTTGCGGCGTTGATCCCGGTCATAACAATATGAACAGCATTCGGGAGGGATACGGCGGTTGGACGCGTGGCGATCAGCGTAGCGGCTGCCCGTTCCATCTCCTGCAAGAATGCCGCCAGAGATTGGTCACCGACAGAGAGGGCATGATCCCGAAGCGCTGCTGCGGCAGCCCGGGCGATCCTGCCGGCCCCACGGATTTCCATGCTCTTTATCTTGTCTGCAGTTTCAGTAACGATCATTAATCTTCATTGATTCAATAGAGAGAATAGCACATAGAGTTTATTACCGGGTGTGATGATGACAGTCGCCGTTGTTTTTGACAGTGCCGGAACTCTCCTGAATACGTACCGTGTTGCAAAAGAGATCTGTAACAAAAAACTTCTTCCTGGTATTGAGACCACCACGCTCACCTTCAGCTGCCCGGATCGTGTCCTGCTTATCCTTCCCGTTCATTCTGAAGACGTCATGAAGGCATCGCCCGATATGCTCCTGTCAGAATACCTCGTAGAACGCAATATCGCCTTTGGTGTCAGCTGCACGCGGAAGATTATTACTGCCGAAGCCATCGGGGATGTACTCTATGCCGATACCCGGGCATGCGTAGGCGATCTGCAGGAATGCATCCGTAATGTCTGGTCGATCTGCCGTGCGGAAAGTATGGTTACGATGAACAGCGGTGCAATTGTCAACATGGAGCAGAACGCGATCGAATTCTGCATTACAGCGGGGGGATGGCCGTTTGAAGGGGCAAAAGAGACCATCAGCACGCTCCACCGGTTGGGTGTCCCGACGTTTATTGCATCCGGTGACCGGTCAACCAAACTTGAGCGGATGGCAGACCATCTCGGCATCCCCCGTGACAGGGTGTACGGTGTCGCAACGCCATCGGTAAAAGCACAGATTGTCTGCGATCTCCAGCAGGAATACGAAAAAGTCCTGATGGTCGGCGACGGCATCAATGACCTGTGCGCACTGGAGAAAGCAGATATCGCGATCCTCACGATACAGCAGCCCGGCGATCGCCCTGAAAGTCTTTATCGGGCGGCTGACTACGTGGTCAACCGGGTGGGCGATGTGATCCCGATTGTGCAGGGGTTGCTGGCACCACTCGAAAAAACACGATCGTGACTAAGTATAGTACAGCATATAAAAGATAATATGACACGAGTACCACATAGGGTATAAGGGAATTATGAAGGCTCCATTGATCACAGTCGAAAACCTCTGCATGGATTTTGACGAAACAAAAGTACTCAAAAATATCTCTTTTGAAATTGCCGAGGGGGAGATACTGGGGATTATCGGGAGAAGTGGTGCCGGTAAGACCGTGCTGATGCATCTCCTGCGTGGGATCGAGCAACCTCCGACAAACGGGAGGATTATCTACCATGTAGCCACCTGTAACACCTGCGATTTTCTGGATGTCGGGAGTGCTGCGGGCAAACCCTGCCCTCACTGCGGTGGAACATTATCCGTCATGAATATCGATCTCTGGAATGAGAGCGACGAAACACTGAAGCGCCGGCTGATGCGAAGAACGGCGATCATGTTCCAGCGCACGTTTGCCCTGTACGGCGATGACCGGGTGATCGAAAATGTCCTTCATGCACTCGACGATATCAATTATCCCGCTGACAAAGCGATCAATCGTGCGGCTGACCTGATTGACCAGGTACGGCTCTCCCACCGTATGATGCATATTGCCCGCGACCTGTCAGGAGGAGAAAAACAGCGGGTCGTACTTGCCCGCCAGATGGCAAAAGAGCCGTTCATGCTCTTTGCCGATGAACCAACCGGTACGCTTGACCCGGAAACAGCCCGGCTCGTCCACCAGATGCTGAACACTGCGGCGCAGTCCAGCAATATGGGCATGGTAGTTACCTCACACTTTTCACAGGTTATTGAGGACGTCGCTGATCGTGCTATACTGCTCGTGGAGGGCGCAATTGCCAAGATGGGTACGCCAAAAGAAGTCATCGACCAGTTCATGCTGGGATATGATGACAGCGAAACATTCGAACATGCAGATCTTGGGGAAAAAGTCGTATCTGCACGCGATCTGACCAAGCGGTATATCTCGGTTGACCGGGGGGTCGTCAAGGCAGTTAACGGTGTCAATTTTGATGTTTTCACCAAGGAAATTTTTGGCATTATCGGGAAAAGCGGGGCGGGGAAAACAACGCTTTCACGGATCATTGCCGGCATCATCGAGCCAACAAGCGGGGAGATCAATATCAGGATCGGGGATGTGTGGGTCGATATGACTAAGCCCGGTATCGACCAGCGGGGACGGGCAAAGGAGTACATCGGCCTCCTGCATCAGGAATATGACCTTTATCCCCACCGGACGGTGCTTGACAATCTCACCGATGCGATCGGACTTGAATTCCCCAAAGAGCTGGCGATGCGCAAAGCGGTAATCACGCTGAAGATGGCAGGGTTTACCGAGGAAAAAAGTAAGGAGATTCTCGATCGCATGCCCGGGCACCTCTCTGAGGGGGAACGCCACCGTGTCGCTCTTGCTCAGGTCCTCATCAGGGAACCGCGTATCGTAATCCTTGATGAACCGACTGGAACGATGGACCCCATCACCAAAGTGGATGTGAAACATTCGATCATGCATTCCCGCGAAGAGATGGATGAGACGTTCATCGTTGTCTCACACGACATGGAGTTTGTCCGGGAAACCTGTGACCGCATTGCCCTGATGAGGGG